>JABDDM010000039.1 GCA_013287605.1 Ignavibacteria bacterium | reverse complement strand
GCTCCAGGTTTGGATCAGGAAGCCGATAAGGCAAAGCCTGCGATCGATGCGATGACATTTGGAGGCGGCGATAGCTTCTTTTCGCGCCTGTTCGATCCGAACCGCTGGTCGGACCACTCAAGTTATTCCTTCAGTTTCACCAGCTTTTCCGGCGGCTCTGTCGGGCTTGGGATGTATACGAACACGCTTCAATTTCAGGCGAGTGACAATCTTCGTGTGAGCGCGGATGTCTCGGCGGTGTATTCTCCATTTAGCTCATTCGGTAACGGCTTTTCGAAGTCGATCAACGGCATCTATCTCTCGGACGCACGACTCGATTGGAAGCTTGGCGATCACTCGTCGCTTGTGATCCAGTATATCGGTGGACCTGGCCCGAACTCGTCGCCATTCTATTTTCTGAATCGCTATTAACACCGCGGCTCGGCCGTCACGTGCACTATTACATCCCAATCTCCTGATGGCTTTACGCGGAGAGCGCAATCGCTATTGAACTGGCCCCCCACCTTCTGGCTCCGTATCGCAGGCAGAACTGAACGCGAACGCAGGCGCCGTAGAAAGCTTGTTGCCAATATCTTCTCCTGGTCCGTGATCGGCGTGATCGCTGCATTTGTGTTGTTACTGGCCGGCCAGTTCATTACGCATACGTGGTTTTCCCCTCCCGTCTCCAGCGAACGGGAACGGGGCGACATGCTTGTCCGAAAGGGTGAACGTATCCAGCTTACCGTGCTGAATGGCTCCGGTCAGGCAGATCTCGCAAGGCGATTTACCGATTACCTTCGGGCAAGGAAATTCGATGTGGTGGAGATGTCGAATTACAGCCGTTCTGATGTCGAGCAAAGTTTTATCATTGATAAGATCCGCGATTCCAGTGCCGCACAGAAAGTGGCGTATGCCTTAGGAGTCGATCCTGCAAAAATTACGTTGCAGGTCGATTCCAATGCTTTTGTCGACGCCGCGATCGTGATCGGGAAGGACTATCTTTCGCTGAAGCCGATGAAAGAAGGGCCTCATTATTGATCCCGTGGTTGTATCTCAAGTATTTCGCACCAGACATTTTATTGATTTCGGAATGAACATCTATTCGTCTAGCATTGCATGACAGTTGCGACCAAGCCGGCAATTAAAAAACCTTCAACCAAAAAAGCGACGACAGCGGGAGCTAAGGCAGCAGGAGCCAAAACAGCAGTTACAAAAACAGCGGTAGCTGGCAAACGTGTATCGAAGCCAAAGGCGATTCGAGCAAAGCCCATCTCGACCGATGGTCCTGACTCTGCCACGATCAGAGCACCAAAGGGCGCAAAACGCCTGAGAAAGACTAGCCCTGTCGAACAAAACGAGACGCAAGTACATGCACGGTTAGCGGCCAAATACGCAATCGAGAAGAAAGGTGAGAACATCCGGATTCTCGATCTTCGGCAGGTCACAACGATGACTGATTTCTTCGTCGTGGTTTCGGCCGATAGCGATAAGCAGGTCAAAGCGATCGCGGAGAATGTGATCGGGGAAATGCGCGACACTGAGGGCGTGGCTCCCTGGCATAGCGAAGGCTGGGATACACTTACCTGGGTCATCATCGACTTTGTCGATTTCGTAGTTCATGTTTTCCAGAAGGAAGCTCGTGTGCATTACAATCTTGAGCGTTTGTGGGCCGATGCCCCCGCCGAAGACATTAAGGACGAGCCGATCAAGAAAGTAACGCGCGCGAAGCGGACAAAAAAAGCGGAGGTTCTGGACGTTGAATCTGAGCCGCTTATCAGGGTAATTCGTTAGTGACCGAGCACAATCAATTGTCAATGGAGCAGTATCTCGAGAGAGTCATTCAGGAAGCGCTGGTTGAACTGGGCGCGCCTTCCGGCACGCCAATTAAGTTCGAGGTGCCACAGAATTCGGCGCATGGCGATCTCTCGACGAATATTGCGCTAACGCTCGCCAAGCCGATGAAGCGCGCTCCGAGAGAATTGGCGCTTGCGCTTTCGAAATCGCTGCAGCAGGACAATGCGATGATTCGTGCAGTTGAAGTCGCGGGTCCAGGGTTCATTAACATCAGCTTCACCAATCAATATCTCATCGAAGGGCTTCAGAAGCTCATTAGCGAAGGCAGCAACTTTGGCAAGTCTTACGATCACAAAGGCAAGACTGCCAATGTTGAATGGGTAAGCGCAAACCCTACAGGGCTGCTTCACGCGGGACATGGAAGAAATATTTGCCTCGGTGCAGCGCTGACGAATTTACTGGAGTGGACCGGATATACCGTCGTACGCGAATACTACTTCAACAACGCCGGCAACCAGATGAAGAACCTGGCGATCTCAGTGCGCGTGAGATATTTGCAGGCGCTCGGAGACGTCATCGAACTTCACGAAGAAGGATATCATGGCGAGGAGATCAAGGAGATCGCGAACGATCTTATTGCGAAATACGGCGATTCAAAGCGCGATGCTGATCTGGAGTTTTTTCAGAAGTTTGGTGAAGAGTTTAATTTCTCCAACATTAAGAAGACGCTTGAGCGCCTAGGCATTCGCCATGATATTTTCTTCAACGAAAATTCGCTCTACGATTCCGGTGCGATCAAAGACGTAATCGAAGAATTTAAGGCAAAAGGCCTCGCCTATGAAAAAGACGGCGCGATCTGGCTCAAGCTCTCTGCAATGGGAGAAGATGACGACCGCGTGATCGTCAAATCGAGTGGCGAACCCACGTATCGGCTGCCCGACATCTGCTATCATCGCGATAAACTCTCGCGTGGATATGCGCTCGTCGTCGATATTTTTGGGGCAGATCACATTGCGACTGTCACCGATGTATTGGCGGCCGTCCGTTCATTGGGTCTAGAGACGGAAAAAGTGAAGGTTATCATTCACCAGATGGTCTCGTTCAATTCGAACGGTGAAGTGATCAGGTTCTCGAAACGAAGCGGCGGCAATTATACGCTCGATGAACTTCTCGATGATGTTGGCCCTGATGCTGCAAAGTTTTTCTTCAACATGCGCGCCGCAGGATCACATCTTGAGTTCGATGTCGCGCTGGCGAAAGAACAGTCGGACAAGAACCCTGTCTACTATGTGCAGTATGCGCATGCGCGTATCGGAAGTCTTCTACGACTTGCGAAAGATCAGGGTCTGGATGTAACCTCGGGTGCGGCACCGGAGTCACTTCCTGCGCTGGAGCACCCGGAAGAGCTCGCGCTCATCAAAGTGCTGCTTCGTTTTCCGGAGGTCGTCCGGCTTTCCGCCCAGTCATTTGCTCCTCATCATTTGTGCGAATATATCCGCGAGGTCGCCGCCCAGTTTCATAAGTTTTATCATGAGTGCCGAATCGTGCAAAGTGCGGAGCCAGTGCGCTCTGCACGTTTGCAACTTTCGATCGCAACAAAGCAGGTCTTAGCCAGTGGCTGCGAACTCCTTGGCGTCCGCGCGCCGGAGAGCATGTAAGCCACCACAAGTCCATGCTGCCTCCAGGTCTAGAGATTTTTCTGTTTTTCGTTTTCATCGGTCTGCACGCGTTCTTTTCGCTGTCGGAAACGAGTGTCCTGAATGTACGCAAAAGCCGGTTGCGTGAAATGAACGAGGACGATGATGTCCCGTACTCGACGAAGCGGCGTATCGATATTATTCTGAAGCTCAAACTCCAGCCCGAGCATTTTCTTGCGACCGTGCAGACCGGAGCGGTCTTCTCCGGATTCCTAGCGGCGGCGACGATGGCGCTCTTTGCCTATGATGTGATGGTCGAGGCGCTTGAATCTTCGATGTTGGTCCAGCACACCACGGCGATCGGATTTGCCATCGTCATCGCGATCCTGCTGGCAACCGTGCTTGACCTTACGTTCGGAGCGCTGATACCCAAGTCGATCGCGCTGCACAAAAGCGAGAAGATTGCATTCGCGACTGCGGGCATTCTCAACGTGCTTGTTCGTTGGCTGAAACCGTTCACGCATCTGCCTGTCATCATTTCGAACATCTTCCTTCGTCCATTCCGAGATAGGACAAGCTTTATGGAGGGCCGCATTTCTGAGGAAGAATTTCGAGTAATGCTTGAGGAAGGAGCGCGTACTGGCGTTATCGATAAGACCGAGAACGAGCTCATCGAGAACATCTTCGATTTCCGTGACCGCACTGCTCGAGAGGTAATGGTGCCGCGTATCAAGATGGTGGCTGTTGAAGTCAATTCCACTCATGAGCAAGTCATGCAGACGATCATCGACGAAGGCTATACACGACTGCCTGTTTATCAGGGTACGATCGATAATATACTGGGGGTGATCTATTCGAAAGATGTGCTTGCCCTGGTAGAAAACCCACAGCTCATTCTGCTTTACGATATCATTCGTCCGGCGCCATTTGTACCCGAAACGAAACTTATCGCTGAGCTTTTACGTGAATTCCAACATCAGAAGCTTCATATGGCTATCGTACTGGATGAATTCGGTGGCACGGCGGGGCTGATCACACTGGAAGATATCGTCGAAGAGATCGTCGGCGAGATCCACGATGAAAACGACGAGGATGTGCCGATCGTCCAGGCCGATCATGACCAAAAATCGGTCGTGCTTTCAGCAAATTACTCGATTGCCGACGCCAACGAGCATCTGGAGAAGGTTTTCCCCGATTTTCAGATACCTGAAGACGAGGAATACGAATCCGTAAGTGGTTTCGTCAATAAGCTCTTCGGCCACATTCCGAACGTCGGCGAGGAGAAAGAAACAGATGGTATCCACGTCGTTGTTCAGAAACGAGCGCCGAACAGAGTGTTACAAGTTCGATTCGAGGACCGTACCAATCACAAGTTACTACCACAGGAGACTACCCCGACTGCATGAGCCTATTGCTACTGAGCGTTGACAATTGATCGAAAGACCCATTCGCCCATGAAGCAATCCGGCGTCGGTAGAGCATCATTCGTGATGCTGTTTGCCTTACTCTGCATTTATTTTTATCCAACCACCTTACACGCGCAGGGCAACCCTGTCGCGCTAAAGCATGCGCGCACGGGGTATGATCTCGAGCAGCAAGGCAAGCTCTCTGAGGCGCTGTACGAGTATAATGCGGCGATCGCCGCCGACGCGAAATACCCCTATCCTGTCGAGCGCATTGCTGCCATGTATCAGCAGCTTCACAACTACCCACTCGCCATCCAGTTTTATTCGCGCGCGATCAAGCTTGACTCTGCGTCAGACGTTTATTCTTTCTACAATCTTGGTCTCTCCTATCGTGCGATGGCAAAGCATGACAGTGCTGTAACAAACTTTAAGGAATTCGTTCGCCGCATGCAGCCTGTTTCAAAGGCAGATACGCTTTCGATCAAGGATGCCGATTGGTGGATCCAGTTCAATCTTGGCTGCCTGGCTGAGCGTGCAAAGCCAAAGGACACGAGCAATCCAACAAGCATCTCGCCAAATATTAACAGCGAGTATGATGAGTTCGGCCCATCGGTAACAGCCGATGGCGAGACACTTTATTTTACATCGCGACAGCCCTCCACGAATCGAACAGTGTATGCCGAGACTGGTGATTTTGGCGATGATCTCTTTGTCGTGCATAAGGATAGCGCGGGCAATTGGGGCATGCCGCACGCATTGCCGCTGCCTATCAATTCCGCGGATGACGAAGGCGCTGCTTCAGTGACAGCGGATGGTCAATCACTGTATTATTCACTTTGTCGTCGTCCGGATGGATTTGGCGAATGCGATCTCTACATATCTGAACTCGCTGGTGAGAATTTTTCCCGACCGCAGAATTTGGGAGTGATGGTTAATTCGGCGCAATGGGATGCACAGCCGAGCCTTACGCCAGATGGGCACACGATGTATTTCTCAAGCAGACGCGCTGGTTCCATCGATGGCTCGGAGGATATCTGGGTCGCCTATAAGAGTGTCGAAGGAACGTGGGGCAAACCGGTGAATTTAGGTGAGCCCGTCAATACTAAATTTTCGGAGCGTTCTCCCTTCATCGCTGCCGATGGCAAGACACTTTATTTCTCATCGAACGGACATCCAGGTTTTGGGAATCATGATCTTTTCATGAGCCGTAAACTCGAGGATGGCACTTGGTCGGTGCCTGTGAATCTTGGTTCGCCGATCAACGCAGAAGGCGACGATGTCTTTCCGACAATACCGGCGCGTGGTGCGCAGATGTATTACAGTTCGCAGCGCTCAAATCCGAAGGGTGATCTCGACATCTACCAGGTAACGCTTCCAACAAGATTTCGGCCAGGACCTGTCACTGTGGTTGCCGGCATCGTATACGATAGCAAAACACACAAGCCGCTTGCGGCAACGCTTGAGGTTACAGATCTAAAGACGAATGAGCTTAGAGCTGTCTATCACACGAACGCCGTCACCGGGAAATTTTTCGTGCCGCTCGGGACAGGCAATACGTACGCGGTGACAGCAGTCGCGCCAAAATATACCTTCTTCTCGCAGAAGTATACCGTACCCGACACCATCGCGTATCGCGAGTTGATCTTCAACATCCCGCTCATTCGCGTCGATAGCATGTTTGCTTCGATTGACACGAACAGCGATAACACTAACACCAATACCAAAACCACGGACACCGGCAACGTTAGCGACGGAACGAATGGAATCGACACAACCAATCATCCCGGCGGCACACACGTGATCGATACTTCGGTCGCAGTGCCACTCAATAATCTGTTCTTCGATTTCAATAAGGCTACATTGCAGACGGAGTCGATACCTGAGCTCAAGAACCTGATTCGCTTCCTGAAAGAGAATTCCACGATCCGCATCCAGATCTCCGGGCACACCGATTCTGTCGGCACTGCTGAATTCAATATGCGGCTTTCGCAGGCGCGTGCTGAGTCGGTGAGGATCTACCTTGTGCAGCACGGCATTTCTTCAGCGAGGCTTTCAGCGAAAGGCTATGGCGAAGCGGTGCCAGTCGCGGATAACGGCACGGAAGAAGGACGCAGACAGAATCGTCGCACCGAGTTTCGTATACTTAAATAATCGCTGCACGTGAAGAGGATCGGCATTTTTGGCGGTACGTTTGATCCACCACACCTGGGTCATTTGATCGCTGCCGAACGTGTGCGCGAAGCGTACGATCTCGATCAGATCCTTTTCATCCCTGCTTCTATTCCGCCTCACAAGGTCACACACGAGCGTTCGGAAGCAAGACATCGTCTTGCGATGACGAGACTTGCCATCGAGGGCAACGACCGCTTCGATGTCTCCGAGATCGAACTGAACCGAGAAGGCACTTCGTACACGATCGACACACTCGAGCAGCTTGCAAACGCTGAGACAGAGTTGTATCTCGTTATCGGACTGGATAACCTCCAGATCTTTCAAGAGTGGCATAGGTATCAGGATATTCTTGCTAAAGCGAAGCTAATTGTGCTTGCTCGCACCGTTGGTGAGGCCAACATCTCCCCTGATCTACTCAAGCACGTCGAGTTTTTTCCCTTCCCGTTGATCGATATCTCGAGCACTGATATCCGCGCACGAGTGCACGAGGGCAAGTCGATCCGCTATCTTGTGCCTGATGGCGTGCGGGAATATATCCTGCACGAGGGGCTTTACAGGTAGGCATGAAGCGCAATCGACATATTCCGCAACATTTGATCCTGTGGTTGGGCGCGATCACGATGTTCTTCCCCATCGTGTGGATGCTGTTGCTATCGCTTTCAGACAATCCACCCGGCGACGTCACACTTCGCGAACTTCTCTCTGGCCACTTCACGATAAAGAATTACGCGGAAGCCTTGAGCAGCGATTCCTTTGGTGTCTATTTTCTGAATTCTGTTTTAGTTAGCACTCTGATCGCGATTGTGAGCTCGTATCTTTCCGTGATCGTGGCGTATGCGTTCGCACGGAGAAGCTTTCCATTCAAGAACATACTATTTGGCTCGGTGCTTGCGATACTCATGGTGCCACCACATGTGGTGATGATCTCGCTCTACAGAGAGATCGTCCTCTTTGGCTGGATGAATAGTTATCTCGCTCTTACTGTCCCCTTCTTCGTTACACCGTTCGGTATTTTTCTGATGCGGCAGTTCATCGAAGAGCTTCCAAAGGAGTTGGAGGAGGCAGCAACGATCGACGGAGCATCGACGTGGCTGGTGTTGCGATCGATCATCTTCCCATTGGCAAAGCCAATGTTTGTCGTGCTCTTCATCTATCAGTTTCTTACCGCCTGGAATTCATTCTTATTCCCGTTCCTCTTCGTCAACACCGCGAGAATGCGTACGCTGCCTGTCGGCCTTGCGTTCTATCAGGGCAAGCAATCGATCGATTGGGGACATCTCATGGCAGGCGCCGGCATGAGCGCTATTCCCGTACTCATTTTGTTTGCAGTCTTTCAGCGTAAGATTATTGCGGGCCTCACAGCAGGCGCGGTAAAAGGTTGAGCGATGAAGGTAAGCCCACTCAGTGAGCGCATTAAACAGATAGCCCTTGAGATAGGGTTTTCAAAGGCCGGCATCACTTCTGCCGCAACGTTTGATACCGCGAGTGATCGTCTTCGCTCATGGATTGACTCCGGGATGCAAGGCTACATGAGTTACATGGAGCGCAGTCAGGAGAAGAGGCGCGATCCCAAGGCAATATTGCCCTCGGCCAGAAGCATACTCTCGCTTGCACTCAATTATTATCACCCAGAAGCTCACACAGAGAAGCTAAAGATCTCGCGATATGCCTGGGGCACAGACTATCATGAGATCATCCCGGCAATGCTGGAAGAGCTCTTGAAACGGATCAAAGCGATCGAACCTGCTACTGAAGGCAAGTATTATGTTGATACTGGCCCGGTGATGGAGAAGGCTGTCGCCGAGCGCGCAGGAGTTGGCTGGATTGGCAAGCACTCAAATGTGATCACTCGGGAGTTGGGCTCGTGGGTATTTCTGTCCGAGATCATTCTGAATCTTGAGCTGGAGCCTGATACGCCGGCTGAAGATCTATGCGGCACATGCACCAAATGCCTCGATGCCTGTCCAACAAATGCAATCGTCGAACCCTATGTCGTCGATGCTCGCAAGTGTATTTCGTATCTGACAATAGAATTGAAGCCCGAGGAGTCGATCCCCAATGAACTCTCCGATCAATTTGAGAATTGGCTCTACGGCTGCGACATCTGCCAGGATATTTGCCCATGGAATCGGTTCGAACAACCTAGCGGCGATGACCGTTTTGCACCTCGTCCAGCGAACATGGATCTCGAAATTCCGACTGTCATGGGAATGACGCAGGAAGATTTCTCGTCGCGTTTTCGAAAGTCACCAGTCAAACGGACGAAGCTCGCGGGACTGAAGAGGAACGCAAAAGCGTTATCAGTGGCCAAGACAGCTGAATTGCACCAGAATCAACCCGAAATTCGCGATAAATGACATCTCATGCCTCTGAGCATCATTCCGTAACATCGACACTTTCTCGCAACGACGTTCATCCGGTCATCATTATTGGCTCAGGTCCTGCTGGACTAACCGCGGCGCTCTACACTGCTCGTGCGGGACTTCGTCCCATCGTGTTTGAAGGCGAACAGCCCGGCGGTCAACTGACGATCACGACCGAAGTTGAAAATTATCCTGGCTTCATCGACGGAATTCAGGGCCCTGAGATGATGGACATCTTTCGTAAGCAGGCACAGCGATTTGGAGCGCATTGCCGATTCGAGACAGTGACTGAAGTCGATCTTTCAAAGCGCCCGTTCTCCGTCGTTGCCAATGGAGCAACTCATTACGCAGAGACGGTGGTCGTCGCAACCGGTGCACATGCAAAGCTTCTGAATATTCCCTCCGAGCCACTCTATATGGGTTACGGAGTTAGCGCCTGTGCAACGTGCGATGGATTCTTCTTTCGCAATCAGGAAGTGCTCATTGTTGGCGGAGGTGACACGGCAATGGAGGAAGCGATTTACCTGACGCGCTTTGCCAATAAGGTAACCGTCGTACATCGCCGGGACGAATTCCGCGCTTCGAAGATCATGCTCGAGCGGGCTCAGAAGAACACTAAGATCCACTGGCGGACGAATGCTGAGATTACCGAGGTGCTTGGGATGACAGATGAGAAGAACCGAAAATCTGTCACTGGAGCAATCATTCGGGATACGCGTACAAGTGTGGTTGAAAAGGTGAAAACGGACGGAATCTTCGTGGCAATCGGACATGAGCCAAACACCAGCCTCTTTCGTGGCAAGCTAAGGATGAACGAGCTTGGCTACATCGAGACCCTCGGCCATTCCGCGTTCACGAATATTCCGGGCGTCTTTGCCTGCGGCGATTGCCAGGACCATGTTTATCGGCAGGCGGTTACCTCGGCGGGTTCGGGGTGCATGGCCGCGATCGATGCGGAGCGCTTCTTGGAGGCGAATCCGATCACCTACGCGAGCACGACTGCCGACCGGGAACTCGCCTCAGCGTAATCTTCCTGAAGAAGGGGCAAAAATTTGTGCCCCAATTTTCAGGCTCTTTGTAGCTTATTTTTGCCTTGTTCTTTTCTCGCCCGAAGTGCTCTGTGTAAGCATGGAAGCCAGTTTCGGGGATCAGATTGAGGGCGGAGGCACAAATTTGTACCCGTCACCTTTTTTCGTTTCAGGGTTCTTCTGTATGTCACGAGAGACATTCACAGAAAAGAACTATCGTTGATGTTGTTGTTGACAGATACCACAGGAGAGATCGATACCTTACACGCTGCGCGCTCGTACGTGCAATCGGGGCGTCCCGCACGCATCCTGTTTCTTTCGCATCGTTTCCCCTATCCACCGATCGGTGGTGATCGGGTAAAAGCATATCACCTGCTCCGACATCTCTCGGGACATGCTGAGGTCGATGTGATCTCGCTGGACGAGGCTCGTTCCGTCACGCAGCATACGCCAGGGCTTGAAGAGGTACGAAGCATGATCTCGGTCCCGTTCAACCGCGCAACAGCAGCATTGCGAATCGTCGGATCGCTCTTGACGCAAAGACCGATCGAATTTGCATACTACCATGCGCCCGAAATGCAGCGAGCAGTTGATGAAGCGCTGGCAAAAAGCTCGTACGATCTCATCATCTGCTTTTTCCTGAGAACCGCGGAATATGTGACCGAGCATACGAAAACGCCGAAACTCTTGATCGCGGAAGATGCACGAGTAATCCTTCAGGAACGCGCCAGCTTGAATTTTGAGCTTTCGCCTCAATATCTCGTGCGGAAGATCGACGCATACAAGCTGAAGCAGTTCGAGCCACGAGTTATGGCGAAAGGATTTGACTTAGTGACATTCGTCTCTCGCGAGGATGAATCAAGAATTCGCGAGAGTGACAAAGGAATCCCGACATCGATTCTGTCCAATGGCGTCGATCTGGATGAATTCGAGTATTCGGTGGCACCACGCGAGGCCGAAGTTGTGTTTGCTGGCCACCTTGGTGTCTATCACAATGTTCTGATGGCTCGCAGACTGACTGAACGCATCTTTCCACTAATCAAGAGATTGATGCCGGAGGCGAAGCTTGCAATCGTAGGAAAAGACCCGGACGCGAAGCTGCGTAGCGTGATTGCGAGGACTCCGGGAGCGAGTCTCTATGCGAACGTACCGAACGTGAGGCTCTATCTCGAGCGCGCTCGAGCCTTCGTGCATCCTCAGGAAGTTGGGGCCGGGATCCAGAACAAGTTGCTGGAGGCAATGGCTGTCGGAACGCCGGTAGTTACCAGCACCATAGGAGCGTCAGGTATTGAGGGAGTTGTCGACGAAGAAAATGCTCTTATTCGCAGAACGGATGCGGAGTTCGCAGAAGCAGCGATCGCACTTCTGCGCGATGAATCACAAGCGAGGGGTCTGGCGATCAACGCCCGCCGCCTCATGGAAGATCGATACTCATGGGAGCATGTGTTTGAACGGCTCGATCAAATCGTTGAACAGTTGATCGGTGAACGAAAAGATAAATAGGAAGAGATGAACGACCACGATCTAAGCGCATTCTTAAGAAGGCACATCACACTCTTCCGTGTGCTGTTCGTTCTTGCGGATATTGCATTGATCAATCTTTCGTATCAACTTGCCTTCTTCGCACGCTTCGATTCCTTCCTTCCGGTAAGCCAGCGCATCATTGGCGGTATTCCGATTTCGATTTACGGGCAGCTAGAGTTGTATCTCTCTGGAGCATGGATCGTGATAGCCCTCTTCATGCGGCTCTACGTTGGACGTCGTGGACATCCTCGGTACGAGGAGCTTCGCGACTTGCTCAAGGCACTCGGTTTCCTCGCCACCGCGATCCTCGTATTCATTGTGGCGCAGGGCGGGTATAATCTTTATTCCCGGCAGTTTCTCATCTACTTCTTCGGAGTTGCCACACTTTCGACGATCGCGTTTCGCGTTGCACTCCGCTCCTCGCTTGCCTTTGCACGAACGCGCGGCATCAACAAGCGAAATATCCTCATCATCGGAGCTGGCCGTGCTGCGCAGCGATTCTACAATACGGTGCGCAGCAACCCAGGCTATGGGTATGAAGTGATCGGATTTCTCGATGATAATGGAGTGAGCTTCAGGTATCGCGAACTCTTGCTTGGCAAACTGGTCGATCTCGAACGTATTGCTGAAGAAAACGAAGTCGATGAAGTTGTCATCGCGCTCCCCAAAGCGACAGAAGATACAATCGGTGACCTGGTGACTGAATGTGAGAACCGATGCATTCGTGTGAATGTGATCCCGAACGATTACGCCGCGTTCGAAGGCAAACGCGTAATCGAACAGATCGGGGAATTCTCGCTTGTGCGCATGCGGGAGGCACCGCTTGATCTTCCAACAAGCAAGTTCGTCAAGCGTGCATTCGATATTTGCTTTAGCACATTCGTACTGCTACTGGTTTTTCCGCTGGTGTTCGCTCTGAGTGCATTGCTTATCAAACTAAGCTCGCGCGGACCGATCTTTTTCAAACAGTTACGTACAGGCGAGGACGGGACAAGCTTCGTCTGTTTCAAATTCAGAACAATGCGCGACCAACCGCGCTCGCTTGCCGATTCGTTGCAGGCTGTACCCAACGATCCGCGACTTACCTGGATCGGAAGTATTTTGCGTCGCACCAATTTTGACGAACTGCCGCAGTTCTGGAACGTGCTGAAAGGCGATATGTCTGTTGTCGGACCGCGTCCACACATGCTTAAGCATACTGAAGATTATCGCAAATCGATCTCACAGTACATGGTGCGTCATTTTGTGAAACCAGGCCTTACCGGATGGGCGCAGGTCAACGGCTTCCGAGGGGCCACACGAAGCTCCGAGCAGATGGAGCGACGTATCGATCATGATCTTTATTACATCGAGAACTGGTCGTTCATCTTCGATCTTAATATTATCGGCATGACGATCGCGACCATGCTCAAAGGCGACGAGAACGCCTATTAATCTGCTCCCATAAAACATCCTTAATGAACAAAGCAGTCTTCTTCGACCGCGACGGCGTGATCAACGAGCGGATCAAAGGCGGCTACGTGCGCAATTGGGATGAGTTCGTACTCTCGCCTGATCTCGGCAATGTATTGCAGCAAGTCCGCGCCAAAGGATATCTGGCTGTCATCATCACGAATCAGCGCGGTGTCGGGCGTGAGATCATGACAGAGAAAGATCTCCTCAAACTTCACGAGCAGCTTCAAGCACACCTCTCAACAGCATTCGGTGTGAAATTCGACGACATCTATTACTCCACCGATCTTTCCAACGACTCTCCGAGACGCAAACCTTCACCTGCAATGTTGCTGGAAGCAGCGGAGAAGTGGGATATTGATCTTGCCTCTAGCTGGATGGTCGGTGATTCAACCAGCGATATCATTGCCGGCAAGCAAGCGGGTACGAAGACCGTGTATCTCGTCACCAAGCATACCGATGAAGTCCCCGCCGACACAATTGTCATTGGTTCCTTATCGGAGTTGCTCGAACTCCTTTAGCCCTGGTTCTTCATCGTAACTTTGCACTGAACGTTTGCTCCGGTGCCAGCTTTGCACTACTTTCCAGATTTCCATCTGCGGCTCTTAACTCGATACGCGCTTTTTCTTGTTTGCTTTGCCGCTCTTTCCATTGTGACAGAGCGCGCCGCCGCACAAAGCTTGCAAACTCCGTTGCAACCTTCGCTCCGCCAGTACTCATTTCCGCTTGGACCTGAAGCCGAAGAATCTTCCGAAGCCGCGTTAGAGCCGTTTCGACTTAATGATGATCCCTCTGCCACTGCAAGGATGCTGAGCGATCAGGACTTCCAGTCACCTCCAACCTATTCCACAAACGCGCTATTTCGCTCGGCTGATCTTTTTTCCTCTCTCGCGCGATTCAGAGCAAGTCGACCGCAGACGGCGCAATGGCTTAACGACCGCATGCTACGCTCCGCGAATCCGCAATCGCGTGTGTTCGCAGAGGCTTCGTTGTTAAGCGCGCTGGAGTCATACTCACATTTCCCGTTACGTACTGAAGATGTATCCACAGGTCTTGATCGGCTGCGTGATCTTTCTGTCGCGACAACGCTGCCGCCGAATATCAAAGCGGAGATCGAGTTCTGGCGCGCCGAAGGTGAGCGCGCACTTGGATTCTTTCCTGAAGCGCAGGCGAGCTATGAGATGGCGGCGAAAGACGCTGGGGAGCCGCGGATGCAATCATTGGCGTTATTTCGCCGAGCAGAGCTTGAGGAGCGACTCGGTAAATACGTAGACGCCACCCGCGATTTCGTGCGAGTCCGTGAAACGACTGGCTCGCCATTGCAATTGCTTGCTTCACTTCGAACGGTGGCATTAAAGCGAACGCTGTCGGATCCTCCAGCCATGCTCGAAGCGCTGAATATCACCGATTCGCTTTACGCAATTTCAGCACACCGGTTGGAGCTCTCGGCAAGAGATCTTGATTATCTCTCTCCATTAGTCGCACAACTCTATCTGCAGATCACGGAGGAAGATCGGGTACTGGGATCGCTTTCGCACCGGTCGGAGCTCACGCGCGAATCAATACCGCAAACGCAGATCATTTCTCTCTTCTACCCAAGTGAGGTAGCCTTGCTCCGTGGAACTGCGCTCTCAGAGCTTGGACGATATGACTCTGCATCAACCATTTTTCAAGCCGGACTGCTTGCGCTGGAACAGGCGCCAGACACTCTCCAGCGCCATTTCGTAGCACGTCAGCGAAATTTCATTCAGGATGCCTTGCGCTTCGAGCGCGCATGGGCTGAGTTCAAGCAGGCACATTATCCGCTGGCTGCAGAGGAATTCCAATTGCTGGCCGCGCAGGACACGACGACGCGACGTGTGATCAGCCGAGAAGCTAATCTGACACTTCGCGAACAGGGACGCTTCGCCGATGCATTCTACGAGGAGTTTGATTCCGCTCGTATCGTGACACTTGACGCCTCTTTGCTGAGTCACAATACGTTCGATACGTCATTCTTCATCTACAACGATTTCCCCGAGCGCTCCAGATTTTATGCTGGCGTTGCGCTTGCACGCTCAGGCGATCCCAAAAAGGCAGAACGACTGTTTGTTGGTCTGATCCAGGACCGAAGCATCATTTACTCTTCACGCGCGAATTACCAGTTGGGGCTTCTTAAATTCATTCAAAAGAATTACATTGAAGCAAACTCAATCCTTGAGCCGCTTAGCTTGGAAGCCTCGCTGACAGGCGCATTCAGCGCCCTGCTCATGGGGGAAAGTTCTTATCGACGCAGTCTCTACGAAGCAGCAGAGCGCTATTTGAGGAAGGCATTGTATGAACTTCCTGATTCATTGCGCCCACTGCGAGCAACGGCAGCGCTCGAGCGTGGACTTTCGCTCGTTGCACTCGGGGAGTGGCCGCTTGTAAAGCAGGATCTCGCGCTCTATTTAACGCTCGAACCACAGTCGGGTGGCGGCCGCACCGAGGAGGCGTTGTATTGGATTGCGCGGAGTTACTTCCGTGCTGGAGAGCTCGATAGTTCTGAGTCCAAACTCACAAGACTTCTAACAGAATATCCGAATAGCGCACGCGCAGTTGATGCTCAGTACTTATATGCATGGACGCTCTTTCGCAAGAACGACTTTCGACACGCCGAGCGCTCGTTCGAGCGAGTCATCGCGCTTGATTCGATCACACGGTACGCGTACGACGCACAGGCGCGCGCGGGTGATTCCTATTATGCGCTGCGCGATTACGCGCATGCTGCAGATCAATACAATCAGGCGATCGATCGGCCTGCCTTTAACAACCTCCGGACTGCTCGAGCGCTTTTTCAATTGGGCTTGACCCGCATGCGGCTCGACAGTGCCCGCTCTGCGATGAATATTTTTCATCATCTCGTTCATAAGTTTCCGACTTCGGAGTTGGCGGACCGTGCGTATTTCAACAGCGCTTTAGCTGCTTATGCGATCGACCAGCCATCAAAAGCTGAAGATGATATTGAGCACATTGCCCTGGTTTCAAAGACTTCAATCCTTACCCCGCAAGGTTGGCTCCTTGCAGGAGATCAGCGGTTAAGCCGTGGTCTATTAGACGGCGCAATTGGTGAATATCAACGAGTGCTCGATCAGTATCCGACTGCTCCCGAAGCGATCCCTGCATTGTTCAATATGCAAGAGGCTATGGTCCGGTCGAAGAAATATGCGCAAGCATTGGCTGCGGCTGATACATTTATTGCGCGAGCACCGACTTCGAGTGAGATTCCGACGATTACCTTCAGAAAAGGTGTGCTCCAATTTGGATTGGCACAATGGAAAGCTTCTGGTGAGACGATGCGGCAATTTGTCGCAAGTTATCCACTGCATCTCAAGGTGCCAGAAGCAAGACTCTACCTCGGACGAAGCCTGGCCTGCGCTGGAGACACAGTGTCAGCGATCGAACAGTATACGCTCATCACCGACTCGTTACGCACCGATCCGAGTGCTGCAGATGCACATTATGAGTTAGCACGCATTAAGCTTGCTAAGCAAAAGCCTGAGGAAGCCTCGCGTGAATACGTTAGCGCGTTTGATTTACAATATTATTCCACCGACGCTGCTCCCAAAGCGCTGGCGGAGTATGCGGAGTATCTCGTTGAGCGTGGCAAGAAAGATTCGGCCGTCGCAATTCTGCACTTACTCGCCGATCGTTATACAGTTGAAACAAAGGCCGGTGCTCGAGCCGAAATCCGCTCTGCGCAACTACTTGAAGAACTCGGCAGAAAATCCGACGCACAGGCAGTGCTGCTTCGCGTTGCAAATGCTCGCACCGACATGTTGGGCGGTGCCGCACGTGTGAGGCTTGGCGAGACCTATCTCCATGACACTACATGGCATATGGCGCTAAGCCAATTTGCTCTTGCAACGCAAAAGCACAGTCTGGCGGAAGAGTCCGATGTACGCCGCCTGTTCGGAGTTGCGGAGGCTTCGATCGCTTTGAAGCAAAAGCCTCAGGCGATCACTTCTCTCAAATCGCTGCTGAACGCTCACAAGTTGTCCGAACGAGACCATGAGCGCGCTGCGCACTTGCTGGATACGCTTCTTCCACCAAAAAAGTCCAAAGCAGTGCATTCGAAGGGAGGCAAGAAATGAGCAAGAATTTACTTTTGATCGTTGTACTCCTTTCGCTGCCGCTGTCACGAGTTTGCGTAGCTCAGACGCAGCCGATCAATCGTCCCTTGCCTCCTTCTATGCAGGCTGAACTTGCAAAGGCTAGAGGTGGCAAGTCGAAGGCTGTCGTGTATCGCGATACGATCAGAGGCAGTCTGCGCCAGTCCCAGCTTTCGCGCGATACCTCACGTATGAGTGATTCATTGCTTGAAATCACCCGCGATTCCGCAGAGGCGCTCGTTGATACCATTGTGGGCGGCCTGGAGAAGGCGCACCTCGATTCGCTTCTCGCCGAGCTTCCGGAATATTCAGCAGGCGATCACCCCCACTTTGAGTATCCGCTCAACATCATGACCGAGGCGTATCGAAGCGCAGTGCCATTCGACAGTTCGATTCTCACACTCATGAATCCGATCAGCCGAGAATCGCTGCCGTATTTCGACGAACATCCCATCCCACTTCCCCTCATCGAGACAGGTTCGAGTGAAGGATATATCCAAGCCGGAGTTGGGGCTCCCACTCTGCCATTGCTTGCTGCAGGATACTCGCATACTTTCAATCGCAATTGGGGGATGGATCTGAACGGCAACTATCTGAGAAACTCTGGCAACATACCGCTTCGATCTGCATGGAATCTTACCGGGGCAGCTTCCGGATCACTCGCAGAGGATCCCGCGCCCGATCGAAATAACCTCCTCGCGTTGCGCGCATCGACGACGGGGAAGATCGTCTCGCTCTTTGCCGATACATCGGGCAAGGTATCGAAGATCGAGCATACGCTATTACTTCACTCGTTCTCGTCAACCTTTGCTGGGGCATTTTCAAAAAACACTTCGTACGATCTTTCGGCAGGGGTGAATTTCTTCAACGATAATCTCACCGCAGAACTTTCGGAGCCCGCAGGCTGGATTCATGCTGCTGGGGAAATGCGTTTCGAACATTCCGATTTCGGTTTGATTGGGTCTGCGGACTACGTGTCTGCTGGCAATGAGGGTGTCCAGGGCACACTGAAGCAGAAATTTACTAGTGTCACTCCATCGGCCGAGACAATCTCTCTACGACTCTCCGATGTAGGTGCTTCGGGCATCACGTGGACCGGAGGTATCGGCATACTTTCTGGCAGCGATATCGAAGGATCAAGAGGATTGAGAATTCTACCCGCGGCTACGGTCAGATTGTTTCTCAATCCCCAGTGGGAATTTGGTGGCTCGTTCCTGCCCCGTGCTGAATTGATCTCAAATGCATTGCTCAGCACAGTAAATCCATTTTTCAGCCCCGGGGTAGCCGGGATAGGACTTCAGAAGGATTCTTCAGCATCGACTTCACTCTCCTGGCAGCTCTCGGCATTTGACCCGCGCCGCGTTGCACTTGATAAAATCGCACTTCGTGGCTATACAAGCTACACACTTAGCGCCGACGATCAAGTGCATGCAGATGTGGAATTTGTCGATCGCGACAACGATGTGATTTTTTACGAACACAAGCTTGACAGTGTACACGGCTCTTTCTATGCTCTCAGCGGGGAAACTCGCCGCTTAACTATATCGGCAGGAGGCAACTTTCTCTTTTTCCTGAAAGACATTGCCACCTTCAGCATGAGATACAGTTCGATGACGGAAGTTGGTACCGATCGTGGTGTTCCGTTCGAACCTGGACTCAAAGTGCACCTTGGCTATCGATTTCAGGGTCTATCCGAGAGCTTTTTCCCGAGCGTCGAATTCGATTATTTAGCACGAAAAGACCGCTCGATCTCGTCGCTGAACTTCGCCTCGCAGTTTCAACTGGGCTCCAGAAGTGCTATATTGCTTCGTGTAGAGAA
Organism: Ignavibacteria bacterium; assembly: GCA_013287605.1. GTDB lineage: Bacteria > Bacteroidota > Ignavibacteria > Palsa-1295 > Palsa-1295 > JABDDM01. Next base: position 4,305 of record JABDDM010000039.1, on the reverse strand, counting down.
TGTTCTCGGCTCACCCAGCGACTTCTGGACCGGCTACGAGGAGCTTCCTCGCACACTATGGGCGGCATTCAGATACCGGTTCTGATCACCCAATCTTGCGGATCACCTGAAAACCGGAATCGCCCTTGACGCAATGAACGAGTTTTCTGAACCGATGACCATCAGCCCAACTGCCCGCAAACTCGCTGAACGCTACGGCGTTTCGCCAGAAGTCATGGAGGAGATCATCAGCGACACTCGCTCGCGAACAGAGATCCCAAAGCCGCCAACACCCCTCCAGCAGACCGTCAGCACCGTCCCAGAGGCTGTGGGCGCGATCCCAACACCTGCGCCAGTAGTTGCAAACTATGTCGCTGTCCCGCCTCCCGTAGTGGCTCCAGTGCCTATTGAACGCAAAGTAGAGGAAAGTTCGATGTCACCGGTTACGGTGATACTGAGCATTCTCCTTATCCTTGCGCTGGTAGGGCTGATCTATCTTTGGCAAGAGCAGCATCCGAATTCCAGCAAACTTGCGAGCTTGGACTCAGCTCGCACCACCGAGCCGGCCGACACCGTTCACACGGTGCTGCAGGTCGATACCGTAACACCTCAAGTGCTTGCACCCGCACAGCCGGTAGTCCACCATCGCGCTCGGAAACGCGCTGCAAACCACGGAAGCTACTTTACTTCGTCTCCTATCAGCGCACAAGAACACCTCGCAGAACTTCGAGCAAGTGGGAATCACCGTGCATACCTTGAAACAGTCAACCGCAAAGGAATCACCTTTTACCGTTTGCACACGGGTCCAAAGCCGAAAAAAAGACATATTCGAAGCTAGCTTTTCGGCTCGTTCGCTTCCAACGTTTCCAGGATAAGATCACAGGCTTCCCGCACGGCGCCATTGCCACCTGAACGCTTCGTGACGTGATCGACCTGCCGCTTCACCGCTTCAATTGCGTTCGCTGGTGCAAAGGAAACTCCGGCAACTCCGGCCATTTCAAGATCTGAGACGTCATCACCCATGATCGCCACTTCTTCTTTCGTAAGTTTTCGCTCCTTCATCACTTTCAACAAGGGACTTTCCTTTTTGAAAAACCCCTGCAGAACAATCTTCACCCCAAGTTCTTTGGCGCGAATCTCGACTGGCTTGGAACTCCTTCCGCTCAGAAATGCTACCTCGATCCCAGCTTTTTGAAGTAGCTTGATTCCGTGCCCGTCATGGGCATCGAATCTCTTGAATTCGTGACCTTCGGAATCGATAAAGATGCCCCCATCCGTCAAGGTACCATCCACGTCCAAAACAAAAAGTTTGATATTCCGTAGCTTAGTGGCGAAATCGTTATGGCTCATGCTATTTCAGGCAGTGATTTTGACTCATCTAATCGAATGCCGCAGCCGGAACGGCCATATTCGAGAGGCCGTTTGATATTTTCGAAGGTTCGAGGGATCCTGATGCATTGAGCACAGCCGTCTCCTGCGGGCACTTCTCAACTCGCTTACGCATGAAAAGAGTTTTCCGACTTACGCTCGTTGCTCTATTGTTTTCGTTGGTTCTCATACCATCACAACGAGGTATTGCTGCAGGTAACCAACCCGTTAGGAAACCCAGCCTTTCGACCAAGCTTATTCAGGATTCCAGCATCTTCACGCTTTCGCTGGATAAGAAGCAAGTTTACTATCCTGGTAGAACCTTCGTAGCAAAGATTCATGTCCGACACTCGAAGGGATGGCACCTGTACAGTTCAATGATGTCGCCTGATGCCGGACCGAGCCCGCTCTCGGTGACGGTTCCTGACGAGCTTGATCCTTATTACTCCATCGTCTCGCTCAAAGAGAGTGGGAAGCTCACTTCAAATCTTGATTCAAATTTCAACGCGATCACAAAAGCGTACTATGGCGATTTCGATCTCAATGTTTCGGTTCGCATAAAGAAACAAGTCAAGCCGGGCTCTCAAGCGTTCGGCCTTGTTGTCAGGTACATGACGTGTTCGGAGAACCTCTGTCTTCCCGGGCGCAGCTTTGCTGTCCCAATGACCTTCCTCGGCCAACCTGATGTATCTCTTGCAATTGTTGAGACCCCTAAAGACTCTGCTGTCGGAACTGCAGAATCAGTCGATTCTGCTCAAAGAACGGGAATCGTTGCTCCTGCTAATCATCCACCTAAGTCTCCAAATGCAGCGACGATTAATCCAACACCAGCACCAGCGGAAGGAGATATCGGCTCAGCGCCACTTTGGAAGTTTATTCTAGCGGCGGCTGGCTTCGGTTTGCTGGCATTGCTGACACCATGCGTGTATCCCATGGTGCCGATCACCATCTCTTTCTTTACCAAGCGCAATGCTGGATCGAAGAAAGAAGCAGTGAAAGATGCGAGCCTTTATGCTACTGGCATTATCCTGACGTTCGTGCTGATCGGCTTCCTGATGGCGGCGCTCTTCGGCAAGGATGCGATCAACAAATTTGCTGCAAGTCCCTGGGCGAATATGGCGATCGCTGGAGTCTTTATCATCTTTGCGCTTAATCTTTTTGGGCTGTTCGAGATTGGCGTGCCGGCTTCAGTTCTCACGAAGCTGAACTCCGTTGCTCAGACCAGCAAGAGCCGTGTGTTCTCGGTGCTGATCATGGGCTTTGTTTTTTCGCTTGCAAGCTTTACCTGCACGGTGCCGTTCGTTAGCACCCTCATGGTTACGTTCTCGAATGGCACGTTTGCGCGACCGCTGATCGGAATGCTGGTCTATGCAACCGTCTTTGCTTCGCCGTTCTTTTTGCTCGCGCTTTTCCCAAGTTTACTCAAGTCGATGCCACGTTCCGGGGGATGGATGAACAGTGTCAAAGTGGTAATGGGCTTTTTGGAGTTGGCTGCTGCGCTCAAGTTCTTATCCAATGTCGATCTCGTTTGGCACTGGGGGTTCTTCTCGCGTGATCTTGTCCTTGCTTCCTGGATCGCGGTGATGGTGATGACGACCATCTATCTGCTCGGGCGTTTTCGAATGTCACATGACTCTCCGATCGACCATGTGGGTCCGATCCGCGCAATGATCGCAGTCGTCTTTCTTTCTCTCGCGATCTATCTGTATACGGGCCTTAATAGCCGTCCGCTCGGGAAGATCGACGCATTCCTGCCACCGATGGAGTCCTCGGGTGCCAGCACAACCAGCACCGTGTACAGCGGCATGCAGACTGCCCCTTCTGCTGAGGGACAACGATGGTATCCGAGTTATCATGAAGCCCTTGCCGAGGCGAAGCGTACCGGGAAGAACATCTTTGTCGATTTCACAGGCTATACCTGTACGAATTGCCGAGCGATGGAATCGACCGTGTTCAGCAAGCCTGAAATACAGAATATTTTCCAGGACTTCGTTCTCGCCCGACTCTATACCGATGACGGCTCACCATTGAACGATTCAAACAGCGAATTGGAAGATAGCAAATTTCATACGATCGCACTCCCCTTCTATGCGATTATCTCTCCAGAGGATAAAGCGCTGAATACTTTCCCAGGCTACACACCAGATGGTGACGCGTTCAAGTCATTCCTGAATGCCTATCGCAAGTCTTCGGGCGAAGTTGCTATGCTCGCCGAGTGACCGAAGAAAGTCAGCTGCCAACTGGCGTTGCTTCAGCTCATCGGCCGCCAACGATCGGAATCGTCCTCGTTAATTACAATGCGTTCGAAGACACTCGAGCCGCGCTCGAGAGCCTCCGCTCGATCACCTATCCTAATGTCGAGATCGTCGTCGTTCACAATGGCTGCAAGGATGGTTCTGGTGAAAAGTTAATACGTGAGTTTCCAGAAGTTCAGCATCGGGTATCTGAGAAAAACCTTGGGTTCAGTGGTGGGAATAATCTCGGCATGAACGTTGCCTTCGAGCGCGGCGCTCGTCACATTCTCCTTCTAAACAACGATACTGTCGTAACTCCGGGGTTTCTCGAACCGCTTATTGAGCGTCTCGAAAGCGATGCAACCATCGGCGCCGTTTCCGGGAAGATCTATTACGGTCCCGACGTGATGAACGGTCGTCCGAACATCATCTGGTATGCAGGCTGCTTTCAGAAATGGCATACCGGATTCCACCACTTCGGCGTGCTTGAGGAAGATATCGGGAAGTTCGAGACTGCACGTCCAGTCCCTTATGCCTCCGGCTGTATGATTCTGATGCGGGGCTCGCTGGTCAAACAGATAGGTGGACTTTCGGATGATCTTTTCCTTTATTGGGAGGAAGCCGATTGGTGTTACTCGGCTAAAGAAAAGGGTTATTCCTCGTGGTACGAACCCCGAAGTGTGATTTACCATAATTTCAAGAGCGCACATCACGGGAAAGAGAA
>JABDDM010000038.1:19760-23619 GCA_013287605.1 Ignavibacteria bacterium | reverse complement strand
ATTCGATTGGAGTGATCGATACGATCTCGCCAGAAGCGCAAGAATCAAATTCATGTTCCTGCAGTCGAGTCACTATCTCGGATACCAATCTCACCGAGTTTGTGCCAGACACACTCTTGAACATTACTTATACGATCGACTCGACCTATCATATCGGATCAGGCGTTCGATCTTCGTACTATGATCTCTGTGTGATAAACCCGGACAGCGCGGCTCGAGCAGTCGTCTCAGCTTATGATGTTGTCGGTAATCGAACACAGATCACGAGCATCTATAAAGTTTCTGCATTGAGGTTCGAGCAGAACCCGGTCATGTTCCGGGATACCGCGTCGAATGTGAAGATTTATAATGCAGGTCAGACGGTGTATAGTCTTGCTGGATTTCATTTGATCAACGGCCACAATGGCTACACGATCGAATCGCTTCCAACCGCGCTCTTGCAACCAGGAGATTCGGGGTTGATAAAAATCCGGTACTCGTTCGCTCATTCAACGGACGGACGTGATACGCTCGAACTAAGCGACAGCTGCAGAAGGTACGATGTGGCATTGACTGGCGGCTGGGTGGCAGTTCAAAACGAAAACTCTGACACGTGTGTACACGTGGGAGATAGCGTAAAGACCACAATGCGTCTTACCAACCTTACCTCCCAAACACTTGCTCTTACGTCTGTCAACGTGTTTGATCCGCATTATCGTCTTCTTACTGTTCTTCCGATCCCGCTGCCACATGGAACGCCAATCAGTATCGACTTCATGTTCAAGCCGACTGATTCAATAATGTACTCAACCTCAATCTTGTTTGTAACTTCAGGAAACGACACAGTTAGCGGTACACTAGCGCGCTGCGGCAAACTCGTGAAAGCGGGCGTCGAGTTTTCGGCACTGAGCAACAATGAAGCTGGCCTCTGGCTCAGTGGCAAAGACGCTTCTGCGATCCTTCTACTTCCGGTGCACCCGAATCCTGCCAATGGCACAAATGGAAAGACCGTCACATTCACGATCGGCCTGCGCGAACGAGCTGGTGCGTCGCTTAAGCTCTACGATCTCCTTGGACGCGAAGTCGCGACTGTTATGAACGATCTCTGGCATCCCGAAGGTATTTTCGATGTGCGCTTCAACACTGCGGCGCTTAGCCCAGGCTCTTACATTTATCGCATAGAGGCATTAGGAGAATCGAGGAGCGGGAGGCTGGTGATTACTAAGTAGCGACGGCTGATCACAATTCGATTGCGCTCCGTAGTTGTCCGCGAGAATGAATGAGACCGCTTGAGCAAATGGTTCGAGTCGATCCCAAGCCTTACTCGCGGATACTTCTCCCCTGAAAAGAGTTATCCTTTCAGGTCGTTACTTCATCCGCCCACTATGATCAGATCTGCCCTCTTCTTCACTTGCCTTCTCGTCCTCGCGCTCAGCATGTTGAGACCACCATCTGCAAAGGCCCAGGCAAACAGTCGCTTCACACACACGACAGCGTCGGTGTTGAACTCAGGACAGCAACCAGCTCGAGATTTCTGGTTTACGATTGCGCAAATCTATGATGCTGGCGGAGCCAACGGAAAGTATTACATGCTCTACGTTACTTCACAGAGTGCAACCATCGTGAACGTTCGGGTCGCCGGCTCTTCAATTCAGAAGTTTCCGATACAAAAGGAACAGGTGGTTACCTTCAAGATCCCTCTTATATGGGAAGTCACCTCTAGTGGCGTCATCGAGAATAAGGGTATCCATGTTTGGTCCGACGACGCTGATCTCTCCTGCTACCTTCTTTCTCGGAACCCAGCCTCTTCTGACGGGATGTACATTATTCCAACCGTAGGTTGGGGGAAAGAATATGTCGTCGCCTCATATTCCTCCCTTTTCGACCTTAGCTTCGATTACCCCTCTGAGTTTTCTATCATTTCTGGCTTCGATGGTACGCAGGCAACTGTTGCGCCAAGTTGGGACATTCGCGCAAACCACCAGCCATCAAGTATACTGCACTCGCGAAAAGAGCCATTCATTGAAACCTTGTTGCAGGGACAGTGCGTGCAATATCAACTGACTCAATCACAGAACCCCGATGATTGGGACGTAACCGGAAGTATTATTACTTCGAACAAACCGCTCGGTGTTGTGGGAGCCTCACAATGTGCAAATATTCCTCCTGACTTCGCATATTGCGGTCATGTCTGCGATATGATCCCTCCGGTGCGGACATGGGGCTACAATTACTACTCCTTGCCGTTCGCGCTTCGAAGAGGAGGAGACTCATTCAGAGCAATCGCAAGTTCCGACGGCCAATCGATCTTCATGTTCGACAAGTCAGGTGTGCGGCAATTTGCGGGATTGAATAAATATCAATTTCAATCGGAGGGCGACATTGTCGCCGCGACACACTGGTACAGTGATCGACCATTCTTACTCATTCAATACATTAACTCTACCACTTGGCCAGATGGTACCGGCGCACTGAATGCCGGCATTGGCGCGCCTTCTATGGTCGTACTGAATTCGGCCGAGCAGTTCGCTTCACATTATCTTTTCCAAACTCCGACGATCCTCGGAGGGCAAAATTCCTACCAGAATTTTGTTAACATTATCGTACCGAAACACGAGGAGCAGAGCACGGTGTACGATAATGTATTGATCGACTCGGTGCCCGGCGGCACGAAGATCGTGATAGATACAAAGTTTGATGGGTACCAATTTGTCAATCAAAGTCCTGGGACACATACTGTTGCTTCGACACAACCGTTAGGCGGGTATGTTTATGGGTATGGAGCAAACGATTCTTATGCATGGCCAATTTCACTTGCCACCAATTCACATGGGGTGATCGATGCGATCCCACCCGCTGCAAAAGAATCGAACTCGTGCCTATGCAGCCGGGTCACTATCTCAGATACTAATCTCTCTGCATTCGCCCCCGATTCACTCGTGAATATTTCCTATACGATCGACTCGACCTACCAGATCGGCTTAGGCACACGAACCTCCTACTATGATATCTGCGTGATCAACCCTGATAGCGCAGCAGAAGCTGTCGTTTCGGCATATGATATTGTCGGTAATCGAACACAGATCAAGAGTAGCTACAATGTTTCCGGATTAAAGTTCGAGCAGAACATGGTCGCGTTCAGAGATTCCGTCTTGAGTGTAAAAGTTCATAATGTTGGAAAGACCGAGTATGATCTTACAGGGTTTCAATTGCTAAACGGTCATAACGGCTTCACGATCGAACCGCTTCCAAGCAAGCTCTTGCAACCGGGCGATTCTGCTTTAATCAAGATCACCTACTCGCCCAGTCACTCGAAGGGCGCGCGCGACACCCTTGAATTAAGAGATAGCTGCAAGAAGTACGATGTCGCATTAGTGGGCGACAGAGTCGAAGTTCTATTCATAAGCTCCGACACATGTGTGAGCGTTGGCGACAGTGCAATCACTACGTTGCAGCTCGTTAATGGTGCTCTTCGTACAATAACCGTTACTTCTATCAACTTCATTGATCCACATTTTCATCTTTCTAATGTTCTTCCGATCACGATTCCAGCGGGACAATCGGTCAATATCGACTTCATGTTCACGCCAACAGATTCAATAACGTACTCAACCTCAATCTTGTTTGTAACTTCAGGAAACGACACAGTTAGCGGCAGACTAGCGCGCTGCGGCAAGATCGTAAAAGCGGGCGTCGAGTTTTCGGCACTGAGCAACAATGAAGCTGGCCTCTGGCTCAGTGGCAAAGACGCTTCTGCGATCCTTCTACTTCCGGTGCACCCGAATCCTGCCAATGGCACAAATGGAAAGACCGTCACATTCACGATCGGCCTGCGCGAACGAGCTGGTGCGTCGCTTAAGCTCTACGATCTCCTTGGACG
>JABDDM010000038.1:0-19660 GCA_013287605.1 Ignavibacteria bacterium | reverse complement strand
CCTGCCAATGGCACAAATGGAAAGACCGTCACATTCACGATCGGCCTGCGCGAACGAGCTGGTGCGTCGCTTAAGCTCTACGATCTCCTTGGACGTGAAGTGGCGACTGTTATGAACGATCTTTGGCATCCCGAAGGTATTTTCGATGTGCGCTTCAACACTGCGACGCTTAGCCCAGGCTCTTACATTTATCGCTTCGAGGCATTAGGAGAATCGAGGAGCGGGAGGCTGGTGATTAGCAAATAGTCTCGAGTCGGGTGTTAAAGTATGAAGGGGCGCTCTCCCATCATACTTCATAATTCATACTTCAAACTTGCCCAGCCTGCTTCCTTCGTCAGCGAAAGAGAATTTAGGAGAAGGGAGCCTTATATTCGCAGAGCAAGTGATTCTTCACTTGCTCTCATCTGGTTGAACGAGTATGAAGATCGCAGTTTTAGGCACCGGGGTTGTCGGCAAGGCGCTTGCAAGAGGTTTCGTGGGGATTGGATATGACGTGATGATGGGCACTCGCGACGCGAAGAGCGAGAAGGCGATCGCGCTGTTGAATGAAGTCCCGGGTGTAAAGATCGGCTCATTCAATGAGGCTGCTAAGTTTGGCGAGATGGCTGTGCTATGCACGTTGTGGTCTGGAACGGAATCAGCGCTCAAAATGGCGGACGCGAAGAACCTTGCAGGCAAGGTCGTTATCGATGCGACTAATCCACTCGTCTTTGCTCCGAATGCCCCACCCTCGCTCGCGCTCGGTCATACTGATTCCGGCGGGGAGCAGGTCCAACGGTGGCTGCATGAGTCGAAAGTTGTGAAGGCGTTTAATATCGTCGGCAATACCGAAATGGTTAAGCCCGAATTTCCTTGCGGTCCACCTGATATGTTTATCGCTGGCAACGATGTCGATGCAAAGGCCAAAGTAACCGAAATCCTCACAGCGTTTGGCTGGAACACGGTTGATATCGGCGGCATCGAAGGCGCACGAGTGCTGGAACCGCTCACCATCCTCTGGGTACTCTACGGAATGCACACCGGGGCCTGGCGGCATGCATACAAGATGCTGAAGAAATAGAATCAAATCGCCGGCTTCGGCACTGGCGGCGGCAATTCGCGTGCGTGAGGATCGTCCTGGAAGCCATGATGCTTGTGGCTTCCATCGCAGAAGGGTTTGTTCTCCGAGTGGCCGCAGCGACAGAGTGAGATTATCGTGCGTCCGGCAAGTCCGTATTCATTTCCTTCCGGATCGACGATCGTGAATTCGCCTTCAATACGGTTTGAACCATTACGATTCACTGTAATCTTGACTGACATGCTATAGGAAGAAATTCGTGGTGGGACTTCAGATCTCCTGCGAGACGAGAAGTTTCTTTAGCTGCGAAATGTGCCAGGTGATATTGATATCCTTCGGGCACGCTTCGACGCAATTAAAAATCGTGTGACAGCGCCAGATGCCGTCCTGCGAATCAACGGCGAGCAGATGTTCATCAGCCGAATCATCGCGAGTGTCGAATGCGAAGCGATAGGATTTCAGGATCGCAGCAGGTCCGATGTAATTTTCGTTCGACCAGAGCGATGGACATGAAGTCGTGCAGCATGCACACATAATGCATTTCGTCGATTCCATTAAACGCTCTGCATCCTCGTAGGACTGGTAGCGTTCGGTCTCGGGAGGCGAATCGTGCGCGATGAGATATGGCTTTACCATCTCATACTTCTTGAAGAAGTCAGCCATGTCAACGGTAAGGTCCTTGATGATCGGCAGATACGGGAGCGGCTCGATCACGATCGGCTTCTTCGTATTAACATCTTTGAGCAACACCGAGCAAGCCAGAGAATTCTTGCCGTTGATCCTGATGCCGTCCGAGCCGCACATTCCATGCGCGCAGGAGCGGCGAAACGTCAGGGTGCCATCAAGCTGCCATTTGATGTCGTGCAGCGCATCGAGAATACGGTACGTGCCATCGAGTCCATCCAGCGTATAGTCGGCGAAATAAGGCTTTTGATCCTTCTCGGGATTGTAACGCTGGATCTTGAAAGTGACCTTCATTGGAATTAGTTTGACGGCAAACGAGCGGCCGAGGTTATGACTCGAAATTCTTGCTCGAAGTTCTTGCTACAAATTTACACCCGAACGACGATCGGCACATGAACCTGCACAGGTTCGAGTCCGCCAACGCGCAACGAATGCACTCGATTGGGGCTCGACGGTACGTTGTTCGTCGAGACCTTCTTTTCAAATTCTTCGCGGAAACGCTGCACGGTGAACTTGACCGGCCATGCGGCCGCTTCACCGAGCGCGCAAATTGTGCGTCCTTCGATGTTCTGTGCGACGTCGTGCAGGAGATCAATGTCGGATGGCGCTCCCTGTCCTTGATCGATTCTCCGTAAAACTTTCAACAGCCAGCCAGTCCCTTCGCGGCAAGGTGTGCATTGTCCACACGACTCATGCCAGTAAAACTTCGCAATGCGAGTAAGCACGTGGATGATATCCGTGTCTTCGTCCATCACCATGATGCCACCTGTGCCGATGGAACTGCCGACCAACTTCAGGCTTTCGGCATCCATCTTGACTCCCTCAAGGCTATCACCACGAAGCGGCGGCATCGAAGATCCGCCTGGTATTACCATCTTGATCTTCTTATTGCCCGGAACACCGCCGCCGTATTTGTAAATCACATCCGTCAAGAGCGTACCACTCGGCAGTTCGTAAACACCCGGACGATTGACGTGCCCACTAAGACCCAGAAGCAGCGTGCCAGGATGCTTCGGCTCTCCAATCTTGGAGAATGCTTCGCCTCCCATTTCCATAATGATCGGCACGTTGGCGATCGTCTCAACATTATTGATCGTGGTGGGTTGACCCCAAAGTCCAACATTTGCAGGGAATGGCGGCTTGACACGCGGATAACCGCGGCCACCTTCGAGCGAATTCATGAGTGCAGATTCTTCACCAACGATATACGCACCAGCACCTTTGTGCAGCGTAATATCAACGCTATATGAAACGCCGTCGCCGGAAGCCGGAAACATTTCCTTCATCTTCTCGCCGATGAAGCCCTTGGCATACGCATCGGCGACCGCCTTCTCCATCAGTCGATACCAATAAGCGTATTCGCCGCGAATGTAGAGATACGCGTGATCAACCTGCATCGCATAGCTGGCGATGAGCATGCCTTCGATGATTTGATGTGGGTTGAATTCGAAGATCTGACGGTCCTTGAAAGAGCCAGGTTCGGATTCGTCGCCGTTGATGAGAAGGTAGCGTTTACGAGCATTGTCCTTCGGCATGAAGCTCCACTTGAGTCCCGTTGGGAACGCTGCGCCCCCGCGGCCTCGAAGATTAGACTTCTTTACTTCGTCGGTAACAGCAACGGGCGTCATCGAAAACACTTTTTTCAATCGATCGCCATACCCCCCATGCTTGAGGTAGGTCTCAATATTTTTGAAGCCTGGAATATCGGGGAGGATTAGCTTCGGTGTAGATGATTCAGTTTGAGAATGCTCCGTTGTTTCTGACATGAACTCAGCGTGTAATAGCTTCTTCTTTTAAGGCGACCGCCTATTTAACGAGATACATTTTGTGAGAGAGCTTCGCTACGTTCCCGTTCGCAGTGTATATGAGCGTGTACGTGTACTGCCCACTCGGAAGCCCATTTCCATCAAATCGAACATGATATTCTTGGCGCCCTTCATCTTCATCAACCAAAGTCCGAACTTCTTGTCCAAGCATATTATACACACGAAGGTTGACATGCCCAGGCGCAGGAATCGAATACGTCACCTCGGTCGTCCCATTGAAGGGATTAGGATAATTCTGATCGAGCCTGACGAATTCATCAACGACTAATGCACCAGAGTGAGACGTCAACGGAAAGAAGGCTAGTATTAATAGCACAAACGTGAGAATAGCGCGGATCAAGAAGGTCCTCGCAGCCATCGCAACGTTTCCTATTTCAATCTGCGCTTTTAACAACTCTTCATTCGTTCGCAGCAGGTGATAACTCTGGCATCTGAACTATATGCTTTGGCGCGGGGATCGTATTGCTCGATCGAATTGAATCGATGACATCCGAGGCTTCCGCGCTCGTCACACGCTCAAAAAATGTTTCGTTGACCGCGATCATCGGCGCACCGCCGCAGGCACCCATGCATTCAACTTCTTCGAGCGAGAATGTGCCGTCGACTGTCCGCTCTCTATGGCCAATGCCAAGCTTGCTCTTCATTTCCGCATAGAGCTTCTCACCGCCGTTGAGCATGCAGCTAACGTTGGTGCATACCTGCACATGATAGCGCCCCATTGGCTTATCGAAGAACATCGTATAGAAGCTGACAACGCCCCATACGTGAGATTTCGGTACATCACAGACCATGGCAACGGCTTCCATACCGGCATCGTCGATCCAGCCTTGTTTTTCTTGAACACGCCAGAGCATCGGCAATACCATCGCCTTTGCTTCGGGATATCGCTTGCGAAGTGTCTCGATCTCTTGAAGTTCTTCCTGATTGAACACGCTTGGTCTGGATCTGTGGAGCGCTAAAGCCCTGCAAAAATACGCACTCTCGGCTTACAGCGTTGGATCTGGCAGTTTAACGACAAAATGCGGGGAGTAATTTCAGATTTTCCGATGAGAGAAATGAGAAGAACCGCCTATCTCTGCACCATAATCTTGCGAACCAGCGTCCCAAAGTCGGTTTGAACGAGGACAATATAAGTGCCTGCCGCAAAGCGGCTGCAGTCAAGAACGAGCTCGTGGTCACCTGAGGCGAGTTGACCTTCGTGAACTGTTCTCATCTCCTGTCCCAGCAAGTCGAGAACTTCCAGATTTACCTGCGAAGATTTGCCTAGTTTGAGCGACAGAACAATAGTGGTACGCGACGGATTCGGGGCAAGCGGAAGAAGCGATGCCTCGAACAACCTCGAGTGATCCGCGACCGCCGCGGCGAAGGCGCTATCGAAAACAGGCAGATCAAGAAATGAGACCAGCATATTCGGCAATCCTGATGGGCCAGCTACACCATCATTGAGCGAAATATTCGTGACATCACCATAGATTGCATAGCTCAAGCGCCAGGTCGGATCGGGAGAGATCGAGTGAAACCTCAGGAAAATATCGATCTTGCTCGCATCATGCGGATCGATGATCGCGAAGACTTGCGATGTATCAAAGCGCGAGGCGTCATGCGTTAGTTGAAAGCCATAGACTGCACCCGATGACGAGAGCTTGCATGGCTTTCCACCCTTCAGACACTCGAGTTCGATCTTCCAACCTGTTTTCGGATCGTCCGCGACGCACTCGACAAGCTTTGCCATCGGCGCAGGCAACGGTGGAGGATAGAGCGACGAGTTCACTCCGTAGAGTCCACTCGCAACAGCACCCGCAAACCGCTCACCTACATCGCGCGCGGTGGCAGCTGAGTAATGGATATCATCTGCCAACGGCAAGCCGACCGAAGTTCCGACAAGCGTCGAATTTGGCAGAGTGCGAAGGGCTTCTCTGACGATACCCCATGCTACTTTCCCGGGATTGTTCGTCTGTCCGCCGATCTGCAAATGAAACATGCGAACCGGAAACCCAAGATCCTCTTCAAATTCCTTGTGCAACGTAGCATACGCACTCTGATAAAGATCAACGGTCGTTCCGAGCACATCAGATTCACCCTGTATCCAGAAGAGCGCTTCTACATCAGCCCCGGCTCCGCGGATGCGAGTGAGTGCTGCGCCGTAGATCGTATTCGTGTCATCATGAATTTCTCCGTTTCGAAGCCATTGACCTTCTGAAGTGCGGAGCGTAAGTCCTGAACCGCCAGCCGCGGTGTTGATGATGCCTATTGGAAGGCTGTCGTGTACCAATCGGGAGAATTGATTGACAAACGCGATCCACGGACTTCCCCACTTCCCACCAGTAGGGTCCTCCGCTGGATGCCAGGCATAGTCATTCCAAAGCATGCGAGCATCGCAGGAAAGGCCAACGTAAGGTTGGGGTGACCACCCCTGAGCATTCGATTGACCCGCGATTGCGAACAGATGGCCGATCTCTATATGTGTGAGGAGCCCTCCTTCAAGACGTCCATTGGTTCGCCACTGAAGCGTGAGATCCTGCACAAGTGGGAGCCAGAGAATTGTATCAATAGACTGTTGCTTGAAATTGATGTCGCTCCAATCGTAACCGGGAATCGCTTTGTCAAGGCGGTCCAGAATGCGAAATTCGAAAATGGTGGTTTTGGCGTCGGTTCGTAGAATAAGATGCAGCTCACCTTTGCCATTCCTTAACTGGATGATGGCTGAATCCTTCGGACTAATAAGGACTGTCTGGGCGAGCGAGGAAGATGAGCACAGACCGAACAACCCGACGAGCAAGAATTGCACAAGTCGATCAAAACCTGCTCGCCCGAGAGATCGACCTGATAATTTCACGCTTGGTAATGGTACTTAGGCTCCCAATCATTCACACCAAGCGGCAGAAGATCGAAAAGATGCCACACCGAACAATAGAGATCGCCGGGTCCGAAGATGTCTTTTGAAGTGCGATAGATTTTGCCATCCGAATCCTTTCTGAACACAGAGAAGCCAGGCCAATAAGTGCCGGGCTCTGGCTCGTACCCCATGTCATGCGTGAACGTTGTGCCTTTCGTGGAAAGCATTCTGAATTTCCAGCCGCGATCGTTCGCAAATGCCCGTTGAGTTTCAGGGTCATCTGGTGAAGTGAGTACGAAACCAGCTCGATTTTCAAGATGTGCTATGAAGCCATTCAGTCCATCAGCCCAAAGTGTGCAATACGTGCAACGCTTGCCCATGTTGTGTACCACGATGAGCTCGGACTTCTCACCGAACATATCCGAGAGCTTCATCTTGACACTCCAAGTACCTAGGAGTTCATAGTCTCTGACAAGCTCAGGCTTTTGCGAGCGCCTAGCCTCCAACAGCCTATTTTTCGCTGCTTCAAACTCTTCCTGGAGCCGCTTTAGCTCGGTTTCGGAGACTTCCGTGACTGCGGATTTGGGTTCAGTTGCGACGCTCATAGGGGTGAAAAAAGGCAATTTTTCGGTTTCAGACACGAATATAAGCTAATTTAAGCAACTTTCGAAAGAAGAATAGCTTTCATAAAGACAGAATGCTCAAAAACGCTTGCATTCGCCATCTGTTTGTTGCATGTTTGCACAAGCAAGTTTTGTATGATCTAGCCCGACCCGTCTCTTTTAACTAATCATAAGAGGTACCTAATGACCCGTTATCAGGAATTGCAGGAGCTTTTGGCGAGCTTCGAGAAGGATTTCGAGAAGTTCTACGACAAAAAGAACAAGTCTGCAGGCACTCGCCTTCGCAAAGCGATGAACGAACTCAAGCGTAAAGCTCAGGACATCCGAAAGGAAGTCCAGGAGATTAAGACAGCCGAGGAACCAGCCACCCAGACCCAGGCTGCTGCTTAAGATCACTTACTAATAAGTTTGTCTTACAGGCTCCGCTCATTTGAGCGGAGCTTTTTCTTTGTAGCGCAATATTGCAGAGATCGCTTTAGTAGTGGCGGGAGTTGTGCCGCAGCAACTGCCAACAAGTGTCGCACCGAGATCAATGTAATGCTGAGCTGCGGAAGCGATCTCCTCATCGCTATGCGATCTCAACTCCCACTCACCATTATACCGATGCTCAGAAGAATTAGGATAGAAACCGAACGGGACGCCGGCCGCCTTCGAGAGTCTGACAAATTCCTCTGGTGCAGCCGAAAGAATGCTCAGTTGAGTACAATTGATCGAAAGTAGATCCGCATCGCCGAGTGCATTCACCGCTCCGCTCAATAAAGTCCCATCGAGCATGTGTCTGCTATCCCGAATTACCAGAGAAACAATAATCGGCAAATCGCTCACCGATCGTGCAGCTCCGAGGGCAAGCTCTGCTTCCTGAAGCGAATTCATCGTCTCGATGAGGATGATGTTGGCACCAGCATCCGTAATCCACTTCGCCATCGCAGCATGTTCCCTAAAGAGCGCCTCAGAATCATCTGGTACAAGTTCAGGTGAGAAGCAATCTTCAGCGGGAGCGATTGATCCAGCAATTAGCACTGACCTGGCACATCTACTCCTCGCTTCGATGGCTAACTCGATCCCTCGCTTTGTCAGCTCTTCAGCGTTGAGTCCGGTCGTTCTGTGGGCTCGAGGGTTCGTTCGGAATGTATTCGCGGTAATAATGTCTGCACCCGAGCGGATGTACTCTTCGTGAATCTCACGAACGAGGTCGGGATGCGTGAGGTTAGCGCGGGAGGTCCAACCCGCTTGAGAAGTATCAATGCCTCGGCGTTCGAGCTCTGTGCCGAGTGCACCATCAAGCATGAATATTCTGCCGGTTCGAAAAAGATCACTCGGCATTCTTTTGCTCGTCTTTTGCTGAAGCCTTCATCCTCGATCGCAAGATTTTCTGTGCCGCAACTTCCCACAAAAAACTTTCGAAGATCGGATGCGCAAATTGCTCTTCGTAGTTCATTCGCTCAGGATGCCATTGAACTGCGAGCAAAAATGGCCCGCTGTTAGGCTCGGCGCGTTCGATTGCTTCTACGGTACCATCTGCAGCACGCGCTGTTGCAACAAGGCCAGCACCGAGGCGATCTATTGCCTGATGATGCGCGCTATTAATCTCGCCTTCACCAGTCTGTAAGATCTTGCGAATGAACGAACCTGGGTCGAGCTTTACCCAATGCCTGCGATCTGCGCCGTCGATCTTCTTATGCTGTGCACCTCCGAAATGCTCGATGTCGGTCACCAATGTTCCACCATGGACAACATTCAGCAATTGTGCGCCGCGACAGATACCAAGTTGTGGAAGCGAGAGTGCATCCGCATTCCGAACGAGCTCATATTCCTGCCGGTCACGGTCTTCGTCGATATCGTCGTTGCAGAAGGTTAGCTCTTCGGACTTGCCATAGCGCTCAGGCGCAATATCAGAACCGCCCGTGAAGAGGATGCCATCGATCTCGCTCATTCGGTTGGGTTCAGCATGCAGATCGACCACTTCGATCTCTTCATCCAAAAGTGCAGCCGCACGTTTCAACGCATCAGCGTAGCGCTGATATTTCTCGATTTCTTTTGGTGCGAAACTCAGACCAATACGAATGCTCATACGTTTCTCTTTTCGACGATCGAATCTATCAGTTCAAAGAACGGCTCTTCATTCTCGATCCATTCCAATGAGTGATGAAGAATGACGATCGGTACGCTCGATGGCTCATTGAGATAATACTCTCTCGCCTTCACGATGTCCTTTGTGGTTGTCACGATGAGGTCCGCTCTACTCCGCTCCGCCTGCTCGATGGCGCGTCGAACAATGTGCGGAGAATATTCGGCATGATCCGGCAGTACATGCGTCATCACAATCGCACCGCACTCAGCGATGAGGCGATGGAATCGAGCAGGTCTGGCAATTGAAGAAACAGCTAACACTCGCATTCCTTCGAGTACTTCCCGCGACGAATGCACGCCGGTGTGGAGCAACTCCAGGCTCGCTGGCACCGCGTGCAGCGCCGCGACCAGCGCATCCGGCCTGATGAATGGCGCTAGTTTTTTCGAGACTTTGTGTGCCTGCTCACCATTCTCTACATTCGTGAAGATCACGACATCCGCCTCGCCAGCAGCACTGATATCTTCGCGTCCCCTGCCAAAAGGAAGCACAGTCCCAACTCCCTCCTCTACGTCGACGAGCAGAATATTCAAATCGCGAAACAGACGGATATGCTGATAGCCGTCATCGAGTATTGCCACATCGACTCCTAGAGCCATTGCGCGCTCTGCGCCGCTAAATCGATCTTCATCCACGATTACAATTGCATTCGGAAGCGCGATCTTGTACGCGAGGGCCTCATCGCCAACTTCCTCCGCATTGTGATCGAGCACGACAATTTGCCCTTTTGTCGTTCTCGAATAGCCGCGAAGAATGATCGCAACCTTCAGTCCATGCATTCGCTGGATGTGCTCTGCGATAGCAGTGGTGAGTGGAGTCTTTCCTGTGCCACCCATGGTCAAGTTGCCGACAGAAATAATGGGGATCGTCACGCTTACTGAGGGTTTGTGCATTGCTCGGCGCGCGCGCATGATGTAACTGTATGGATTAAGGAAGTTGAGAAATCTCATCCGCGCATCACCTCCCTTGGGATCTGCCCCATCGTGATCTCGCGATCGATCCAGGCATATTGCTCAGCAGGCGAACCTGGGAAATCATCGAGCCTTACTTCGTAGACGGTCGCTGTGACTTTCGAGAATGGAAGAGGCACCTCGAATATGTCCCAACTTTTGAGTTGGCTTCTCGAAGAATACTTAATATCCACAAGGAACAACGGAAGTCCAAGTTCTCTAGCGGCAACGAAGGCTCCGCGCCGGAATCGATGGCGCGGCCCGCGCGGACCATCGGGCGTGATCACGATCGTCTCGGCTGAATTCGATTCCACAAGATTCATCGCCATCTCGAGTCCTTCTCTACCTCGCTTCGCCGTCGATCCACGCGCACATTGATAGCCCCATGCATCCAGCACACTTGCGAGTTGTTCACCATCTTTGCTCGCGCTCACGAGCGCTACCGGATTCAGCTTTCGCATGAGCCACCAACCGGCGAACATTTTCCCGTGCCAGAACATGACAACACTGCTGGCCGGTATCTCTTCACCCTCCCACCGAACACGGAGCGTTTTCGCTAGTAGAGTGGCAGCCAATGGCAGAAGCTTCGTGATCATGTTCAATAGTTAAGGATCGCTCGAGCAGCGCGCACAGACGTGGGTTCGCCGGGTGAACGGAGCGATAAGCCAAGCCCTTGGAGAGATGTCCGGAATTCGGCTTCACCGGACAACACTTCTTCTGCGACTGCTGATATCTTCTCCACAGAGCAATCGAGCTGCAGTAGTTCAGGATATAATTTCCTTCCAATGACAATGTTCGCGAGCCCAATATAGGGAAGCGTTACTACGCGCTTGCCGATCGCGAACGTCAGCGGGTGCGTCTTATAGCAGATGATGCCCGGAAGCCCAAGCAAGGCGGCTTCGAGCGTGGTCGTGCCGCTTTTCAGAATGCCGAGCCTGGCGTGGTGCATCAACTCGTGGTTGGCATCGTGATCGCGGAAGCGTTTTAATGGTGTCAGCAGATAGCGTTCATAATACGATGATTCGATCGATTGGGCTTCGACGACGATCGGCTGCATATTGTGCTTGGATCCAGTCTGATCTGCTGCAGACGCGAGTGTCGGAAGTAAACGGCGAACTTCTTCCGGTCGACTTCCAGAAAAAATGAGCAGCCAATCACGCGAAGCATCAAGATCATATTTCACAGCAAAGTCTTCCCTGGCAGAATATCGAGGCGCTTCATCGTCGATGATCTCCATCAACGGATGACCGATGAAATGCGCATTCGCCAGACCTGCATCGCGATAAAGTTTTTCCTCGAACGGAAAGATCACGAGCATCTCGTCTACAAGGGCTACCAGTTCTGGAAGTCGCGACTTATGCCATGCCCACACCTGCGGACTTACATACCACACAACTCGTATTCCTCGCTTCTTGGCCTCTCGAGCAATGCGAATGTTAAATCCGGGATAGTCTACAAGTACAACTGAATCGGGACGTGTGGCTTCTTCATCCATTAAAACCGTCACACGTTTCAATGCTTCCCGAAAAAAGCTGGCTCGACGCAGTACTTCTATCAGTCCAACCACCGACATATCACGCGCATGATACAGGCATTGCATGCCCTCTGCCTGGCATTCATCGCCACCAACACCGATGAAGCTGATAGATTGTTGGCGTTCAGCGGCCAGGATTTTCGCGGCTTTAATCGCGCGCGCGGCAATCCGATCACCGGAGGCTTCGCCGGCGATAAGCAGGATCGTTTGCGCACGAGAGTCTTGTATCAAAGGAGACTTTGGGAGCGGCGTCTGGTGAGCATGGGCGCAAGATACTTTCCAGTGTATGATGCAGGCTGTTTGATGATCTCTTCGGGTGTTCCTGCCGCAACGACATCGCCACCAAGATTTCCTGCTTCCGGCCCAATATCGATGACCCAATCAGCCGCCTTCACAACATCAAGATTGTGCTCGATCGCTATGACGGTATGCCCAGCATCAACTAACGCGTTCAGTGCTTTGAGCAATTTTGCGATGTCATCAAAGTGCAAACCGGTCGTTGGTTCGTCGAAAATAAAGAGCGTCGGTTCGTCCTGCGCTTCGGCCAAATGCGATGCAAGCTTGACGCGTTGAGCTTCGCCGCCAGAGAGCGTTGTTGCGGGCTGTCCAAGACGCATGTAGCCCAGACCTACGTCATCAAGTACCTGGAATCGCTGCGCAATGCGCTTTTCTTCTTTGAAGAACACGACTGCTTCGCTCACTGTCATGTTTAACACATCGACGATCGACTTTCCATGAAGCGTTGCGTCGAGCACCTCCTGTTTGTAACGCTTGCCATTGCACGAATCGCACTGAAGATACATATCAGCAAGGAATTGCATCTCAACCTTTACGAATCCTTCACCCTGGCACGCTTCGCAGCGTCCACCCGGGATATTAAACGAAAAGTATCCAGGACTCCAACCTCGCTGCTTTGCATAGACGGTGCGCGCAAAGGCGTCTCGGATCTGATCGAATGCTTTGATGTAGGTCGCAGGGTTCGAGCGTGGAGTGCGTCCGATGGGAGATTGATCGACGAGTTCAACATGCTTGACCTGATCGCCGCCAAGAATATCGCTATGCGAGCCCACCTGCCCGACATTCTCGTTTTTCTGCTTTTTGAGTCCCGCGTAAAGGATACTGTGAACGAGCGTTGATTTGCCTGAGCCAGACACACCGGTCACGCACGTAAAGACATTGAGTGGAAACTTGACGTCGATGAACTTCAGATTATTCTCGCTCGCTCCCATTACCTCGATCGACTTATTGAGCAAAACCTTGCGCCGCTTCTTTGGAATCGGAATTGCGAGCGATCCACGAAGATATTCTCCTGTTAGCGACTCCGCATTTTTCGCCGCCTCGAGCGCCGCAGGCGCGCCTTGAAACATGATTGTTCCTCCATGCTCTCCTGCATGAGGACCGAAATCGACGATCTCATCTCCGGAACGGATAATTTCTTCATCATGCTCAACGACGATCACGGTATTGCCAAGATCGCGAACGCGTTTGAGAATCGTGAGGAGCTTCGCCGTATCACGCTGATGCAAGCCAATGCTCGGTTCATCAAGCACATAAAGGGCTCCCACGAGCGAGCTTCCCAGAGATGTTGCAAGATTGATCCTCTGCGACTCACCGCCTGATAAGGTATTCGAAAGGCGATCAAGCGTAAGATACTCTAGCCCGACCTCATCCAAGTACCGGAGTCGCTTGCGCAGTTCATCAACAATGCGATCCGCGATGTCGTGTTCATGCTGAGTGAGTTCGAGTGTATCGAATGCCTGACGTGCATCGCGTATCGTCATCCGTACCATATCATGGATTGTGCGATCGGCAACGCGGACATTCAGCGCGGCTGGACGTAATCTGGATCCGTGACATTTCGGACAAGTAGTGTATCCACGATAGCGCGAGAGCAATACACGATAGTGCAGCTTGTACGTCTGCTCTTCGATCATCCGGAAGAATCCCTTGATCCCAATAAACTTTTGACCGTAGCCTTCCTCTACAATGCGGCGTTCGCGCTCTGAGAGTGCGCCAAACGGAATATCAACATTCAGCTTTGCTTCCTTCGCAATCGACATCAGTGCACGCCAATGCTCTGAAAATTTCTGCGAGGTCCAGCACATGACAGCGCCCGTACGCAAAGACTTGCTCTTGTCGGGAACAACCAGATCGGTATCGATGCCGATCGCTCTTCCAAATCCCTGACACTCCGGGCACGCACCAAATGGATTGTTAAAACTGAACAAGCGTGGTTCAGGCTCTTCATACGGAATGCCGCAATGTGCGCATTCAAAATTTTCACTGAAGATTTCCTCGCGAGTTGCGCCGCCTTCTTCAAGATAGGCAACGATCACTTTTCCGCCACCTTCGCGAAAGGCGGCCTCGACGCTATCTGCGATACGCGATTTCAGCGCTTCGTCGTCTGGGTGCCAGACAAGCCGATCGATCAGGATGCGAACTTCCGCAGGCTTGAGCGCTTTTGGCGCTTCTTCCGAAAGATCGAGCACGAGTGTGCGGTCCTCATGCCGATGCATCGGAAAGAGAATATAGAATTTCGCACCGTCTTTTGCCTGCGCTGCGATCGAATCGATGACGGTCTTCGGAGTATCTTTTACGATCAGCCGTCCGCAGCGTGCGCAATAGGTCTTGCCAATGCGCGCGTAGAGGAGTCGGAGATAGTCGTAGATCTCGGTAGTGGTGCCGACCGTCGATCTTGGATTGCGTGTCATCGTCTTCTGCTCGATGGCAACCGCAGGACTGATTCCGGAAATGCTATCCATATCCGGCTTCTGCATGCGCTCGAGGAACTGGCGAGCATAGACCGAGAGACTTTCGACGTAACGTCGTTGTCCTTCGGCATACAGCGTGTCGAAAGCCATCGAAGATTTCCCCGACCCGCTGACTCCGCTAAAGATGATCAGCTTATTGCGCTGGAGTTCAAGCGAGACATTCTTGAGATTGTTTACGCGAACACCTCGGACAACGATCGGGCGCTTTGCAGAAGGAAGTGCTCGCTTTGTAGTCGTAGCAATAACGGGCGGAGGCTCAATTACCGCGATTTCTTCCTTTTTTCGACGCTTTTCTTTTACCTCTGCCACCGCTCCCGTCATGCTGATTTACCCCTTTTCTAAGCATGCAAAAAGCTTAGAACAGGTATAAATCGTTTTTTCGTGGGAAGAATTCGAAATTTGAACAGCTAAAAGGACCGGCAGAAACCAATCATTCAAGCAGGGCGACACTACAGCACAATCTCTTCTTTGATCATCTCAGTCGAAGGAGCAACAAAGCGTTCGATGAATGGCCTGATTCCGGCCAGGTCAAAGAAATGCTTCCCGACGGCATTTCGAAGCTCGCGCGCGATGGTTTCCTGCGTTGATGCAACGATAACCCTCTTGCCATAACTGCGAAGAAGCTCTACGGCTCGTTCGAAGTCTCCATCGCCGGTCACTAACACTGCAGTGTCGTATTGCGCGATCGTCGTAAAGAGATCGATCGCAAGTTCGAGATCGAGATTTGCTTTTCGGGTCAGTTCACCTGAGGCTTCGTCACGGAAATACTTGATGCTCTTCATGCGCACGGTATAGCCAGCATGATTCAAGTACCCATAGAAGCGCTGTTCGCGCGGGTCGGGTGGCATTTTTTGCGAGGCGTACCAAAAGGCATCGCCAATTGTAGCGCCCTGTGTGAAGAAATCAAGAAGCTTGCGAGGATCGAAAAACCAGCCGAGGGAGCGCTGGGCATAATAGGCATTCTCGCCATCAACAAAAACGGAGGTGCGGTTGCTGAGATGAACCGAAAGCAGAGGATGATTTGGGGCTTCCATAATAGTATGAAATAATCGTATCAATAACCAGCACCGAACGAAGCATAGGCCATATGTCCGGCACCTCGAAAAAACCAAATCCTATCTGTTCGGGAAACACGGTGAGCGAGAGCGCTCCCGAACCAGTCCGTTACGACAACCTTTTTTCCGACTTGCGATCGAAGAGGTGAAGTTGCGTCGCAGGTACTTCCATAGTAACCGTTTCGCCGAGCGCATAAGTTGCCTCCCAACCCGGCAAACCATCGCGGTCGTGGACGCTGACAACGAAGGTCCCGCCTACCGATTCAGGCACCTCCACGTAGTAATGCGTTAAACTTCCCACTGGCTCAACAAGCAACAACTTTCCGCTGATGTGACCTTTCGCTGGTTCGCTACTTGCTGGGATGAGACGCATTCTCTCGGGCCGTACACCGAGGAAGACCTCTCGCGATTCCGAACTCTTTACGTCAATTGTGAGAGCACTTGAGCTGAACACGCCCTTGCCATCAATCCTACCTTCGATCAAATTCATTGGCGGCGAACCCAAGAATCTTGCGACGAACACACTTGCCGGTGCTTCATAGATCTCGGCAGGCGTACCAAATTGTTCGAGCAGCCCTTTGTTCATCACGGCAATCTTATCGCCCATGGTCATCGCTTCGACCTGATCGTGCGTGACATAGAGCATCGTCGCGCCAAGTCTGCGCTGCAGACGCTTTATCTCAGCTCGCATCTGCGTGCGAAGCGCCGCATCCAGATTCGAAAGAGGTTCATCGAAAAGAAATACTTTCGGACGGCGCACGATCGCGCGTCCTACAGCGACGCGTTGACGCTCACCACCGGAGAGTTCTTTCGGTTTGCGTTTGAGCAAATGCTCGATGCTAAGTAGTCGCGCAGCGTCAGTTACTTGCTGGGTGATCTGCGGCTTCACGATCTTCCGCATTTTGAGCGGGAAGGCCATATTCTCGAAGACGGTCATGTGCGGATACAGCGCATAATTCTGAAAGACCATCGCGACATCACGATCCTTTGGCTGGAGATCGTTGACGACGATTCCGCCGATCTGGATCTCACCAGCAGTAAGCTCCTCGAGTCCCGCGATCATTCGAAGCGTCGTCGATTTTCCGCATCCGCTCGGACCCACGAGCACCACAAACTCTCCATCAGCCGCACCAAAGCTCACGCCTTTAACCGCGAAGGCATCTTCGCTGTAGCGCTTCTCGACATTTGTTAATCGAACTTCTGCCATGTATTGGTGCTGCGTCAGTGCGAGATCATGATATATTCCCTGTCAAACTTACGTCTCAAGCGGAAAGTCGAAGCTTGATCCGAATTGTCGTCCCCTCGTTTGGTGCGCTCTCCTTGACGAAGAGTTTTCCGTGATGATATTCCTGGATGATTCGCTTCGAGAGACTTAATCCCAGTCCCCAACCTCGCGCTTTTGTGCTAAAACCCGGGCGAAAAATATCGCGACGCCGCCGCATGTCAAAGCCTTTGCCGGTATCCTTTACATCGATCACCACAGTTCCCGCAGACCAATTTGCCAGGATGTTCACGCTGATCAGCCCGACTTCAGACTCCACTGCTTCGAATGCGTTCTTGATAAGATTCTCCATCACCCACTCGAAGAGTTCGCGATTAAGCGGAAGGATGATCTCATCATCCGAAGTTCGGAGTTCGAGCTCGATGTTCTTTCGAAGATGCGGCATCCTGCCTTCGAAGTAAGCTAGTACATCAGAGACGATCGTTACGACATTCTGCGGTTTCAGATCAGGGACCGAACCTATCTTGGAAAAGCGGACGGCGATCCGGTTCAGTCGTTCAATATCACGATCGATCTCGCCAGCAATCTTCACAACTTCTTCCGGCCGATCGGATGACAACCTCAAGAACTCTGCCCAGCCAAGCAAACTTGAGAGCGGGGTACCGAGTTGATGGGCGGTTTCTTTCGCCATACCGACCCAGATGTTCGATTGTTCGCTTCGCTTCAAATAGGCAAAACTCAGATAGCCAATTACAACGATCACAGCACCAAGCAACAGCTGAATTAGTGGTAACGACTCCACTTTTCCAAGCACCAGACTATCACCGTAATGGATGTAGTTGGTGATCGTCTCGGTTTTGGTGACAGGATCTGTGTAGGTGATCGGAACTGGCGTGTAGGTCCTATCCATCGCTCGCATTTGCGCTCGCAGATATTGAACCTGACCTGCACTATCGAGCGTAGAATCAAATGGAACGTTGAAATTAAACTTCTCGAAGAGATGCACGGCCGGAGTATTGTTCCGGTCGGTCAGCATGATCGGGACGCCGCTCGTCGAGGCATATCCGACGATCATGAGATAGAGAGAATCGTCTGAGGCGTCTGAGTTAAACCGATACCGCAATGCTTCAGCGAAAAGTTTTGCAACGCGATATTCGCGATTCTTCAGTTCGTCTACAAGTCGATGGGAGTACACGAGTGTGCCGAGCACGACAATAACCGAACCAATAAGGAGGGCGATCTTGATGTTCGCTGATGCTGGGAGTTTGCCGCGCGCGCGCGGCTCGGCTGCACGTTTCCTGCCGCGCTGCCAACTATCGCTTTTTCGCTGATCTTGTTCGATCTCCGCTACAGCCATTCAAACCCACAGGTCACATATGTTTTTGGGGCAGTCCTGATTAGCCCCGCCGCTCTAAAGTTCAAGCGAAGCAGGTTCATGGACGTTCCTTTGAGGCCGAGAGCAAACGCTATTTCTTCTTGCCCGCCTTCTTCGCAGGCATGGGTTTCTTCACGGGCGGCTTGGGCTTATGCGCCGCAGCCTTCGCAGGTTTTGCCGGCTTGGCAGCAGGTTTGGGCGGGGCTTTTTTCGCGACTGCTGGCTTTGCGGCTCTCACCGATTTTTTCGGGATCGGCTTATTGTAATGAGCTTTGAAGGCAGGCTTCTGCTCGACAGCAGGCTTCTGGGCGTGTACTTTTGGTGGTGTCCTGGCTTCCTTAGCAGCCGCGGCCAATCTCTTCGCTTCTGCTGCTGCTTCCGCTTTCTCTTTCTCTTTTTCCTTCTTTGCTCGCGCAGATTCACTGCCGCCGAAAAGCTCACGCTCTTCGCGCGCATCGCGTTCTTCCGGAGTCTCGCTCTTGAGCGATTCGAGGATCGCGAGTTCTTCAGGCGTTGGTGGAGGTGGCTGGCGTTTCTGGATCGTCCTTGGAATGAGCGGTGGTGGCGGAGTTTTGCTGATCGTCGAGAAATTCTTACCGCCCCCAACTTGCGCCGAACGGTCGATCACAAGATCGATGAAGCGTTTGCGCGGCACGGGTGCGAGGATCTGGAACCCCTTTTTGCCAAGCTCGATCGAGAACATGTTCTCTGTGCCGTCGCTCTTGATCATGATCACTTCGTACACACCAAACGGCAAATGCGGGAGTTTGAGGACCGACTTAGCAGTGCCAAAGGCTGGCATCATTGTTCGCGTCGCAGTCATTCCGAGCACGCGAAATTCCAATCGAAACTCCGCGACGCGGTATCTGACCGCGATCTCATAGCGGAAGTTCGAGAATTCCTTTGCCGTTTCAAAGCTGAATGTGGTGAATTCTGCGCCGGCTAGCTCATCAAACAGCTTTCCGATGATGCAGCGATATTCAACTTCTTTTACTGGTGGAAGTGGCTCCATATGTGGGAAAAGTAATTAGAAATACAAATTTACGAACAGCTACTCCAGATCGGTGCGCTATTAACTTCTCATTCCTGTGCAGAAACCGCTCCAGCGGCAGTCACGAAGGAAACTCTCTGCTGAGTTCCGTCGACCATATTCTTCACCGTCACTTCACCTGCTAGCAGTTCTTCGTCCCCAAGGATGTAAACTTGCTCAACCTTGAGCCGATTTGCTTCGCGCATCTGAGCCTTAAAACTCCGCTGCTGAAGATCCATGGAGACTCGAATACCCTCGCCCCGCAACTTCTGTGCAAGCTGAAACGCATGGGCTCTCGCCTGCGGTGAAGGTGCAATGACATAAGCATTAACACGGCCGGGTTCCCCAACTTCTCCGCGCAGCTTATCGAGGACAATAAGAACACGCTCTACACCGGCTGCGAAACCGACTGCAGGCGTCGGTGGGCCATCTAATTGCCCAATCAGATAGTCGTACCGACCTCCGCCACAAAGCGAATCCTGAGCGCCCAAAGCATCCGAGGAGACCTCGAAGACGGTGCGACTGTAATAGTCAAGTCCACGCACGAGATAGGGATCGATCGAGAAGGC
>JABDDM010000037.1 GCA_013287605.1 Ignavibacteria bacterium | reverse complement strand
TGAACACGTGATTGATCTCTTTGTCAAAGCCCTTCAGTACGAGCACGTTCGTTTCATCGATGTACTCTCGAAAGAGAATGCGGTTGTCGAGCATCAGGACTTGAGGTGCGCCGACGAGCGAGTAGGTGAGTTCGAACGTTACTGATGTTTCTTCTTCAGAGCGTTTTGAGGATGCCAGGATTAGCTGTGAGGTATCGCCCCATGCACGAAAGTATGCATTGAGGTATCGAAGTTCGAGTGCACGAAACTCCTCAGCGCACATACCTGCATACCCGCCAGAGTGCCAGTTAGTAAGGGCTCTTAAGAAGTCATCTTTGTAAAGTGTCAACTTGGCTGTGAGCGTCTTTGGACCGACTTCGGCGCGTCCAAAGCTGATATGGATATCATGATACATCGCTGTAGAAAGATCTGATGGAGCAGTGATAACGAGCGAACCCATCAGAAACAGCGCGGCAAGCGCGAGTGGGGCAATCCGCTGTTTCACGGCATCATCCCTCCACCGAAGCAACACGTCCGAGCGAATCGCAAAGCTTTCGTGCCGGTCCAAGCGATGCGGGATTCAAATATGGCGTCTGATCGAACGCTTGCTTGATCTCCTGCGCTGCTTCGATCTTGCGATCGAGTACAGAATTGATTATCGCCGCATGATAGTGCATAAGCCCATTCTGAGTGTTGAGCCGCATCGCTTGTGTGATGACGGGTAATGCTTCTCGGGGCTTGCCATTGAGATAGAGCGCCCATGCGTAGGTATCGAGTGCGTCGATGTTGGTCGGTCTGCGATCTAACTCTCGCTTTGCCCGAGTTAGTGCTTCCGCCAGCTCAATGTTGTGGTTGAGCAGAAAAGCCGCAAATTCACGGTCGATGTTCCAACCACTTTCTTCATGGAGCTTGAATGCTTCCATTGCCTTGTCTACCATCGCCTTCTCCGCTTGTGCATCGCCGGTTGCCTGATAGATGTCGGCGAGTTGTTCGATGAAGATATGTTCTGGCGAAAGCTGACTTGCTTTGACAAGAAGTTCTGTCGCAGTAGCGTAGTCCTTCTTCGCAGCAGCAACTTGAGCCAGACCGCTCATCGCAAATGCATAACTAGGACGCTCGTCGAGAATGCCCTTGTAGATGTGCTCTGCGTTTGCAAGGTCACCTACGGCGAGGAAAATATTGGCAAGGTTATACAACGCCCACTCACGATTCTCCTGGCCGTACATTCCTGCGTCAGCGGCAAGTTTCATTGCTTCGATCGCACCGATTCGGTCACCATTCAATTCTCTCAGGTAGGACGCACGCGCATAACTTCTCAGGTCGGGACGGATATGCATCATGCTATCGACATCCTGGCTGGCGTTCGCGTACTCACCTAGCTCGACATGCGCATCACAGAGCACACCGTATGCGAATGCACTGTAAGGATTTTGTTCGATAGCACTGGTTGCGAGTTCTTTTGCCCTAACAAACTGATGCAGCGTCATCTCCATGGATGCCTTGAGGATCATTGCATCGAAGCTCTTCGGATCATGCTTGAGTGCCTCGTCAAGTACATTGCCTGCGAGCGGCAAATACTGATGATGCTTACCTGTCACTCTCGCTTCCTGAAGATAGACTTGCGCGATTTCGACATAATCCTTGATGGCCGCAGGATGCAGTCGCAGGTCGTCACGATACTTTGCCAGCGTAGCCTGGGCCTTCGTGAATTCCACCGAGGGAGTTGATTCACCGGGCCGGGGACTGAGATCCGGAATGGCAAGCTTATGCCCAGTCGGCTGCTTCATGAGGAATGCCGCGCCGACTCCGGCGACAACAAGAAGAGCTACGATTGCTAACAGATGCTTCGACATTGGTTTGTGGGTTTGTTCAAGCTTCGATTCCAAGGAGTATACAATGACTGCTCCTCATTTGGATTGGTGGCCCTAGCTCTCAATACTCCTCCCGGCGTATATTAGCATAAGTGACAACACCATCCAAACCTCAGTCTGCAAAGGGACCCCTCCCGCTCGTTATTGGAGTTACGGGACATCGTGATATTCTTCCAGGAGATATTCCCAAGCTTGAGACGGTCGTGCGACATATCCTGAGCGGGTTTCTGACGGATTATCCCTCGACCTCGATCACGGTGATAACGGGACTTGCGGAAGGAGCTGATCGGTTGGTTGCGAGAACAGCTCTTGCTCTTGGTATCAAGCTGATTGTTCCGCTTCCGATGCCGAGGGAAGAGTATTCCAAGGACTTCGTCAGCGCCGGATCACTGGAGGAGTTCAATGATCTTTTGACAAAAAGCGCTCATTTCTTTGAACTCCCGCTACTCGTCGGATGCAAACTTGAAGAACTTTCGTCGCCGGGACCGAAGCGTGATCAACACTACGCTCAACTGGGCGCGTACATCGCGACGCATGCTCAGCTACTGATCGCACTATGGGATGGCGAGCATCACAACCTCGTCGGAGGGACGTCACAAGTTGTTCAGTATAAGCTCGAGGGCGTTCCGGAGCCGTACGTCCCAGAGCACAGTCCGCTCGACGCCGCCGAAACTGGCCCTGTGTATCACGTACTAACGCCTAGACAATCGAATCCCGATCCGCATGGCCATCCATTCAGCGTTCGCCTGCGCTATCCGGAAGGATATGACTCGCGGCAGGCCGCCAAGCATGCCTTCGATGATATTTACGAACGCATGGAGATCTTCAATAAGGATGCGCTTAGATTACAGCGCCCTCTTGCTGATGTCGCTCGCAAAAGCAAGGAGTATATTCTACGAAAAGAGCACCATTCAGAATTGACTGCGGAAGAACAGAGTGTGCTTGAGCTTTATGCTATCGCCGATTCTCTCGCGATCCACTATCAGCGCTCGACGCATCGAACGCTAAAGGCGCTTCTTACCCTCGTATTTGTCGCAGCATTCTTTCTTGATATTTACAGTCAGGCTGTTAGGAAGGAACCGCTGATGCTGGTCTCTTATCTGCTGACGTTCCTGGCAGCGTTTGCCTGGTATTATTTTTCAAAACGTGGGGCATACCAAAGTAAGTACCTGGACTATCGCGCTTTTGCGGAAGGATTGCGCGTGCAGTTTTTCTGGCTGATGGCCGGGATGCATGAAGCGGTGCCTGATTATTATATGCGCAAACAGAAGAGCGAACTCGACTGGATTCGTCACGGCATTCGAACATCGCGGATGTCGGAAATCAGTCATCCGACGATGGAGCGCGCCATGAATAAGGAGCGCAGTAATGCCGATCGCAAAGCTCGACTGCTTAAGGTCGAACAATTCTGGGTGGTGGATCAGGCACATTATTATTCGAAAGCACACACGCGCGATCACAGGAAGCTGTTTAGCTTCGAACGCCTGCTCACCATTTTTTTCGGATTCGGACTTGTCGCGGCCGTGGTGCAGCTCCTATTGTTTCCTCATGAAGCGATCGTTACGCTCATCACGCTTTCGCCAGTCCTCGCAGCACTTGTCACTGCGTACGTGGAAAAGAATGCCCTTGCAGAACACACGAAACAATATGAGCGTATGAGCGCGCTCTTTAACCGCGCCCGCCAGCATATGCATCAGTTGCTTGAACGAATGTTACTCGCTGAAGCCGAGCGTTTCGTGATCGAACTTGGGAAAGAAGCTCTGAGCGAGAATGGTGACTGGCTGCTTACGCATCGAGATCGTCCGATCGAAGTGCCAAAGGGAGCATAAATCAAGGAGCAGCATTTTCACAATGCAGCTCAGCGCACAAAAAATCGCCGCACCCTACCATGCAAGATGGAGTAGAGTGCGGCACTGTGCTTTGTTTTCTGGTTACAGAAACTGCAGGAGTTAGCCGGTAACGCTTCCGGACTGACCACCTCCCGGTTGTGACCCGGCTTCAAGGACTGGGCTGCCCGTGCGGATGATGTTACCCGCTTCGCGATTGCTTCCTAGCCTTAATTCACTAATCGTCGCGTACGAATCGGGATTGTCGCCGATCGGAGAACGCGCATTCGATCCGCGCTTCTCTCCGCCTTTTCTTCCCGCTGCACGTGCCTCGTCCGAGCTCCACTCATGAGCAGTGCCCTTGACATGAGCAGCGCGTCCGCCCTTGCTTGCGATTTCGCGTTGCTTTGCGTTATCCATCGATGCAAAGCCCCGGTTGCTTGTATTGCCCATTGATCGCTCCTTTCTCAACGATCCATGTTCTGTCCGCTCTTACCGGACTGCGAACCGGATTGAGAGCCGGAGCCACTCTGTCCGCTCTGATCGTTGCGCTGCGATCCGCCTTGACCAGACTGCTGGCCCTGCGAACCGGAACGCTGCTGGTTCTGGTCACCCGGGCGCACATTCTTATTCGGGTTCTTCTGGTTTTGGTTGTTTCCCTGACCCTTATTCGGGTTCTGCTTCTGGTTAGTAGTGTTTGGCATTGGTACTTCAAAAAATGTTTAGGTGATCGATCTATCAAGTAGAGAGTGTCGCAGTATCGATGCCTGAGAAACGCCTGCTACGGTTTTTGGGCAAGTACGGTCAGGGTTGGATGCTGCTTGCAAACTCAGTTGTGCAGCGAATTGTAGCAATGAATGTGCCTACGGCAGAGCATGACCAGAAGTTCGCGGTGAATGTCTGGAAAGGCAAGTCAGCGTCTTACTTCTTGAGCGGAGGCCCGAGCGAACTGCAATCCGATTTTCAGATTGCAGTTTTTTGCTTATTGCTGAGCTTCGAATACTTAATAGAAAGCGATGCCAACACCTAAACGATGTAGTGGCTGAAAAGCTAGTCCGAGGGAGTTGAATGAATAATCGAATTGATATTGCTTCACGACGACACCAGCTCCAAGCGAAAATCCAGCAAGACCAGAGCCGGTCGGAAGTTTGAGATCACGACGCTTTTGGTTCTCGTATCCGATCCTCAAACGAAGTGCTTTGCCAAGCGTGAATTCACCTCCGAAGCTAAAATCGTTAAGTGCAAAAAAGAGATCTCTGCCTTCACGATCGCGTGTGAGATTATGAAATGCAAGATGGACTGTCAAAGGCAACCGCTCGAGCTTTTTTGAGATACCGAGACTTAAGTTGAATGGCAGTGCCTCCTGAACGCCTGCATATGTCTTCAACTGCGTACCAATATTGAGCGCAGACAATCCAAACGTCATGAGGGCCGATTCAAGATCATAAAAAAGTCCGGCATCTGCAGCAATGCCCGAAGCACTGTAATTCGCGACTGAAGATCCGCTTACCAAACTCGAAGAAATGAATTTTACAGAAACTCCATAGTGCACATTGTGCGGAGCGATATTCGAATAACCGACAGATAGAGCAAACTCGCGTGCACCGAAATCGCCTGTGGCGAGTCCTTTTGTATCGTATCCCTGGAAGGTCCCATAATCGATATACTGCACACCGGCACCAAACGAGCCATTGCCGCTATCACCCATTCTTTGATCGTACGAAATAAATCCTTCGTTAATGTCGAGGATATACTTGGTGAAGCCAAACCCCAGTGCGCGTACGATTGGCAGTGAATCGTTCTGGCCCAATGTCGAGAGCGTGGCCGGATTTGAAAAGAACGCGTTCGGGTCGTTCTTCATTGACGTGAACGCATTACCGAGAGCGGCAGCCCGAGGGTTGGTTACAACATTCAAAAACTCAAAGACATGGGCACGCGCAGAGGTGTTATCGGCATCTTGTGCACGTGCGGCACCTACAACAAATACCGGGAGTACGATCGCGGAAATCCACAATGCGCGGATCGCACGTCGATAGAGATGTGAGTTCAAAAAATGATGCACAATCGGAGAGGTGACGTGAACACAGGTTAATTGGCGCGCTTCAAACCATTTGCACTACCTGAACAAAACCTTTCTTCTGCCGAGAAGTTCAAGAGAATCGGGGTTGCCCTGAGTTCCGATCATTCGCTTGTTCCTGAAGGCGCTGGTAAGATCGTTATCGATCAGTCCTCGATAACCGCCAATCGTACCAGAATAATCGAGCAGATAGTCGATTCCCTGTTTGTCAAGATACTGATGAATATTGCCATTGATGATATAAGGGTAGATCGTTGGGTTGACGACTCCATCAAGATCCTGAACATACACTGAATCTGACGCAAAAAAGCTGTAATATCCTGAGTTGAATGAGCCGATCGTCGAAGATTCCTTCACTGTTCCCAATGATTCTGCGACGCTTAGCATAACTGCTTGAGAAGGATATCGAGGCGTACTGATCTCCTGAATGCTGAGAGCGGTAAGTCCGAGGACGGTTGCCGCAATCAGGACCCTGCTCCAAAGCCTATACTGTGGCTGACCTTCAAGCCAGTAGGCAACTGATGCTCCAAGGGCTACGGAGATCATCGGAAGAAGTTGCAGAACATACCAGTCGCGTATGAACCCACGCACTATCGTGTGATAGAGCAGTAGCAGCAATGCACCGAAAATCGGAGGCAACAGTCCAGAGCCGGAGAGACGAGCGACGAATTGCTCTCGTCCTTTTCGAAGCATCGGAAGGATGAGCACGATGAGCGGTAATCCGAATGCTGTGAAGAAAAAAGGCTTCAACAGATTCCGAGCACTCTCTCGCAAAAGATAGAGCGCCTTACCTCCATCGGAGTAGAGGACATCCAATTTCTTATTGGCGAAAAACGGTATCGCATTCGCGCTTACTTGCACGATGCTTCCGAATGTGATGACATTCCAAATGAGCCATGGCAACGAAACAGCGAGAGCGATCATGATTGAACCAACGACCGCACGCCAAATGCGCTTAAGCTCTCGCCGATGCACAAGTGCGAGTATCACCACGCTCACCGCTTCGATCACAGCAAAGTCAGTCCTGGCAAGGAAAAGTAGCCCACTAACAAAGCCGAACCACAGAAGCGCTCGTCGTTGGGATGATCCTCTGGAACTGTATACTCGAGCAGAGAGTCCATCGCGATAGAGCGAGCAATACAAGCTAAGCCACACTAGCAGAAGTAAAGCGGCAAGTGTGGTTTCAAGTCCATTGATGCCACGTATCACGACCGATGCATTGAGCGCGTAACTCGCGACTGCAATACCAACGGCAAGATTTCGCACCCTCTCCTGCACCGCATCGATCTGCTGCTGCACTAGCCGAATCACCATCCAGATATTGACGATGTCAAGAAGGGTTTGAATCGTAAGTACGGAATTGATGATTGCCCACGGACCAAGTTTCAAAAACGCGACCGGCAACAAGAGGAAAAGCCAGAGAGGATGAAATCCATTTGTAGCAGTTATGCCGTCGAACGAGATGCCGTGACCAAGTGCGAATTGCTTCGCGATCGTAAAATAATAGAGCGCATCATCGGGCAATCGCAGTATCGCGACTTCACGATGCGACAGCGCGAGCAACTTGATACGTACAAGGGCACCGATAATGAAGATCAGATACGCTGATCTCGGAATACGAACGCGGTCGGCAGTTAACAAGGCTTGGTTCTCAGGGCAGTGCGGTTTTGCGGAAGGACGAATATAGGGGGTCGGCGAACAGCGAACAGCGAACAGGGTGGTCCTCATACTGGCGATACATGCCTCGACACGGTCATCCTGAGTAAGCTCTGTTGGTCTGGCGAATCCGTTCCAAATTCTAGGATTCTGCTGCTGCGTGTGAAAACTTTATTCATAATACGTTTGACGTAGGACACGCCGCGTGTACCCTTGGATGATGGGCCTGCCACAATAATTCGGACATGCATGATCCCCGAAAAAGGGCACACGCGGTGTGCCCCTACAAGTGCTGCGATTCCGAGCCAAATTCCGCAATTCCTGTTCCCTACCTAGCGTGTGTGAAAACTTTATTCATAATTCTTCTTCTTACAGAAAACTAATTGGCGATTCTGGGCTGGAATCCACAATCGGTTGCGAGCAGTGAATAGGATATTCATTTGGGCTAACTCTCGAGGCATGAGTTAAAGGGAGCCTGAGCATAGTGGTCTGGAGGACTGGGAGACCTAAAAATGGCCTACATATACCAAACGGAAACACTGTAAAAATAGTGCCCGATATATTCTTAAAATCCAGAGTCGAGGCGTATCTTTGTGAGTCTCTCAATCTTCTTTCCGGATGACCATGACCAGACTCCATTTTATCTACGCCTTCCTGCTTCTGATTTCTTGCAGTTGCCGCGTTGATGAAGGTCCTCGCCAAGAAGCTTCGGGCTCGATGGAGCCGAGTATCAAAAAAGGCGAGTTTATTTTCTTGACGCCTCTAGACAAACCGCCATCGAGGTGGGATGTCGTTTCTTTCGAGAGCCCCGTAAATGGAAATATGTGGGTTCAACGCGTTGTGGGGCTTCCGGGTGAGGTTATTGATATTCACGACAGTTCGGTCTACATCAATGGAGTCAGGCAGACAGCACCATCTAAAATGAAGGGCATTTGGTATTCAAAAGAAGGCAAGGTAACTTTTCCTTTCACGATTCCTAAGAACTCATTCTTTGTCCTAGGTGACAATACCACTGACGCTCAAGATAGTCGATACATTGGTTCGATTCCCGCTAAGAGCATTGTCAGCAAGGTCGAGAACAAATAACAATGTCTTTCAACCCCTCGGATGAAACGTCCGATGCACTTCCTTAAGGTAAGATCGATCGACATGCGTGTAGATTTCAGTGGTCGAGATGTCTGCATGCCCCAGCATTTCCTGTACGATACGCAGGTCGGCGCCACCTTCGAGCAGGTGCGTGGCGAACGAGTGCCTGAAGGTGTGTGGCGAAAGACGCTTCTCGATTTTTGCTTTGCCAGCGTATTCCTGCATGAGATCGTAAATGGTCATTCGAGAAAGCGCCGTCCCGCGCTTTTGATTGAGAAAGATCGCGTCTGTCCGCTTTCCCGGTTTTATCAATCGTGGTCGAACGGTATTGAGATATCGCTCCATCGCATCCCGCGCGGCACGTCCGATCGGCACAATTCGCTCTTTGCTGCCTTTTCCAAACAGCTTGACGAGTCCATCATCAAGCCATAGCTGCGACAACGTGAGCGTGGTGAGCTCGGAGACGCGCGCTCCTGAGGCATAGAGAAATTCAAGGATGGCTTTGTCGCGAACACCCTTTTGTGTTGTGAGATCGGGCTGATCGAGCATGCCCTCGACTTCGGCGATCGTCAGCACATCAGGAAGTTTACGCCGAGCAGTTTTGACCTCGAGCGTTTCGGTCGGATCAACAAGAAGCAGGCGTTCGGTCAATAAATATTTGTAGAAGCCGCGAAATGACGAGATCGCTCGAGTGATACTTGTTCGCTCCAGGCCGACTTCCCCCAGCGAGCGAATGAATTTTTGAAGATCCGTGGATTTGGCTCGCTGAATGGGTATCTTCAGTGGCTCGAGGTACAGCTCCAGCTTTTTCAGATCACGTTCGTATGCCTCAAGCGAATTGGGAGAAAGGCCTCGTTCGAGTCGGAGAAAATAAATATACGCGTCGATGGCTGAACGCTCTTTTGTGGCTGGAGTTCGCTCGCGATCTGACTCCTCGAGTATGGTGTCGACCGTTCGTTTCGAACGCTTCACTTCACGCGGGCTCCTTCTGGCGGGTATCGGCAGTCTGCCGATCCGTGGGTCGCTTGGTTCGCTGCGCCTCTCCTTCGACGTTCGGTGTCGGGTAGCTGATACGCGTATGGTGCAGCCCGACCAGCAACCGTGCAAAGATCGAACGTACGATCGTCAGGTCTCTGATGGTAAGATCGCAATCATCAAGCTGGCCTTCATCAAAGCGCTCGCGAACGAGCCGGTCGATCGCGAGCTCCATGGTTTCGAGCGAAGGTTCAACGTTTTGTTGAACGACCGATCTAGCTACTGCTTCCGAAGCGTCGGCAAGCATGACGATCGCCGTTTCTTTCGATGCGGGTTTTGGCCCCGGGTATTTGTATAACTCTTCGTTGACAACTACACCTGGCGAAAGCTGCATTGCCGATTCATAGAAGAAGCTAATACGGCGCGTGCCGTGGTGCATTGGAATGAATTCCACGAGCTTCTCAGGAAGGTTGTGAGCACGCGCCAACGCGATCCCTTCAACGACGTGCTTGCGTATCCGCTCTGCACTTTCTTCAGGTGTGAGTGAAGCATGGACGTTGCCAGCTTCCAGCGATTGATTCTCTCCGAAGTCGGATGGTTCGACCAGTTTACCAATGTCATGGAAGTATGCGCCGACCTTCGCAAGCAATCCGTTGGCTCCGATCGCTGCAGCAGCATTCTCCGATAGCTGCGCAACGAGCATGGTATGCTGATACGTACCAGGCGCGCGCAAGGCCAGTTCGCGCAGGAGTGGATGATTGATTGTATCGAACTCCGTGAGCTTGAGATCACTCATAGTGTCAAAGATCGATTCCACCGCAAAGAGCGCCGCAAACGTAAGCACCGGCGAAATCAGCGAATTCATCGATGCCGCCAAAAGCTGATATCCGGTTTCCGATAGCGGCGTCGAACGCTCCAATGCTAGCGCGGTAATCGCGATCAAATAGCCAAGAAAAATATAGCCGATGCTCTGAAACAGTTGTGACCGGCTTCGCAGATCGCGCACCGTATATGCTGCGAACGCACCAGCGGCGAGCCCTGCCAATGCCACAGAATAATCATTGCCGCGAATACCGGCAACGATCAATGCCGCGACGACAGTACCATAAAAACCCGTTCGGGAATCGAACAGGATTGTCAGCAGCATGCTCGTAACCGGAATCAGGATTAGATACTCGAGCGGGAAAGAGAGATGCACACCTACCGATAAATACGCAAGCACCGCAGGAAAGAGCAGGATCAATCCGAGCAACAACAACTGCGCGTTATCGTTGTAGATGCGCCGGCGAATGAAGCGCAGGTACAGAACCACAAGCAGGAGAATAACGCCTGCATGACCGATGGTGCCAATGATCCGAGTAATCTGCGAAGCGGTCCCGCCCCGTTCGATGCGCGCCTCCGCAAGCGACTGCAGTTCGTTCTTACTCTGCGCATTGATCACACTTCCGCGTGTAAGGATCAACTGTCCTTCTTTTACGATCCCTTCGGTGCGAAGCACCTTTCGATCGAGTTCATCGGCACCTTCGCGCGTGAGGTCAGCATTGAAGATGACCGTAGGCACGAGCGAGCTTCCGACAAGCTTCCCAAGCGCATGCACAAGCGGCTCGGGGCCATGTACCCTCTTTTGGACCTCTCCATCAATGCGATTTGCTGCTTCATCGATTGTAACGAGTGATTTACGCGGCACAAGCGTTTCTTCCGTTGTACGCGTGCGCAAGGAGATGGTCGGCGAGCTGGAAAACGAATCGCTCGCAGGTGTTGGCTTCACAATGAGTCCTCCCGACTCCATTTCGTCAAGCAGCTCGACGAGTGTGGGCTGGACTTCAAGAAGCGGCGAGTGTTGTTGACCGCGTCCATTTCTGGAGCCGGACTGAAAGGCGATCAAGGCTTTCCACTCGTCGGATGAAAATCCGAACTCATGTACGGAATCCGCAAGGGCAACCTGTTTGAGCGTATCGGTTGTCGCGGCACTGAGCATTGCCTGCAACCGGTTAATGTTTTCCGTTAACCGCTTGACTGCTTTCGAGCGAGCCATCGAATCCGGCACATACACTGGAAACAGATCCTCCCGCGCACGAAGCAACTCCCGCTTGATCTGTGACGGATCTTTCTTGATCGCAAAGGAGAATGGTGATATGACGTCATCGCTTGTCCAGAGTGCCCCGATCGAATATGTCGAAAGTCCCTGCGCATTGGGTCGCGGGAACAGTGCTGCGATAGCAAGTGTGACGACGATGCCGATCGTCCAGCGAATGGTTTTGGAATGCCGCCATTGCGGCTGCTGGGCTTCTCGGCGTAATTTGCGGACGACGTCTTTTGCGACTTCTTTCATCGTCAGGTCGTGTGATGTACTACCAGTGTTTCATCGGCTGAACTGGCGTCAGCGCAAACGTAAAGGGAGATCAACTGCTTACTTCTCGGCAAGTAACGGACGAACCATGTCTTCCACTACCTCTCGCTTACGCATGCCAACGTAGTGAGCACGGACGACTCCTTTACGGTCAATCAGGTAGGTAACAGGTATGACATTCATTTCGCCATAGCTAGCTACGATCGAACGATCAGGCAAGAGGGTTGGAAACGGAAGATTCACTGACTCGACGTAAGGTTTTATCTTCGCAATACCATCATCATCAAGTGCAATCCCGACGAACTGCAGACCCTTTCGTTCGTACTCCTTTTGCAATTCTGTAAAATCGGGAAGCTCTTTTCGACAAGGCGGACACCATGTGGCCCAAAAGTTCAGCACGACAACTTTACCTCTGTAGTCGCTGAGGTGCACCGTGTTCCCATTGATATCTTTTAGTGCGAAGTCGGGTGCGGGTTGGTTGTCTTCGACGGCCAAATGGTTTTCATGGACCGTCTGTCCGGCTTTAATATGATCGGAGAGATAGAGAGCTCCCGCGAGCGTCATGAGCGTCACGCCGAAAAGGATAGAAAGGATCTTTGTGCGTTTCATTAGCTTGATCGGCCGTCCGTTGAAAATTGGCGGTCAGACCGTGTTACTTGAAGGCGAATGCCGAGCAAATAAATCCATCTACTTAGCGGGTAGAATAGTGCATTACGCCGTTTCGGCTGCAAATGCCGGTTCGTAGACTCGTTCGTCAAAAATGATCTTGGTCGCCAGCTCCCTACCCTTCTCATCGATCTTGTGGAGCGGCATGATCTTGGCGCCATGAACGATTGCGAGATCCAGGCCTGCTTCGATCGCGTAATGCAGAAACACCGAATTCAGGACGTGTCGCGAATGAGGATTGAGTCCGAATGAAATGTTGGAAACACCCAGGATCGTACGACATTTTGGGTGCCGTTCTTTGATCATTCGGATCGCCTCGATCGTTTCGATTCCTGCTTTGCGGAATTCCTGATCACCGGAGCCAAGCGTGAATGTCAGCGTATCGAAGATCAGATCTTCCTCACGCATTCCATACTTGTTGACCGAGATATCAATGATCCGTTCGGCGATCTCCAGTTTTTTCTCTCGTGTCTTCGCCATTCCATCTTCATCGATCGTAAGTGCGATCACCGCAGCTCCATATTTCTTACAGAGCGGCAGGACGTGCGCCATTCTCTCCTCTCCATCCTCCATGTTGATCGAGTTGACGATTGCGCGGCCTGCATACAGTTTGAGCGCCTCTTCGATCACGGGATATTCTGTCGAATCAATCACGATCGGCACCGAGATCTGCGTGTTCAGCCGCTTCATGATCTCATGCATATCGCGCACTTCATCACGGCCGACGTATGCGACGCACACATCAAGCATGTGCGCTCCCTCTTTTGTCTGCTCTCTGCCCATTTGCGCTGCTGCATCGTAATTCTCTTCGAGAATGAGGTCTTTAAATTTCCTTGATCCATTCGTATTGCAACGTTCGCCAACGATGACAGGCGAGGGATCGATGTGGAATGGTACGCTCGAATAAATTGACGCTGCCGACGGAGTCCAACTGATCGATCGCTCTTTCGGCGTAATGTGCGTTGCAAGCTGTGCGAGCCTTGCAATATGTTCTTCGGTCGTGCCGCAACATCCACCGATGATCGAAACACCCAGATCACCAACGAAATGCGACATCCATTTCTCCAATTCCTGCGGCGACAGATGATAATGCGCAACGCCTCCGACGTTCTCGGGAAGGCCTGCGTTAGGCATGCAGAACACAGGCTTCGGAGAGTTTTGAGTGAGATACATGACGTTCTCTTCCATCTCCTTCGGACCCGTCGCGCAGTTCATACCGATCGACGTGATGAAATCATACGGCTCGAGCGCTGTAAGCGCAGCGCCAATTTCTGTGCCCATGAGCATCGTCCCCATTGTCTCGATGGTCACCGATGTTATTACAGGCAGCTTGATGCGCTTGTCACGAAAGAGATCCTGGACAGCAGCAAGTGCAGCTTTGATCTGCAAGAGGTCCTGGCATGTTTCAATGATCAGAAGATCCGATCCCCCATCAACAAGGCCGTTCATCTGTTCGTAATAACTATCACGCATCGCATCGAACCCAATGTGCAACAGCGATGGAAGCTTCGTTGTAGGTCCGATCGATCCAGCTACAAAGCGTGGTTTTTCTTTAGTTGAGAACTGCATTGCAAGGCGTTTAGCTAGCGCGGCAGATTCTTTTGAAAGATCATATGCAATCGCTTCGAGCCCATATTCGGCAAGAACGATGGAGCTCGTGCCGAATGTGTTCGTCTCGATGATATCTGCACCGGCAGTGAGAAAGTCGATATGCACTTTCTCAACTGCTTCGGGCTTGGACCGGGTCAGGTACTCGTTGCAGCCGGCGAGATTTTCACCGCCAAAATCGTCTGGCGTAAGATCCTGTCGCTGAAGGTTGGTACCTGTCGCTCCGTCGAAAACGAGAACGCGCTCATGAAGCAGCTTGCTTAATTCCATGTTCTACATCAAAAAAACCCGAAAGATCAAATTGACCTTCCGGGCATTGTACACTTTGTTGCCTGCAACGCTTTAGCTCTTGTTTAACGTGGCAGCAAGCTGTCGCTCAAGGTCAAAGCACCACGATGAAGTTGCAACAGTCGCGCTCAAAAGAAGAGTTCTAAGTTCGAGGTGTGATATGATTGTTGTTGAACCTGAAGCCTTTGGAGGCGGAGCTGAAGGCCGCGAGCACTAAGCGGCCTGGATTAAGTATGAACACTT
The DNA here is from genome assembly GCA_013287605.1 of Ignavibacteria bacterium. Lineage (GTDB taxonomy): Bacteria > Bacteroidota > Ignavibacteria > Palsa-1295 > Palsa-1295 > JABDDM01. The sequence goes on along the minus strand of JABDDM010000037.1, from coordinate 9,664 downwards.
GTGGATAAATTTATCCACACTTGGCAAGTTGAGCTTGCCTTTATCACTTTGAGTTCTTATCATTGCCTGTAGAAGCGCCTCACACTCATTATTGGCGCTTTTTGAGCTATTTCGCGGCTTCTGTCAGGCAGTCATGCCAAAAATGATCAAGAATAGCATGGCACGATAGGAGTATTTACAGGCTCAGATTGTTACTTTAAGTGTGCGTGAGAGCTGGCGTGTGCAGCGATCATTTTCGACCGAGGCGACTACTTCCCAGCGACTGCCTTCGAGAAGCGCAGGGGAACCTGAGATTTGTTGTCATACTAACGATGGATCAACAGGTGAAGTGAGGAGCTGAATGAATTACTTCGATGATTTTGAGCCTTTCAGCATGGAAGGCGATGACGAGTTTGCAGGCGACCCAAGAGGGCGTGAAGAACAGCGCGAAAAACGCCGTAAGTACTTCGAGGAAGAACTGAAGCGTTATCGCGATGAGAAACGCCGCGAGCTTTCGAGGGAAAGTGATTCCGATTCGCAGGAGGAAGCGCCGCGGCCCCAATTTCTTAATCCCGAAATCCTCGAGGAGCTGGTCGACTATTGCATCGAAAACGAAAAATTTGATGAAGCATTGGACTTTGCACTGCTTCTGACAGAACGCGCAGCGTTCAATGGCGATGGTTGGCATCGTCGCGGAATGCTGGAAGCCCACCATGGAAAATTCGAAGAAGCGCTGAAAAGCTATCAGCGGGCGCTCGCACTCAATCCGACTGATAACGAACTCCTCATTAATTTTGGCATCGCCCTCGATGCCGTTGGAAGAACACGTGAGGCGCTTGAGATCTTTGATCGAACGCTCTCAGTCGACCCCGCAAACGACGAAGCGCTTTTCAACAAAGGTATTTGTTTCGAAAAGGCCGAGCGTTTCGATGATGCGATCGCTATTTTCAAGTATCTGACCGACAACAAGGAGCTCGCCAAGGATGCGTGGTACGAGCTCGGTTATTGCTACGACTCGAAAGATCAGCTCGATAAGGCTTTAGCTTCCTACGAAGCACATCTGGATCTCGATCCTTATAACTATAATGCGTGGTATAATCATGGCATTATCTACAACAGGATGGGGATGTTCCACAAAGCGATCGAGAGCTACGAGATGTCGCTGGCGATCAAGGAAACATTTCCATCTGCGTGGTACAATCGCGGCAATGCCTACGCGAACCTTGGCAAGCTCAACGAGGCGATCGAAAGTTATAAGGAGTGTCTGAAGCACGACGCAGAAGACGTGAGCGCGTGGCATAACCTCGGAAACGCCTATGAAGAACTACGCAGGTGGCGCGATGCCATCCGTTGCTTCACGCAGGCACTCAAGTATGATCCCAAGCACGCTGAGAGTTACTTTGGTCGCGGCTCGAGCTATGACGCGCTCGATCAGCACAAAAAGGCGCTTGAGGATTACGATCACGCGCTGGCCGTCGATAATAAGTATCCAGAACTTTGGTACGCGAAAGCTGATGCGCTTTACAACCTTGGGCAGTTGGATGATGCGATCATGGCCTATCGAATGGTGCTGGAGCTGAGTCCCAAGGATTTCGAAGCGTGGTACGATTACGCGGAGACGCTCTTCGAGGCAAAGAAATTCGAGGAGGCCTTAAGCGCGTATGAATCTGCTATCGCAATCGAACCCGCATGGGCTGAACCGCACTATGGACGTGCACGGAGTCTTTTCCTGAATAGCGAACTCCTGGATTGCGCTGTTGAGCTTGTGATCACGTTCAGGCTGGAACCGGCACGAATGAAACAGTACGAAGCTGAATTTCCGAACCTGGGGAATCCTGATGACTTCCGCCAGGTCGATGCCGTCATTCGCGAACGGCTGATGACTGTCGAACCAGGGTTAACACCGCAGTAACCTCCTGCCAACAATCAATCCCCAGGATCAAAGCTTCACTGGCCAGTGAGTGTTGCCTGATCCTTCACCACGACAAGTTCTACACGCCGGTTTGAGGCACGCCCTTCGGGTGTGTCATTGGTAGCCACTGGAGAGTTCGGTCCGTACCCTCTCGCAGGAATACGAGCCAAGTCAATTCCTTTGGCAATCAGATAATTCTGCACGGCTTGTGCCCGTCGTTCAGAGAGCGCCATGTTGAGCTTCATCGAACCCTTGCTGTCTGTATAGGCCGCAATCTCCGTCACAAGGTTCGGATGCTTCGTCATCGCAACAACAAGTTTGTCCAGATCTCCAAAGTTGTATGGAGCCAGATCAGCCTTTCCGAATTCAAAGAAGAAAGTCAAGCGAAGCTTTCTTGGAACATTCGGTCCAATATCCTCCCAGCGGATCATACGGGAAGAGACATCGACCTCATAATCAGGCATGGAATCAGGCTTGACCGTGGCGGTCGCTACATGTTTGGGGATTTCCGCCACGAAATGGTTTCTCAGCATTGGGATCGGATGTAGAACCGACGCCCTGCGGAATTGGTCTTCGTACTGACGGTGTCTATCACGCTCAAGTGCATAGAGCGAGAATCCACCATTTGGAAACTTGATGCTTATCGATGCAGAAACATATGGCTGATGGGGTGTCTTGACCCCGGCACTCTTGTAGTAGGCCTCGTAGCTTCGGCTGAAGTATGACGTCACCGGAAAACTGAACATCAGTTCTGGCGTAGCTACAACATCCTCCGTGATCGGAATGAATGTGCCAACACCGAATTTAAGATCAGCCCGAAAGCTGTTGAAGTAAGCGTCGGAAGGGGCGGTCGATGTTGCGAACGCAGGTACATAAGTTTGTGTGGTGTTCGAAACCGCAGTACGCGAAGCGGTGAAGGTTTCGCTGACCGGCCAGCTAATTCCTGCGCCACCTAACGCATAGTACTGTTGAGGAACGAGCTGGTAACGCACAAGCGCATCTCCCCCAAGGAACGTGTGCGTGTTTGTGTAGCTGGTAACGGTTTCAAAACCGTGAGCCATGGCGTCTGTACCTGTCGTCACGATTGATCCAACCTGAGAGGAGCTCGATATCGTATTGAAGTAGCGAATCTTTCCTTGCAGTCCGATAAAATCGCTAAGCGAAAAATCGACGACACCACCAAACTGGAGTCCTTGTCCGGATCCGAGTGCGCCGAATGGTAGATTATCGTCCACACCGGAGGTTTGATGCTGAAAATAGAAACCTCTGTTGCCGACCATCCAGGATCTCGTTGTCCCGATTTCGGCGCCGACATAGTGCCTTGAACTAATGGCAATATGTGCTTCAAGCCAACGATCGGCCGTAGTGTCGGGTCGAAGGTTGTTGATCGTGTAGTTCTTAAAGACAGTTGGTGTCTCAGATGGCTGCTCGGGCTTTTTTGTCTGCGCGTTTACCGCGACAGAACTACAACAAAGCAAGAGCAACACTCCGAACCCCACTGCTTCCCTACGAAGCATGGAATAGCACATCTTGGAGTAGTAGTATTAAATGAGCCTGACCAAATCCCCGCAAGGGTTTGATTAGGAAGTACGACGAAGATACCTCATCAATTTGGATAATCCAAACGAGAGTTATTGCTATGGGAAAGAATGTGCCCTTATGGCGAAGAATGTGGAAAACCCCCAAGAGCGCAATTACGAACCCACCCCTGGGCTCCCGAGAAAAGTGTTTTTATCTACCGATGGAGGACGACAAACTCAACGCGCCGGTTCTCGGCTCTGCCCTCTTCTGTGTCGTTCGAAGCGATTGGATCCATCTTTCCATAACCCTTCGGTGCCACACGTGAGGACTCGATACCATTTCGGACCAGGTAATTCCTGACAGCCTGAGCACGTCGGTTCGAAAGGTCGATATTGTATGAGTCTGTTCCCTTTGAATCAGTGTATCCTGCGATTTCCACGCTCATGCTGGGATTCGCCTTCATGAGGCGAACCGCTCGGTCGAGCTCAGGATAGGAGGCTGTCTGCAATTTATCTTTATCAAAATCAAAGAATACGAGCAGACGGGTGCGTCCGTCGCTGGACGGTGAAAGCACAATGTCATGTTTGCCCTTCAGAATCCTGCCCTGACTATCGACTTCAAAATATGCCGTTCCGAAGAGATAGCCATCGGCATCGGCAGTCACCGAATATTTGCCAGGCCCTTTGACCGGCAGCGAGTAATTGCCATCTGACGAATGTCCGGTAGAAACAGTCGAGTTGTCGCTGAGATCAACTACAGTCATATTAGCGTCAACGGGTGCTCCAGCCTTATTGCTGACTTTTCCCTTCAGCACGACCATGTTATCCGGATTGCGATCGGGCGTCTCGGATGTGTTCGTCGAGGACTGGCTGATGCTTGCAGGAGCGGCGCTCGCCTCTCCCCAAGGAAACTTGATTCCCAGCGTCAAATCAAGGTGCCATAACTTCGGGGCGGTTGCACCTGCGGATGAATACAGATTCAGATTGTTGGCATTGAAGAGATCTGTCAGCGGGATGGAGAGCAGTACCTCAGGTGTAAGCACCGTGCCATTTGAGCCTACTGGAATGAAGGTACCAACACCAATCTTTACATCGAATCGCGTAGTTGCATACACGTTACTCAAACTTTGGCTCGGAAAACTTAGTGACTTGAATCCGGATGGCGCGTTGCTAGTCTGGTCGATGTAGGAGACATTTGGGTCCGCACTATCGATGCTTTGTGTGCCTTCAAACGTGTTGCTTACAAGATCAGAAAAGCCAAGTCCGCCAAGAAGATAAACAGATTGCGGGGAGAGCTGATAGCGCAGCAGTAGATCAATGCCTGCGTAACTCCACGATGACTTATAATGACTCGAGATTCGAGCCAGTAGTGTTTGATTACCACCGGAGAAGTCCGTTGCCGTTGCGGTTCTGATATCGTCCGAACTCGTAGTGCTGGAGACATACCGAAGCTTCGTTTCAAAGGAAGCAGCATCTGACAGTCCATAGTCTCCAACCAATCCCACAATAAAGCCAAGCCCATGGCCCGCATTAGCGAACGGCATTATGATCGTTGCCTTCAGCGTTGGGTCATTTACTGATCCCAGATAGAACCAATTTTGTGCGCCGTTCAACCATGCGTAGTTGATACCCGCTTCCACTCCAAAGTAATTTCGTGCGCCTATCGGATGCGACTGCCACGCACCTGACATTGGCTCAGGCGCATTGTCGTTCTGGTACGAACCTCCAAGGTCAGGTTTCACGCTCTGCGCTGCGAGGCGGCGCGATGGCGTGAGGAGGAGAAGTACGAAACAAGCGACACTTAGCGCGGTACAAGCGAATTTTTTCATGATGAGGGCTGCGGACTTTGGATCGAATAGGATGAGAAGAAAACGGTTTCACTTAAGCAAATATAATCCTATTGAGACCATTTGCTCCCATATGGAACCCTGCAAAGGCATTTCGTGTATATTTGGCGCTTCATGGAAGGCCAAATGGCTTGCATGAATCAGGATTGCTGGGCGCGTTCATCTAGCGGCTAGGATACCGCCCTCTCAAGGCGGGTACACGGGTTCGATTCCCGTACGCGCTACTACCACTGCAAGCTGGATATCGAATCAGAAGCATCGACCCAAGGCTCTCCCTGTCACCGTGCTCCCAGTATTCCTCAATTATCTTTTGCCCCATTGGCTATCCATTGCTTCACGGCATCGATGTACTGCTGCGGAATTGAATTCAGCCTGTCGGGCATACGGTCTCCTTCATCCGGACGAAGCATACCCGTCAGTTTAGCGCACAGGTAACTTGAATCGGGTTTGCCTGGGACGACCCTTCCACTGTAATGCTTCAACGCGGTGTCGTTCTGAATTCTGCCAAAGAGGAGCGATTGGTACGCCTTTCCGCGCTCGAGCGAAAGTACTGCTTTTGGCGGATCACCACCATGGCACGAACCTGGTGCAGTACAGCTCTGGTCAAAAATGTTCGTCTGGATGCTGGACAGCGTAGGCTCTACTACAGGTGCGGGTTCCGTAGTATGACAACCATACTCTGCAGCGATGCCAGCTACAACGACTACGGCACAGAGCACATGGATCGAGAAGCGATAATACCGATCAGCGGTCAATTCGTTTTATCATAGATCGTTTTGCCACCCAGGTATCCCGGCGTAAACCATAGGAAGAGATTGCAGTGCTCCTGCGTCTCGACGTGAGGCCCAAACTTTATTGTAGAATCCGAATCGTTGTGGTAGTTCGCAGTATACTTTATCATCTCGCCAGGATTGAGGGTCAACGGTGGATCGAAAACCTTGAACGGCGGCTCGCTCCATGCCACGCTGCGATAAACCTCGCCTAGCGAAGCATTATTGACCGAATCCCATTTTTCAACAACAAACGATTTTCCACGACTATGAAAATGTCCCGTCATCGCATAGATCGCGAGCGGTTTTGTAGTTCCGGCAAAACGGCAGAACTTCGAAAACGACGTGTCAGAATGTGGTTTGATGAGAACTGCGGTATCCTGTGCAAACAGCATGGAAGCAGGCTGTGTCGCTGGTCCATTCGCTTTCCAGATGTTGATGACGACTTTTCCGCTATCGTTCGGCGTAGTCTGCGTTGAGGCATTGACATAATGCACTTGCATGCACATTTGCTCGGCCGAGTTCAAATGCACCGAGACACCTGTCGGAAGTGACCAATCGATGTAGTGTTGCTGCGATTCGATCATCAGATCGGATTCATTCCAAATTGCTGTAGAACTAAAATTATACTCGTTGCTATCCGCGTGTGGAGTTAATGTTCGAAACAGATTCATATGATGTGTCCCAAGATTGGTCGCAATCTGGATTCGACCAACTTCGAACGGCAGCGTAGTCTTTAATTTAAACCAGTGATCGATCTGAACTTCCTGGCCCTGTGGTACTGCGAAAGGTCCAAACACGATCTGGATTCCAGAATCCGCCGGCGGCACTGGCAGCGTAACATTGCCATGTGAGTCTGTCCCGGGTAACGTCTCAGCCGGAGGGTTCGTAAGGGTGCTCTTGCAGCTCGTCAAACACAGGGCGAGACAAATGGTAGAGAAGGCTAAATACTGACGCATGGAATTTGGATCGGTAGTACTTTATGACAACAACAACCTTTTGATATCACTCGTGAAAAGGAGATAGTTTCTTCTCTTCAACGACACAGAAATCACCGGATAGTACACAAGAACCGTTGCATAGTTATCCTGGCAGCAGAGCAATTCCTTTGAGGAGAAGATCGGGGTCGGTGAGTGCTCCGGGCTGCAAATATTCCTGTAGCTTGTTTGCCATTCCTCCTGTGTTGACAACAATTGGAGTCTCACCGGCAAACGCCTGTTCGCTTAAGAGACTCGCCAATCCCCGGATCCCCAAGATCGCGGAGAAGAACACACCAGAGCGAATCGCTGAAGATGTACTATTCGCAAGAACGGAATCTGGAATCTCGAATGCCTCTTCAGGTAACTGAGCAGTTTGTTCGCCGAGTGCTCGGAGTGTCGAGAGAACTCCAAGGGTGATTACGCCACCAAGGAATACCCCGTCTGCGCTTATGCAATTGAGTGTCGTAGCGGTGCCAAGATCGACGACCAATATCGGGCGCCGTTCCCGTTTGCCAAACATTGTGTAAGCGGCAAATCCGGAGAGTAGTCGATCAATCCCCAGCGATTCGGGAGGGTCGTACTCACTTGCCATCGGGACAATCTCGTGCGTGATCACCCTTGCCTCAATGTTCGGCAAAAGCGCACGAAGAAGTTCTTTCGAGATCGGTACTGCGTCTGGAACGACTGAAGAAATGAGAATTCGATCGACGCTCTCGAGTCCGATCAGCGCTGGCTGGACAGGCTCGCGTCGGAACCGATTCAGCTCCGCCGTGGGGCAAGCGTACTTTGAGAGTACGACATTGCCAAGCATGACTGCCATCGTCATGCGCGAGTTGCCGATAGCGACAGCAAGCGTCGTTTCGCTCATCGTGCCTCTTCAGGCAATGGAGAAATTGCAAGTGTTCCACTGTAAAGCACTTGTGCCGTGCCATCAAGATGCTTCACCATCATTCCACCGTCACTTTCTATTCCGCAATACGACACCATGCGAATGATCTCACCATTGAGTAACTCGACATCGAAGGTTGGCAGCAGCTTCATCCAGCCCAATTCCATTCTGAGTTCGTTCAGGACACTCAACTTGAATAACGCAGGTGGCATCTCGTTGGACCGCTCGACATAACTTGCGACTCCAGCGAGCACTCGATCGCGAACCTGGTCGATGTCAAGCATGCGTTTGACTGCGCCCATGAGCGAAGTTGCGCTTGCCTTCAACTTATCGTCAAACTGCTGTTGGTTGACATTCATACCGATGCCAAGCACGACTGCTTTGAGCTCCTCACCGCTCCAAACTGCTTCAGAGAGGATCCCACAGAATTTTTTTCCATCGAGCAAAAGATCATTCGGCCACTTGGTACGAACGCGGCCTTGCTCAAAATATGGCAGATGCCCTTGCAGAAATGTTCTCAACGATTGCGTAACGCTCAGCGCAGCGATGTACGGAGCAAGTTCAACAAACCCGCGCGGAATATCTTTAAGGACGACACTCATGAGCAATGATTTCCCGCGTTCATCCTGCCAGGACCGGCGTGGCAAGCGGCCGCGGCCCGAGGTCTGGTGCTCGGCCTGGATGACATCTCCATGTTTGGCACTCCCATCGGCCACGCGTGTTCTCGCGAGATCGTTGGTCGAAGGGAGGTCTTCAAATTTTTCGATCGTCCACATGATAAGGCGATAAACGTACTGAGCACACTACGGTTGTGTTCGTTCCTGGAGATCAATAAGTCACACGTTCGATACGGAACAACAGGATCTCTCGAGAAAAGAGCCGAACGTCTTCGGATCAAAACAGAGAACGGACTTTCCATCAATCATGTAGTCGTAAGCAATTTGATTTTGAAGCAAGCCGTCCACGAATGTACGTAAATGATCGTCTATAAATTCGGCGGGGCCACTACGCGTAGCGCTCGAGGCCTGGAAACACTGGTCGAGCTTGTCTCTAGCGCCCATTCGCTCGAGACAAAGCGATTGCGCAGACGCTCTGCTACGTCCGAGATCCCTGGTCTCATCGTTGTGATCTCTGCGATCGGCCATACGACGCGTTATCTGCAGCGTGCAGCCGAGCATTCCAGTCAGGGTAATCTCACCTCGGCAGAAGAGTATCTCGAACGCGTCACGATGCAGCACGCGCAATTACTCACTTCGCTCAAGTTTCCGGAACAGGTCCATGCGGAGGTGACGGCTTCGTTCAGGAAGATCTATCAGGAGATCCGCGCACTGATCGAAGGAATCCACATCACGCGAGAGCTCTCGCTTCGTGCTCGCGATCAGGTGATCAGCAAGGGTGAGAGGTTTGCTTTCGCGATCGTCGCACCATTGCTGCGTGAGCGTGGGCTCGAGGTTGCGGAGATCAATGCCCGAGAGGTGATCATTACCAGCGAAGAGTTTGGCCGTGCGCAGCCAGTGATGAATGAAACGACCGATCGTTTATCCTCAGAAGTATTGCCTCGACTACTCCGTGGTGAATTAGTCCTGATTGAAGGCTTTGTAGGTGGCACACTCGATGGAGTGACGACGACCATGGGCAGTGAATCTTCCGATCTGAGCGCAACAGTAATTGCGGCGTCTCTGGGTGCAAAGGAAGTCGTCATCTGGAAATCTGTCGCTGGCATTTTCGACGCGGATCCGGAGCTAATCCCTGAAGCAAAATTGATCC
>JABDDM010000036.1 GCA_013287605.1 Ignavibacteria bacterium | reverse complement strand
GCAGACGGACCTTGGCATTCGCATTTCAAATGTTGATGAAGGCCTGCAAGTGACCGCTCGCGGAATGCAGGAGATCGAAGGTGATCCCTTCGAGCAATATGTTTACGAATAACATTATCATTACGACCGAGCCCGAACCATGCTCGATATCAAACTTATAAGAGAGAATCCCGATCTCGTTCGCAAGGCGATCGCTACGAAACATGGGGATGATGTGCTCGACCAGCTTCTCGTGCAGGACCGCGATCGTCGCTTGATCATTCAGCGAGTAGAAGTTCTAAAGAACAAGCGCAACACTGTCTCCGAAGAAGTTGCCAGGCTGAAACGCGCGAAAGAGCCTGCCGAAGATGTGATCGCGGAAATGAAGATCGTAAGCGACGAGATTGCAGCGCTGGATACGAGACTCAGGGAGCTCGGAGTAAGCATTGGAACACTGTCCGATAGCATTCCCAATATTGTCCATTCCAGTGTTCCGGAGGGCGAGGATGCGGCAGGAAACGTTGAAGTGAAGCGCTATGCCCCTACGAACGACAGTCATTGGTTCGAAAAGAAAGAAGGCCTCGATCATCTTGCCCTCGGGGAGAAATATCAGTTGTTCGACTTTAAGCGCGGTGCAAAGGTCGCGGCTGCCGGATTTCCAGTCTATACAGGCAGAGGCGCCGCGCTCGAGCGAGCACTGATCAACTTTATGCTCGACACGCATGCGCATACGCATGGATATGAGGAAGTCTTTCCACCATTTTTTGTAAATGCGGACTCGCTTCGCGGCACGGGCAATCTTCCGAAGTTTGGCGATCAGGTTTATTACATGCCTGAGGATCAACTATATGCGATTCCGACAGCAGAAGTGCCGATTACGAATCTTTTCCGTGACGAGGTGCTAAGCCGCGAAAAGCTGCCGATCAAGTACTGTGCATATAGCGCGTGTTTTCGGCGCGAGGCAGGTTCGTATGGAAGGGACACGCGAGGTTTTCTTCGAGTGCACCAATTTAACAAAGTCGAACTTGTCAAATTCGCACATCCTGAGACTTCCTGGGAAGAGCATGAAAAATTGACGCGCGATGCCGAGCATATCCTCGAACTTCTGGAGATCCCCTACCGCCGTCTTCTGCTTTGTTCGGGAGACACGGGTTTTTCCAGTGCGAAAACCTATGACCTGGAAGTGTGGGCGCCCATAGAGGGTAAGTGGCTCGAAGCTTCGAGCTGTTCAAACTTCGAATCGTTTCAAGCTCGTCGAGCGAACATTCGTTTTCGCGAAGACCCAAAGTCGAAGCCAGAATTTATTCACACACTGAATGGCTCGGGACTTGCAACATCGAGGTTAATGGTTGCTCTGCTGGAGAACTATCAACAAAAAGATGGAACAATAAAAATGCCCGCAACTCTTCAACCATACTTGCGATTCAACGTCATAGAATAAGCGAGTGCTCGAATTTGATCGCACTCGTATCAAGAAAACGATTATGCCAGACGTATTAGACCAACACCAGTTCCGATATCGCGATAATGAGGCCGACGCCCCCAGCGCAGCCGAGCTCTATTGCGAAGACGTAAAGCTTTCAACTCTCGCCGACGAATTCGGGACACCGCTCTACGTCTATTCGAAACGACAGATTCTCGAAAATTTTCGAGCATTCAGTTCAACACTCGCACTCGCGAAAGACCCAAAGTACCCGGGCATCGGCCATTACGTTTCCTACGCAGCGAAGGCCAACACCAACATCGAAGTGATGAAGCTGCTCGCAGCCGAAGGCGCTGGGGCGGATGTGGTGAGCGCAGGAGAATTGCTTGTCGCGCTCGCAGCAGGGTTTCCAGCAGAGAAGATCACCTTTGATGGCACGGGAAAAACTGACAAAGAGATCGAACTCGCATTGCGAGCGCATATCCATGCGTTCAATGTTGAGAGTCTTGACGAGCTAAAGGTGATCAATGAAATTGCAGAGCAGATGGGCGTTCGTGCGAAGGTCTCAATTCGCGTGAACCCCGATGTTGACGCGAAAAGTCATCCCTACATCTCGACCGGGCTGCGCGAGAATAAGTTTGGAATTGATATGGAGAGCGCCAGCGAGGCTTTCATCTATGCTCGCAGTCACCGTTCGCTCGAGGTCGTAGGCATTCACGTTCATATCGGTTCACAGATCACGACGCTGGATCCGTTCATCAAGGCTGCCAAGTCCACGGTTGCGTTTGTCAATAAGCTTCGCCTGGAAACGGGCATCACACTTGAACATCTGAATTTTGGTGGCGGCCAGGGTATTCATTACCGGAATGTCGTCCGGCATCCGCTGCTCGCACCGGACGAAATGGGTGATGAGAAAGATGTTTTCCCGTCACTCGGGGAGTTTGTGCATGCTGTACTACCAATCCTCAATAAATCCGGACTCTCCATCATCATGGAGCCGGGACGAGCGATCGTTGCGAATTCCTGCACGCTTTTAGGCCGAGTGCTCTACACCAAATCCAACAGCCTCAAGAAATTTGTGATCGTCGATACCGGCATGACAGAGCTCATTCGGCCCTGTTTGTATGATGCCTATCATCAAGTCGCACCGACTTCGCTGGCTAAAGAGAGAGCCAATGAAGTCGTAGATATCGTGGGCCCGATCTGCGAGACGAGTGATTTTCTCGCGCAGAAGCGGACACTGCCCGAGCTTCGGCGTGGTGATGTGGTTGCGATACTCTGTGCGGGAGCTTATGGGTATACGCTTGCGTCGAACTATAATTTGCGCCCACGTGCAGCGGAGATACTTGTTGATGGATCCGAATATCGAGTGATCCGTGAACGCGAGAACCTCGAAGATGTAGCAGGTTTGACAGAGAGTGATCGTGCACTTGTGCGGACGTTGGTAACTGAAACTCGCGAAAACGTTGGCTGATCAAACTTCCGATCGATTTGTCGTCGCAATTGTCGGCGCCACGGGTGCTGTCGGCACCGAAGTGCTCAACGTGCTTGAGGACCGCAATTTCCCCGTCTCAGAACTCAGACTTTTTGCGAGTCCTGCTTCAAAGGGTAAATGTCTGCTTTTTCGTGGAGAGCCAATTCCCATTGGCGTTGCCACGCGTGATTCCTTCGACGATTGCGATATTGCCATTCTGAGCGCTGGTAGCGCGATCAGCAAAGAGCTACGCCCATGGATGCACGCAACAGATTGCATCATGATCGATAACTCAAGTGCATTCCGAATGGAAGAAGGCGTGCCGCTTGTCATTCCGGAGATCAATCCGGAAGACCTCGATCGACACTCTGGGGTCATCGCGGTGCCGAATTGTTCGGCGATCGTATTGCTCATGGCTGTCGCCCCGCTAAGGAAACTTGGCAAGATCAAACGCATCGTTGTTTCAACCTACCAGGCCGTCAGCGGTGCGGGGGCGAAAGCGATGCAGGAGCTCGAAGATCAAACACGCGATCATCTCGCGGGCAAGCCAATCATACCGAATGTACTCCCCCATCCGATCGCGTTCAATCTTTTCTCGCATAACACGGCGATCAATGAATCGGGATACAATCAGGAAGAGTGGAAGATGATCCATGAATCGAAGAAGATTCTCCACGATGATGAGATCGTCATGACTGCCACATGTATTCGAGTACCTGTCTTACGAGCACATTCCGAGAGTGTGAATATCGAATTCGCGGATAGACGCCCAACGCTTGCCGCAATTCGGAACGTGCTTTGCGAATATCCTGGCGTGCAGGTCATTGATGACCGCGAAGCGAATCACTTTCCAATGCCATGCGAGACTGCTGGTCAGTACGATGTGCACGTCGGACGCATCCGTGACGATGTCAGCAACTCTCGTGCGATCGAGTTGTTTGTTTCTGGCGATCAGTTACTCAAGGGTGCAGCGCTTGGAGCGGTCCAGATCGCTGAGACGATGATCTCGAGAAAACTATTGACCCCCAAAAGAGGCGCTCTCGCAACTGATCGCGCCCCTGAGAAGGTGACTCGATCATCCTAGAATACGGCGTGTTGACAGCCTCCCTCGAAATGATTCGACGCTAACGCCTGTTTCGGCGCATAGATGACTCAGATTCTCGCTGCGTTTCGGATCCTGTTGCCCTTGCTTTATGCCACACTTGTGGCAGTTTTGGGTGATATTTTTTTTCGCCCGGGCGCTGCGACGGCTCGCCTTAGGCGTGCGCGACCACTGGTTTTCTTCGTCCTCAGCCTTCACGCGGTCTATATCGGACTCCACACGATCCACGAGGGGCATTGCCTGCTTGCTTCGATCTTCGAATTGTGTTCGCTCATCGCCTTCACATTACTAGCGATCTATTTCTTTGTGGAGATGCGGATCACATCGGAGGCATCCGGTACAGGGTTTCTTGTTGCGGTTGTCGCATTCCTTTTTCAAACCGCAAGTTCGCTTTTTATTCAATCTACTTCTTCAATCGAGCACAGTGCTATTCTGAAAAATCCACTTTTCAATATTCATGTAACGTCAGCGATCTTTGGTTACGCAGCACTTTCGCTTTCAATGATCTACGGCACGCTCTATTTGTGGCTCTTTCGGGCCATGCAGCGGAATTCTTTCGGGCCGGTCTTCGATCATTTGCCAAGTCTGGAGCGACTTGAACGTTATGGCATCCGCACCACTGCCGTTGGGTTCGTCTTTCTAAGTATCTCAATCGTGATCGGTGCGATGCTGCTCGGCGGTAGTTCCGGTATTTATGGAACGCTGTTTGACCCGAAGGTACTCACGACCTTTCTTGTCTGGCTCATCTTCGGAGCGACACTTGTCATCCGACGGGTCGCGCGTATCGAAGGACGCAAACTTGTGTTATTCTGGATGTATGGCTTTGCCGTTACGATCATATCGATGACGATCGTGAATGTGTTCGTAACCTCGTTCCACAGTTTCTTATAAGATGCCGTTCGAGCTGATCGCTATAGGCCTGACACATCGCACTTCGCCCGTCGAAGTTCGCGAGCGTGTTGCCTTGAGCGAATCTGAGGTCCGCTCGCTACTGCAGAAGCTCAAGGAAGATGTTGTTCGCGAAGCATTTGTGCTCTCAACGTGCAATCGAACCGAGATCTACGCGCTGCCGGCCGATCCCGAGGTCACCGGCCAGCACCTCATTGACTTTCTGCTCAGCGAGAAACATCTCGCGGATGCTAACCTGAGAGAGCAATTTCAAAACTTCACGCATTGCGAGGCAATCAGTCACTTGTTCGAAGTGATCGCAGGTATCGATAGCCAGATCCTGGGCGACCAACAGATACATGCTCAGGTCAAAGACGCATTCAGAATAAGCGATGAGTCTGGGACGAATGGAAGCTTACTCACCAAGGTCGCACATGCGGCATTTCGGGTTGCAAAGCGGGTGAAGACGGAGACTCCGCTTGGCATCGGTGCAGCAACGATCAGCTACGCTGCGGTTGAATTCAGCAGGAAAGTATACGAGGATCTTCGCGAGCGACGTGCGCTCATCATTGGTGCGGGCGAAACTGCAGAGCTCGCTGCGAAGCACCTCGTCGAACGCAATATCGGCTCGCTTATCGTGCTGAATCGTACGCTTCAACATGCAAAAGATCTGCTGGAACGTGTCCGTCCTGGCGGGCTGCATGCTGGCGATGCCGCTCTGCCGCTCGATCAAATTGAAGAAACCCTGTCAATAAGCGATCTTGTCATCAGTTCTACAGCTAGCGATGAAGTGCTCGTGACGCGTCAGATGCTGACACGTGCCTTGCGTCTACGTCAGGCACAGGCCCCGATGGTACTACTCGACATTGCCGTGCCGCGAGATATCGATCCGGAATGTGCAACCTTACCCAACGTTTTCTTGAAAGATATCGACGACCTTCGTTCGATCGTCGATCAGAATCTTGAGCGTCGCAAAGAAGCGCTGCCGAAGGTTCGCGAGATCATCAGCGAGGAGTTAGCATCATTCCTAGCACTTCAATCGAAATTGGAAGTTGCGCCTACCATCAAAGAATTGCGTGAGCGTTTCGAGTCGATCCGGGTCGAAGAGTTCGAGCGCAATAAGCATCGATTTAGTAGCGAGGAGCTTGCTGTTGTCGATCAGATGACACAGCGCATCATGAATCGCTTGCTGCATACACCAACCGTGATGCTAAAAGAACCGCGCGCTTCCCTCGATGATGTGCTCTCACGCGTTGAGCTTATTCGCGCGCTCTTTGCGCTTGATCGTTCGGATAACGAGCGCGAATGACCCACCCTTTCCGCATCGGCTCTCGAGGCAGCGAACTCGCTCTCTGGCAGGCTCATCATATCCAGTCTCTGCTTGCGCTCAATTTTCAAAGTCTCGAAACCGAGATCAAGATCATCCAAACAACAGGCGATCGCGACCAGCAAGCATCGCTCTCACAGATCGGAGGACAGGGTGTCTTCACAAAGGAAATCGAGTCGGCGCTCCTTCGTGGTGAGATCGAGGTTGCCGTGCATAGCTTGAAAGATCTTCCGACAACGATGGATGCCAGGCTCACTCTCGCCGCGACGCCAAAGCGGGCGCACGTCGAAGATGTGTTCCTGAGCCGTGATAGCGAGACCCACGTGTGGGATCTCCCACTCAACGCGACAGTAGCCACAGGAAGTCTTCGTAGAAAAGCGCAGCTATTGGCGTTTCGGGGCGATCTACAGATTATCGATATTCGTGGGAATGTACCGAGCAGAATTCGCAAACTTCAGGAATCTGACTGGGGTGGGATGATACTCGCTCGCGCAGGCCTCGAGCGACTTGGGCTGCTTGATCATGTCACTCATACGATCCCCGTCGAGATGGTCACGCCTGCTGTGGGACAGGGTGCGATCGGCCTTCAAACACGCACCGAAGATACCGAATCCACTGAAATCATTTTTCAACTCAATGACGTCGAGACATTTGCGGCGATCATTGCCGAACGGGCCGCGCTCCGTGCAATGGGCGGAGGATGCCAGGTGCCAATGGGTGCGTATGCAACTTGCATGAATTCCATTCTAGATCTTCGAATGGTAATCGCGCATCCGGCGGGCCTTTCGGTTGTGAAAGGTGAACGCTCTGGCCAGGTCGAGGAAGCTGAGGAGATTGGAAGATCGCTATGCACGACGCTGCTGAATGAAGGGGGACGCGAGCTCCTGGAATCTATCCGATAACCCAACGCTCTTGCGAAGTACTCGGCTCTAAAAACCGCTTCTTGTTGTTAGTTGCCATTCGCGGCTTTTCTCGTCGCTGACGAAAATATTCTATGCCCAAAGTTCTACTCACAAGGCCTGCTCAGCGCTCACAGCACGATGACCTACTTCACAACAAGTTGAAGGAGGCTGGCATCGAAGTCGGAGAGCTGCCGATGATTCGATTCACAAGGCCGAGTGATCATCATCGGTTGACGCGCGCGCTGCTCGCTCTCTCCCGAGGAGAGTTCGACATCACCATTATCTCAAGTCCGACCGGCGTCGATCATTTTGTTGAGCACTTGAATGATCTCGAATTGAAACCGGCTGATGTCGCACGAACATCCTACAGCGCCGTTGGCATCGCAACTGCTGAGACACTAACCCATGCTGGATTCTCTGTCGCACTGCCAATACCGATCGCTGGAGGAAGTCATGAATTGATCGCGATTCTTGGCGAGAGCGTCCGTGGGAAGAAATTGTTGCTGCTGCAATCGCAGATCGGATTGGAACATCTCGAACACGCACTGACGGAAGCTGGCGGCGAAGTCGAGCGAGTCACGCTCTACGAAACGCATGGCCCCTCGATTGCCGATGCGGCGAGACTTCTGACCATCCTGGAAGATGGCTCACGTCCGGATGTAATCGCATTCTTTTCTCCATCTTCAGTGCAATTCTTTATCCGAACGCTTGCCGAAATGGCGAGCGGAATGCTTCGCACGTTGCCTGCCATCGCAACAATCGGCGAGACGACAGCCAAGGCAGTCGAAGAAGGATTGCACCGCAGGCCTGAAATCGTAGCACGAAAAGCGAATCAGGAAACGCTGGCAGAAGACATCATCACCTATCTCGCACTCCGATAATTAGATGAATCCAAGACTTCAAAACGACCTCTTACTGCGCGCAGCACGCCGTCAACCGATCGAGCGCTCTCCTGTTTGGTTTATGCGTCAAGCTGGACGTTACCTCCCTGAGTATCGAGCCATTCGCGCCAGGTATGATTTTCTCACGCTAGTAAAGACTCCAGAACTTGCGGCTGAAGTTACCGTCCAGCCGGTTGATCTTGTGGGAGTCGATGCCGCTATTATCTTTAGCGACATTCTTGTCGTCCCCGAGGCAATGGGAATGTCTCTTAAAGTTGAAGAAGGCAAAGGCGGTCCTCGTTTTGACGAGCCGATTCGGTTGTATACAAGTATTCGCGATCTCAAGCCGCTCGATGCCGAGAAGGATCTCGGTTACGTTATGGAAGCGATCAAGCGCAGCAAACAACTGCTAAATGGTCGCGTACCCCTCATCGGCTTTAGCGGAGCGCCGTGGACGCTGTTCGCGTATATGGTGGAGGGTCACGGTTCAAAGGACTTTCGACATGCTAAGGAGATGCTCTTTACTCGCCGTGAAGATGCACACTTGTTGTTGAGGAAGTTGAGCGATGCTGTGGCAGATTATTTGATTGCACAGATCCATGCCGGTGCGGATATCGTGCAGATCTTTGATACCTGGGCAGGAATTCTCACTCCGGAAGACTTCCGTGAATTCTCGCTCGAATATATTGCTGATATCGTTCGTAAGGTAAAGCAGGAGACAAAGAACCGCGCACCGATTATTGTTTTTTGTAAAGGTGCGAATCATTCGCTCGGTGAGATCGCGGCTACAGGGACCGATGTCGTTGGTCTCGACTGGACGATCGATATCGCCGAAGTCAAAGCTCTCATCGGCGATGATGTTGCCTTGCAGGGTAATCTCGACCCAACAATTCTTTACGCGAGTGAAGAGGTAATCACTTCGCGCGTCAACGACATTGCTGAGCGTATGCTGGAGCCGACCGGCCATATCTTTAACCTGGGACACGGTATCTCACCGGATGTCGATCCCGATAATGCACGCGCGTTTGTGAAAGCCGCGAAAGAGGCTTACGCGGCAATTCGGTTGGGCGCATGACGGAGATCACGGAATCACTGCGCACACGCGTCGAACATTTTTTCAGGAAGTTGCAGGATGAGATCACGGCCACACTTGAAGTGCTGGACGGATCCAAGTTCTTTCAGGAAACATGGGAGCGTCCAGGTGGAGGCGGCGGAAGATCTCGCATCCTTACCGAAGGTTCGATCTTCGAAAAGGCTGGTGTTAATTTTTCGGCGGTGCATGGAGCTGTTCCTGACGGCATGAAGAATGGAGCCGACGATTTGACGTTCTTCGCAACTGGCACCTCGCTTGTGCTTCACCCTCGCTCTCCAAAGATCCCAACAGTTCATGCCAACTTCCGCTACTTTGAGCAATCGAATGGCGACGCATGGTTCGGCGGTGGAATGGACCTGACACCATACTACCTCGACGAAGAAGATGCGATTCATTTTCATTCGTTGCTAAAGACAGCATGCGACAAACACGACGGTAATTATTATCCAAGGTTCAAAAAGTGGTGCGATGAGTACTTCTACATCAAGCACCGAGGCGAATCTCGCGGCATTGGCGGCATCTTTTTCGATTATCTGGGCGGTACGTTGCGAGAGCGTGAAGAGACATTCGCATTCGTGCAGGACGCCGCACATGCATTCCTGCCTGCGTATGTTCCTATTGTAGAAAAACACCGTGCCGAAGCATTCAGCGAAGAGGAGAAACGCTGGCAGCTATTGCGCCGTGGCAGATACGTTGAATTCAATCTTGTCTACGATCGCGGTACTCGCTTCGGACTCGAGACAAACGGCCGCATCGAAAGTATTCTCATGAGCCTCCCAACGATGGCGCGATGGGAATATGACGCTCAGCCAGCGTTGGGATCACCTGAAGAGAGGCTGGTTAATGTACTGAAATTCCCGCGTGAGTGGGCGCTCAAACTCTAACTCAGTGCTATCAATTGTTGCGCTGATCTTCGTTCCGCTCTCGGTTGCTGCAATCTGGAGTCGAAGTACGTATCGGAGACTTTCTCGCGACTCCCTCCTCGGAACATCTCAGCCGCTTGTGAGAATATTTATCTTCTCTCGACTGATCTATTGGTTTGCATTCGGGCTTCTGCTCACAGCGTTTCTTCTTGCCTTTGCTTTTAGCGGTCTTGGTGGCGAGGGTACTCGAGCGCTTCTGCTTCTGCCGGACAGTCGTTTTCCTGTTTCGGGCTGGATGAAGCCAATCGCAGAAGTCATCGAATACTGGAGATTCCCTATCGTCATCGTTTCGCTAATCGCCATTCTAACATCGGTTGCAGCCTTGTTTCTTATCGGCCGCAGGGCGCTTAAGCACATGCCCGAGAATGAAGGCCCGAACGCTGAATTTCTTCGTGCCCGCGCACGGTTCTTCTTTCTTGGATTGTCGCTTATGGCCCCACCGTTGATACTTTCCTTATTTCTTTCATTCTAAATGCGTACAAATGCTTCGGCTGCGGTGGTCTTAATGCAATTCGGCGGACCTGACTCGCTGGATGCCGTGCAGCCCTTCCTCTATAATATCTTGAACGATGCCGATATCATCGACATCCCGTTTGCCAAAGTGCTGCAACCACTTTTTGCGACAGTAATCTCAAGGAAACGTGCTCGTGAAGTACGCGAAGAATATGAGGAGATGGGTGGCAAATCTCCGATCGTTGAAATCACACAAAAGCAATCCGATGCATTGCAAGCGTATTTCGATGCGAATCTTGGGACAGGGGCAGTGAAGATTGTCGTCGGGATGCGCTATTGGAATCCACTTACTGAAGTTGCAGTAAAGCAATTGGTGGGCGCCAATATCAAAGACGTCGTTCTCTTACCCCTCTACGCTCAATATTCAAGAGCAAATGCCGGTTCAAGCTATAATGAGTGGGATCGGGTAACGAAGCGTCTCGGAGCGAGATTCAATGAGCGTCGGGTCAAAGAGTATAAGGCACACTCGAAATATGTGGCAGCATTCAACCAACGCATTAACGAAGCACTCGAGCGCTTCGCTGATCCGAACGATGTATTTCTCCTGTTCTCGGCCCACGGTACACCAGTCGACTTTGTTACCGCCGGCGATCCATATTCCCAGCATATCAATGATACGGTGAATGCGATCATGAGCGCACGCGGCAACGATCATCCTCACCAACTTGCCTATCAGAGCAAGCTTGGACCAAAGAAATGGCTGGAGCCATCAACGACCGACTCCGTAGTGAAGCTCGCAAAGAGTGGAGTCAAAAAGATGCTTGTTATTCCGGTTGCGTTTGTCAGCGACCATATTGAGACGGTGCAGGAGTTGAATGTCGAAGAACGGGAAAATGCAATAACAAACGGAGTTGAGCAGTTCGAAATGACCGAAGGCTTGAACGATTCCCCGATGTTCATCGAAGCGCTTGCCGACATCGCACTCGCTGAACTCGCCCTCCTCCGCCCGGATCTTATCCCAGGCTCAGTCAATGTCTAAGATGAACATTAAGACATTCATCGAGCGCATCGCACAGGAGGCGGGTGCGATTTCGTTGAAGTATTACAACTCGCCGAGCCTGAAGATCGAAACGAAGTCGAATGACACGCCTGTAACGCAGGCTGATAAACAGGCAGAGGAATATCTTCGTGGTGAGATCAAGAAGCATTTCCCGCATGACTCGATCATCGGTGAAGAGTACGACAATGAGAAAGGATCGACGGACGTCCGCTGGATCCTCGATCCAATCGATGGCACAAAGACCTTTATTCGCGGCGTACCATTCTATGGCACCCTCATTGCTCGCGAGGAAGGCGATACCGTTACGCATGGCTGCGTATATATACCTGCGCTTAACGAACTCCTCTACGCCGAGCGTGCGCACGGCTGCTGGTGGAATGGCGCTCGATGCCATGCGAGCAGAGTTAGTGAGGTCGACAAGATCACGCTTGTGACGACCGATCATGCGCGTCTCAAAAAAAGTTTGGGGCGGGATACCGTCAGCAATCTCATCGAGAATGTCTCGCTCTATCGTACCTGGGGCGATTGTTACGGCCACGTGCTCGTAGCAACTGGACGCGCCGATTTGATGCTCGATGCAAAATGCGAGGTCTATGACATTGCTCCATTTGCTGTGATCATGGATGAAGCGGGTGCGCATTACGAAAGCTTTGCAGGCGAACGAACGATCCGTGGCGGCGACCTCATCACTTGCAACGAAGCTCTAGCACCACGACTCCCGTCTCTTCTTACTCCAGTCGTCCTTCCATACTAAACTAAATGCCTCACACCGTCATCATCGGCGCTGGCATTAGCGGACTCACATGCGCCTATCAGTTGATGCAATTGGGTGATGACGTCCTGCTTTTGGAAGCGAGCAACAGGGCAGGTGGTGTCATCGG
The DNA here is from genome assembly GCA_013287605.1 of Ignavibacteria bacterium. Lineage (GTDB taxonomy): Bacteria > Bacteroidota > Ignavibacteria > Palsa-1295 > Palsa-1295 > JABDDM01. The sequence goes on along the minus strand of JABDDM010000036.1, from coordinate 12,104 downwards.
CACAGAACGACTATATGGCTATTTGCTTGAGACAGGGCCGAACACACTTCGAGGAAGCACCGCTGAACTGGAAGATCTTCTGGATTCTCTGAGAATGAATGATCGAATTGTCGAGGCAAGTGCAGCCAGCAACACTCGATCGATCTTGCGGGATAACGTCCTTCGCAGTCTTCCTCGCAATCCGCTCGAGATCTTCTCGACTTCCATCATCTCTGCCAAGGCAAAACTGAGAGCTGTTCGTGAACCCTTTGTAGCAGCGATGAGCCAGGAAGATGAGACGATCGATTCTTTTTTTACTCGACGGTTCGGTTCTGAAGTCGCGCAGTATCTTGCCGATCCGTTTGTCAGTGGCGTCTATGCAGGTGACAAAGACATGCTGAGCATTCGCCACACGTTTCCCAGTCTATGGAAACATGAGCACGAACGTGGGTCGGTCATCAAAGGCATGCTCCGAGGACGAAAGAAGCGCACGACTTCACCCTCTCGAAGCAGACGCGGCATCTACTCTTTCAAGCGCGGCCTCGCAGAACTTCCCCAGCGACTTGAGAAAGACCTGGGTGCAAGGATAGCTTGCGGAGCTCTTGTAAGTTCTATCACACGAATGAATGATCGATATGAGATTACCCTAACTGCTGGATCGCAGATTCTCGCAGACCGCGTCATTCTTGCAACACCTGCCTATGCTTGCGCTCCAATGTTGAAGGGTCTCGCCACAAACGTTAGAGATCTTTTAGCGCAAGTAAGATATGCACCAATAGCAACGCTGCATTTAGGCTTTGCGAACAGCCAGTTCTCAAAACTTCCTCAAGGCTTCGGCTTTCTCGTACCGAGCAGAGAAAAGAAGCAGTTTCTCGGGTGTATTTTTTCTTCTTCGATGTTCGCCGATCGAGCCCCTGCTGGTCATACCCTCCTTACGGTGATGATTGGAGGCAGCACGCAACCAGAACTCGCACGACTGGATGCAGAAGAACTCTCCGAGCGCGTGCTGCCCGATCTTCGCAGGCTTCTTTCCATTACTGGCGAGCCGCTGTTCACCCATCTGCATAGTTGGAATCGAGCGATCCCCCAGTATGAAATTGGTTATCAAGTCATCATTGAGGGCATAAATGAAATTGAGCAGGCATTTCCCGGACTTCACCTCTTGGGCAGTTATCGAGGCGGAGTTTCTGTCGGCGATTGCATCCGCAATGCAACAGAACTAGCTCAAACGCTTGTTTAGCTTCGTACGGACACACAACCGCAAGCACACCCTTTGGAAATACTCACTGCTTCTCTTCTCAATATTCCTGCATCGAGTCGAACCCGCAGAACTCGCATGCACGAGAACATTCGTCGGCTCATCCGAGAAACTCGACTTGATCCTGCCAACTTCATTCTTCCGCTCTTCATCGTAGAAGGCGCGAGAACGATAGACCGGCCAATTCCTTCGATGCCAGGAGTGCTCCAACAGGGTATGGATTCTCTGCTCCGGACCTGCGAGCGAGCACTTGAAGCAAAATTGGGTGGCATTATCCTCTTCGGAATTCCTGAGGAGAAAGACGAACATGCGCATGAAGCGTATAGCGAGCACGGCGTTATTCAGAATGCCATTCGAGAGATCAAAGCAAGAATGCCGGAGCTGCTCGTCGTTACCGACGTCTGCTTATGCGAGTATACAAGTCACGGACATTGCGGTATCGTATCTGAGGATGAGCGTGGCGAGCATGAGATACTGAATGATGTCAGCGTTGAGCTTCTCACTCGCTGTGCGGTTTCGCATGCAGAGGCCGGTGCAGATCTTATCGCACCGAGTGACATGATGGATGGACGTGTCGGCGCGATCCGGGAAGCACTTGATGCAGGCGGGTTTTCTTCGCTTCCGATCATGTCGTATTCGGCCAAGTATGCAAGCGCGTTCTATGGTCCGTTTCGTGATGCTGCCGGAAGTGCGCCGCAATTCGGCGATCGCAGATCGCATCAAATGGATGTTGCCAATAGTGACGAGGCAATCCGGGTTGTAGCTCGTGATATTGATGAAGGTGCAGACATCGTTATGGTCAAACCGGCAATGCCTTCGCTCGATATCATCCGCCGCGTTAAGGAGACGTTCAACATTCCAACTGCCGCCTATCAGGTGAGCGGCGAATATTCGATGATCAAAGCTGCCGGAATGAATGGCTGGATCGATGAGAAGCGCGTGATGATGGAAAGCCTTACGACGATCAAGCGAGCTGGTGCTTCGATCATCCTCACCTATTTCGCACTGGCCGCAGCCGAAGCGCTGAAAAGCGAGTAGTCCACCCTCTCACTTATTGCATGAATCATTCTAAGAGTCAAGCTCTCTTCGAACGCGCGTCTCGGGCAATCCCAGGCGGAGTGAACTCCCCTGTTCGTGCATTCCGATCTGTTGGTGGCACACCGATCTTTATGACACGTGCCGAAGGTTGCTACCTCTGGGATGCAGACGGCAATCGCTATATCGATTATGTTGGCTCGTGGGGGCCGTTCATCCTTGGTCATGGACACCCAGCAGTGGTCGAAGCCATCGAACGGCAGGCTCGTAACGCGACAAGCTTTGGAGCACCTTCAGAACTTGAGATCGAACTCGCCGAACTGATAAAGTCATTTCTGCCATCGATCGATCTTATTCGAATGGTGAGCTCCGGCACAGAAGCGACGATGTCCGCTATCAGACTTGCGCGGGGTTATACGGGACGTGCAAAGATTATCAAGTTCGAAGGCTGCTATCACGGACACGCTGACAGCTTTTTGATCAAGGCAGGTTCTGGTGCATTGACGCTCGGTGTGCCGAATTCACCTGGTGTGACGGAAGGTACTGCTCGCGACACATTGAATGCGAGATACAACGATCTTGCAAGCGTCCAATCGTTGGTCGCTGCAAACACAGCAGATGTTGCTGCAATCATCATCGAGCCTGTGGCTGGCAACATGGGTGTTGTGCCCGGAACGCAGGAGTTCCTTTCCGGACTTCGCCAGCTTTGCGATAGCAATGGCATCGTACTCATCTTCGACGAAGTGATGTCTGGATTTCGAGTTGCAAGAGGCAGCGCGCAGGCGATCTATAATATCACACCTGATATTACGACGCTTGGCAAAATCATTGGAGGAGGACTTCCCGTCGGAGCTTTTGGAGGGAAGAAGGAGATCATGACGCAGATCTCACCGCTTGGTCCGGTTTATCAAGCTGGGACGTTGAGTGGGAATCCACTTGCAATGGCTGCAGGAATCGCAACGCTCACCGTGCTCAAGGAGCAAGGCTTTTACGATCGACTGGAAATCTCTGCGAAAAAATTGGAGGAAGGTACGAGGAAAAATCTAGAGCAATTTCATATCCACGCCACACAAAATCGAGTTGGCTCTATGGCAACGCTCTTCTTCGCAGATAGACCCGTAACCGATTTCGAGAGCGCAACAAGCTCGAACACCGCTCTATACGCCCGTTACTTCCATGCGATGCTTGACCGTGGCATCTACCTCGCACCATCGCAATACGAAGCGTACTTCGTGAGCGCTGCACACACAGATGAAGTTATCGCAAAGACGCTGGCAGCGCAGAAGGAGAGTTTGCATACACTCATGCCCTGACAATCACGGAGCATGAATGTGGGCAGTGCTTCACGCTCACCCGTAGGGTATGGCGTCCCCCCATACCTAAGGTGGATCGGCATCAAACCCACATTCTGCCTGGCATTTAGAGTGTACTCGCACCACCTTAGGTTGGGCGAGACGCCCAACCCTACGCGTGGAGGGTCTGCAACACTTCCCTCAATTCCTCACTGAGATATTGCTGCACACTTTTTACACTCTTAATGAGCTTGGCTGCGTCAACATCGCCTCGCTGCAGTAGCATGATGAGATAATGCTCCAGCGCATTCTTCGCTGATGTGAATGCGGGGTCGACTTCCAGTGCTTCACGATAAAGCTCGATAGGCTGCAACAGATCTAGCGGTTCGATTCCGATCGTCAGACCATAACGCTCGTCCTCGGCTAACAAATAGAACAGGAATGCCTGCCAGCTCTCTGTTGTGCGCTGGAATAGGTCTACACGCTCGTCATCGGTGAGCGTTAGTCCCAACGTTTGTGTGATGCGAAGCTTGACTTCCTCCAATGCATCGAAGAAATAGCTTGGGAAAGTTTCGTACCGCTTCGAAAACTGTACGGCATCTCGCTTCTTCGGATTTGCCAGACGCACTTCGAAATGCACATCGCGATCGCGAATACCAAGCTGTCCCGCGCAGACCATATCTGCTCCATACATCTCCCCTGCCTGGACCATGTCGCTCAGTTTCGGCATCACTGTCGTTGCTGCCAGCGCTGGCTTGCCATCTCTTCCTACACCCCGGGATGAGAGATACTTCGCTTTCAATTCATGAGCAGCGCATGCGCGTTCAAGATCAGCACCGATCAATCGAGCAACCTGCCGTGCAAGCTTCGCGGAGACTTCGTCGCCTTCAACAAGGGTGGCGAATGGCAGAAGAAGAACCGTCATTGGAGGGTGTTAATGAGATTGTTCAACGAGACGGCGCTGCGAATCCGGTACCGGAAGCGGTTCATTCGTCACCGGATCAACATGCACCACCACTGACTCACACTCGATCACGCGGCGACCGTCGGATTTGCCGTTGATGACCTGCTCGAATGTAATGCTGGTGCGGCCGAGCTTTGCGACACGCGTTAGCACTACAAGCTCTTCATCAAATCGCGCTGGAGCAAAATAGTCGATCGCGTTACGAACCGTGAAGTATTTATCGTGCGTAACGAAGCTACCGGCGTCAATCGGAGTCTTCAGGATCTTCCGCACGAATTCGATGCGAGCTACTTCAAGAATTTCAAGATAGCGAGCATTGTGGACGATGCCTTGACGATCGCACTCATGAGATCTGACGCGGTATTGAAACGAGTGGTTAAATTCGATTTCTCTGAAACGAGGATCCATTTGACTAAGCGTTAAACACGTTCACCACGATATTCGCGGCATTCACGCAGTCGTCCATCGAGACATCAAGATGTGTGATCGCGCGCAGTGAGTCGCGTTTGCCCATCGACAGAAGTACGCCTTGCTCTTTTAGTTGACCGATCGCTTTTGGCAGATCCTTGATCTTCGTTGGGACGATGAGCACAATGTTGGTCTGCACCGCATCAAGATCAATCGTGACATTCTTCGTCCCGTTAGCTACTCTCTCAGCGAATGCGCGTGCCTTCACATGATCTTCGCCGATCCGCGCGCGATTGTTGTGCAATGCATAAAGCGCCCCTGCAGCGATAATGCCTGCCTGACGCATGCCGCCTCCCCAGATCTTTCGCATGCGCCGCGCTTCGGTTATCATATCCGCGGGACCAGCAACAACGCTGCCTACCGGAGCGCCAAGCCCTTTCGAAAAACAAACCGAGACAGTATCGAAGTGCTTCGCGTATTCGATCGGCTCGACACCGGCTTGCGCGCAAGCATTCCAGAGACGTGCTCCATCGAGATGCATCTTCACTCCTTTTGAGTGAGCAAATGCCGAAAGCTCTTTGACCCGCGCAACTGGATAGACGGTGCCACCTGCACGATTATGCGTGTTCTCCAAAGCGAGAAGACGTGAGACGGGCATGTAGTATGCCTTGTCACGGATGCCTGCGTCAACTTCGTCGACCGTAAGGCGTCCTTTGTCTTTCGCGATAATCGGATAGAGCTGCACGCGCGAAAGAAAACTCGCGGCGGTTGTTTCGTAGTTGAAAATATGCGAATCGGCCTCGAGCATCACTTCGTCACCTTCACGCGTGTGTACTTTAAGCGCGAGCTGATTCGCCATGCAGCCGGAAGGCGCATAGAGTGCAGCTTCCTTCCCGAGTAATTCCGCGACCTCGCGTTCGAGTCGCTCTACGGTTGGGTCTTCTTTAAAAACATCATCGCCAACTTCAGCTTCAGCCATGAATCGGCGCATTTCCTTGCTAGGACGAGTGACGGTATCGGAACGGAGATCGGTCATATTGGTGGTAGAATGGCGGGCATAACAACAAATTCAGAACCTGTATTGCGGGGATTTTTAGGATTGAACTGATTTCTATCACCAATTTTTGATGTCGCCGGGAAGCACATGATGGCATCCTTCAGTCTTGTCCCAAAAGTCCCTTCATACCTAACACAGCTCAGTATCAAACCTGCATTGTGTTTGGACTTGTGGGAGTACCCCGAGCCGCCTTAGGTTGGGCGAGACGTCGAACCCACTCGAGACACATACATCCTCATCGTTGCACGGTTATTTCGCTCCAATCGGAACTGTAGGTGGCGGATGACTTTCCTTCAGAAAGGAAGTAGGTAGGCAACAGATTCCTAGGAAACTGTTGCCTACCTACTTCCTTTCTTTCAGCCAGCCACTCAAAAACCTGATAGCTGGTAGTCGGGGTCCTCTATAACAATAAATTGGGTATTAACCAAGCCATCCCTCCAGCGATTTTCGGTAGTAACCGCGTGAAGTGTCTTGGTTTGCAACTCTTTATAAATAAGCAGTTATAGGGAATCTATTTATTCCCTGATTCCGGCTGTATGGAAATTCTTCCGGCTGGATTATTGGTTACATTAATCAGTGCATTGATCTTAAAAACGAAAAATAAAACACAAACTCAAAGCGCTTAACAATGGAAAAATTAGTGACTGGCATTGGCGGTATTTTTTTTCGCTCGCAGGATGATAAAGCCTTAGCGCTCTGGTATGAGAAGCATTTTGGAATTAATGCCGTCCAAAATTATGTGCCATGGGAGCAGGAAGCCGGGCCGACGGTTTTTGCACCTTTTAAGGCAAACACCGATTATTTTGGTAACATGCAACAACAATTTATGATCAATTTCAGGGTAAGTGATCTTGATAGATTTCTTGGCCAATTAAAAGCCGCAGGTGTAAAAATGGATGAAAAAACTATGAATGAACCGTATGGAAAATTTGCCTGGGTATATGATCCTGAGGGCAATAAAATAGAATTGTGGGAGCCTGTTGAGACTGCATAGTTGTGTTTCGAATTGAACGGCAGGTCAATGTAACAAAGGTCAACTGTTTCTTCCTTAACGTACTTCCGAAGGACTTCGAGGTTGTCGCCGTGATAGAATTTGTTCATTTTTCATCTTTGGGAAATCCAAGATTACGCTTAATTTGTACATAGAAATAATCTGCCCATTCTTTCGCAAGCTCTTTCGGTACGTCATAGGGGAAGTGAAATTGATATTTTCATCTATTGCCCTGTCTAATTTGGAACGGAATGGCATATATATATGTTTAATATAGCGTACGCGAGCAGCTGGAGCTTCTTCCCAGAAGGAAAAGTAGCGAGGTGTAGATAATATTCTGGATCAGTTTCTCGACGATTTGACTGGAGGCACTTTCCAAAATTCTAGGCTGCTCCTCAGCACAAGCTGGCAGTTGGCAAGTTGGCAAAACCCCAGGTTTTGCCAACTTGCCAACTGCCAGCTTCTCCGCTATTGGTTAAAAAACTTCTTCCAGAAGAGAGATCAAGCCGACGCTTACTCTCTTGATCACCTTCACTTCGTTCCGCGGGCATTCAGCAACTCAACCAATTCAGAAACTGGGCAGATCCAAACCCCGGCGTCCTGGGTTCCGGCGAAGAGGTTGTTGTCGTAGACAATAAGGGCGCGGACATACGCCTTCGACAAGTCGGTATTGTTGACCTCGGTCCAATTTGTACCATTGTTGGTCGAGAGGAATACGCCAGTGCGCGTCCCCGCAAAAAGGGTTGTGCCCCTTGAGGCAAGGCAATAGACGAAATGATTCGTCAAGCCAGAATTGACGGCGATCCAGTTTTTCCCATTATTGGTCGAGCGAAAAACACCATCGCCTTGAATACCTGCAAACAGAATCGAGTCGCTCACTGCAAGCGAGTGAATTGCAGCGTTGGGTAAGCCGGTATTCTCTATCGTCCAAATTGGGCTGTTGTCGACCGAGAGAAAAACCCCGCCATGCATTCGATCACCAGCGCCAGCGAAGAGCATCGGCACCGATCCGTTGGTGCCACCCACTACAAGTGTATTGATCGTGGTGTTCGCTAAATAGGCATTGACCGCTTCCCAGTTTGTACCGTTGTTGGTCGAGCGAAATGCGCCTCCGTTCGTGCCTGCGAAGAGCATTGCTGACGAAGTGTTCAAGCCGCTCACGGTTAGCGATAGTACACTAACGTTCGTCAATCCGTCGTTGACGGCAGTCCAGTTACGGCCGTTGTTGGATGAAAGAAATACGCCGCCGCCAGAAGTACCGGCGAAGAGATTCGTGCCGCTGACGGCCAAGGTATTCAGAAACAAGTTTGTTAAACCGCTATTGACCGCAGACCAGCTTAAGCCGTTGTTGGTCGAAAGATATACACCGCCATCGGTGCCAGCAAAGAGCTTCGAGCCACTCTCGGCAAACGTATTCACACTAGCGTTAGGCAAGCCGCTTTGCACCCATTGACTTGAAGCAAACTCGGACGTGAAAGGAAGTACAGCAAACGAGCAAACAACCAGGCAAACCAGTTTCATGGCTACGAATATAACATTCGCCTCAACGAATGCTACTTGCTGAGGATCATTTTCTTCTCGGCTGATGCGGTTAATTCATGGAGTGACGGGCAACTGCACTGCTCCAATTGTGTTTCTCTAATGGATGAAGATTAACATGAGCAACCTCCCGATCCTCACAATCCTCGCGCTCTTCGCGCAGCTCGGAATTGTGCATGCACAGATTGCCGATAGCCTCACTCCCCATCTTCGTTGGAGGCGGCCGGCATTTTCGCAGGCAAGGGCCATTTCGTTGGATGGCTCGAAGGTGCTGTTCCTCGGCAGAACTGAATTTGGAATCTGGGAACGGGCAAAACATGACATCGCCCGCGCATTTCCAATTGGCGACGGCAACGTCATCGCTGCCGCATTCGCACCTGGCGATACCTCGCTGTATGCTCTTCTAACGAATGAAAGTCTGACTCAATCACTCTCTGGTGGTATCGCACATCTTGTAATTCCAAATCTGCTCGGCGTGGAGGTTAGCCTTTACCAGTATTCTCTTCGGACTGGCGAAAGAATATTGCGAGGCACTTTCACCACAAGAGTCCCTGACCTCCACTTCTCAGAAGATGGCAAGAAGCTCTTTGAACATTTCGACCATTTTATTGAAGTGATCGACACTCGAACCGGCAAGGTAACAGATTCATGTGGTGTCTCGCGTTTGCCTGATTATTCATACATGCACGAAGCTGGTGTTGGTGATCTTCCGGAGTATTTTCGACCGAACGCCTCGAAAGGTGTCTATCCGAGCCCTGATGGGAAGTATTATGTACTCTATTCCGGGAATGATAGCCTCACGGTTTTTCAGCAAACGCCCTTGAAGGAGTTATACACATTTTCTACCGTCGAGAAACACGAAGGCTTTTTTGAATCGATTTGGATCTCTCAAAACAATCAGCTTCATTTCATTTCATACGACTCACTCCGGAGTTGGAACCTGGACACTCGGCAATTCCGACCGGCATTTGCAAATTCGCACGACGATCACCCCACCTGGATATCCGAGGACTCGCTCGTCGGAGTTCGGCTATATCGTGAAGGGGGATTCCGTCGTCCGATGCTCTTCGATTATGGTAACCCCTATTGGGGGGATAGACCAATGCCGGATGACTCACTCTATCTTATAGATCTGAAGCATGGGTCTACCAAGTATCTAGGACCGATTTCGGGACTTTGCGATCTTATGCACCGAACCAGTCGATGGGTCATTTTCTCGAAGCAGGATGCAGCCTATGGGCTTCTTGATCTTCAAACTCTCCACCGCGACACGTTGCAGAGTAATGAGTTCAATGCATGTTGGCTTACGAACCTGGATGGCGAGCGAGCGATCATGGCTCATACCTACAGTGGGAGCGGTCTCGTGCTGGATGCCCGAGGCGGAAGTGCAGTTCGTAAGTACGTGGACTATGGTCCTTCTCCAGCGCACAAAAGTCCCGATGGTCGATACGATTATTTCGAGATAAGGAGGGATAGTGTGGTTGTACGTGATCTCACGTCCGGTAAAATAATTAAGCAGTTTCCCGCACCGGGTAGCGGCGGAGCCTATCTTAGATTTTCACCGGATAGTAGATGGTTAGCGGCGATTGATTATGGGCAATCAGAGCTCACTACAATTCGGCTAGTCGATCTTGCTGCTCCAAGCCGCGAGATCAAGCTCAGTGTAAACAATCCATCACGCTGGTTTCGGTTTTCCGATGACTCCAAATCCATCTACGCTTTTGGATCGTACTATGGAGCGGTAGAAAAATGGAATGTGGATTCGGCGAGAATGGAATACTCATTTCATCCGGATAACTGTACAACCCGAAACGTGCTCACTTCGAATGACAATAAATGGCTCGTCACACTTAACGACTCAGGAACACTGAGGCTATGGCACAATCAAGACACTGCGCTTCGATCAGTTTTGCGAACTGGCGAGACTCCTAAGTACGCTTCGTTCACTCCAAATGGACGCTATCTCATCGTCGTGACTAACCACGGGACCATGCTTGTTGACCTCATGCAGGATAAGCTCCTTGGACTAATCTCGGGAATGGACAGTATCAAGTTAATTCAAGACTGTCTCTTCACCAATAACGAATTCTTTAGTGCTGGCTGGGGCGGTGAGGTATGTGCATACGATATTCCCGAAGCGTGGCTTCGCGCAACACCAAATCCAATTAGACCGGTAAGAGTATATCTTCCTATTCGAGTCTACATACCACCCGCTGCACGAGCAGCGCTCGTTGGCGGTCAGCCTTTTTCGCCTGCGCGAACAGATGCAAAAGTTGAAATCCACAATCGAAAGCACGCGCTAGTAGTCAAGCTACTCGAAGGCACACTGCGCAAAGGAGAATGGCACCTGTGGGACTGGGATGCTACGAATCAACCCAAAGGCAGATATTACATGCGTGCAACGATAGGTGGGGTGGTCGAGGAGGAGCCTGTTGAACTTCACTAACAGCTATACGTGCTGCTTCAGAGACGCAGCAGATCTTACGGCGTCTCACGTTTTTCTCGGAACTATCATTGGATAATTACATGTTCTATATGTCGTAGGCCAATTCTCCTGTCTTACGATGATGATACTGGCTCCCTATCAATCTTATGGTGCTCCGATTCTGACCCATATTAGCTTTCTTACAGAATGAGATTTATGAACAAAGTTTTCACACACACTAGCCTTTCAAGAAACAAAGTGTGGAATTTGGCCTAAAATCGATCCTTCCCGATCAAATTATGAAAAGCGCTTTCACATACGCTCCCATCATACCATTGCGCATCTACGAAATCAGATAGTTTGGTGCCAATTGTGGAAAACTTTACTTCCTAATGAACTTAATCTACTTGACTTTACTTTGTGAGGTGCTTATCTTTGCAAAGATCAATTAAGAAGGTCAAGTGAAGCCAAACGAGATCAAAAAGTCCATTCATCAGGAAACCGCCTTGCGGCTTACCCGTCATGCGGGTTTGGACGACATCGATCTTAGTCTGCTGGCGACATTGCAGGAGCAAGGCCGCACGAAGCGGAATGAGCTGGCAGAGGAAGTGCATCTGTCGCTGCCTGCTGTTAGCGAGCGACTGCGGAAGCTTGAGGAGAAAGGAATTCTGGAAGGCTTCCATGCGAAGCTTGACCCAAAGCGGACTGGACTCGACGTTGCGGCTTTTATTTTTGTGAGCGTCGAATCTAGCAGCAATTATGGCGACTTCTTGCAGTTCGCAAATCAGCATCCGGAGGTTTTGGAAGTCCATGCAATCACCGGCGAAGGCTCGCACCTTTTGAAGATCCGCACGTGGAATACCTCGACGCTCGAAACGCTGCTCGGAGAGATCCAGCGGTGGCCGGGAGTACGCAGCACACGAACAAGCGTGGTGCTTTCGACGCATAAGGAAACGACATCGCTTCCGATCTCGGAATTGCGTTCGCAGCCTGCTCCGGATTAGCAATCAATTTTAACATCCATTCATCCAGCACATCATCAGCATCATGACAAAGACCCAGGTACTCACCCTCGCGAAAGAGCAGAAGGTAGAATTTATCAACGTCATGTTCACCGATATTCTCGGTGCCATGAAAGCGATCACCATTCCGGTGT
>JABDDM010000035.1 GCA_013287605.1 Ignavibacteria bacterium | reverse complement strand
ATTTCCTTATTCCAAGCAAAGGAGATTCAGACTACTATCCGTTCGTGCGCCTTCGTAATTTCTTTGGAGGCTTTGTCTTCAATCATATTCGCGTTCAGCACAACCTTGCGTATGCGCCGAATGTGGATCAAGAGGATGCCAAGACTTCGACTGGCGAGATCTCCTTTCAGACTGCCTACGTCGACAGTGCAGTAAAACTCGTCAATGATGATGTTGATTTCTTCCAGGACAATCGGATTCGTGAATCAGCGATCAAAGAGGGTGTTGGGCGGTGGACGACGAATGAATATGTGAAAGCCGAAACCGCGCAGAGCCAGGCGTTCCAGCTTGGTCAGGCGAAGCTTACGACAGGTTCATGGCAAAATGCGTTTGTCTCGTACGAAAAGCTCTCGACCGTCACTCCGGACCAACTGCAGCGGGCGGCGCAGCGGTATCTTCGCAATTTCAACTGGGTGGTGGTCGGCGATACTACAACCCTGAACCGAACGTTACTCCAATCCAGGTAGGCGAAAAAACCGATTACTTCTTTTTCGCTTTTGTTGCTGGCGTAAGGATGATCTCTTTCTTCTTAGCGGCAGATTGATAGATCGCCTCGACGATCTCCATGCGCTTCTGAGCCTCCTGGCCAGTTGACATTAACGGAACGAGTCCTTTGACGGAATTCACAAAATGACGAAGCTCGTTCTCGTATGACTTTTTGTATAAGCCAACCGGAGTTTGGACTTTCGCCGGTGTGAGATTGACAAGATTGCCGTGAACGCGTTTGAAGACGCGCAATGGATTGATAAACGCGCTTCCATCCTTGCCGAAAACATTGCAGTAGAAAAAATCGCCATCGCGATGGAATGTCCAGCTTACTTCGATTGTAAGCGTGACACCACCTTCCAATCGTGCAAAGACAGCGGCAGAGTCTTCCACCGTTTTCGTCTGCTGATTATATGCACTCGCGCTTACGGACAGGACTCTCGGATAATTTAGCAACCAGAGCGCCATATCGAGCATGACGATACCCATATCGAGGAACACGCCGCCACCAGACTTCTCTTTCTGTGCGTGCCACGCGGAGGCAGAAGACTGCTGCTTCAGCCAGCCTGACTTAATGTAAAAGATATCGCCCAGTTCTTTGTTGTCGATGAAGGTTTTCAGGATCATCGTGTCAGGCCTGAAGCGGTTGTTCATCCCGACCATGAGCTTGCGACCATACTTGGTAGCAGCTTCAACCATGTCGCGAGCCTCTTTTGCCGTTCTTGCGATCGGCTTCTCAACAAGCACGTCTTTGCCAGCAGCGAGGGCTGCAATTGCGAGCGGACGGTGAGCGTCGGTTGAGGAACAAATGTCTACCGCCTGAACGTCCGTGGCGACACTCGAGGCGAGAAAATCCTCAATGCTAGTATAGATGTTTGGAATACCTGATCGATCGGCCACTGCGCGGGCTTTACGACGATCAGGATCGACGATGGCTACGAGCTCGACGTCCGTCATCCTTTGAAGGATTGGCAGGTGGACTACCTGACCAACATTCCCACAACCAACAAGCACGAGTTTGATCTTATCCATACGGCGAAAAATACTTGTCCGGCAAAAATACTGCTACAAATGGCAACAGCGGCCAATTACCTGAAAAACCTGTAACCCTTTTGACGGCGATGCGTTTTGTTTTATAGATAACCACAGTTTTGCAATCGTTACCTGGCGCCAAGCATGAAATCTATCGTACTGTTTCTCTCCTTGTTCGTTGCTTCGTCTTCGTTCGCGCAGATCACATCAACGATGACATCCCACCGGTTTGGGATAAAGCTTCGTGGTATTGGTGCAACCCCTGCGATCGAGAAGGTCGCGCCGCTGAATGCAAAGCTCGCGTTTTCTATAGACATTCCGAGCCCATCCACCTCGCTCAACCCCGGAAGTCAGGATGGAGCGATTACAGGTAATATCAACAATTTGACTGGCTCGCCGCTGACCATTAATTTTCATCGTATCCAAACGTTGCCCATGGGTTGGACGACGGCAGTGTGCTTCGGAGTTCGCTGTCTCATCTCGTCCGCTGACAGTGGAAAACCGCCATTTGTTTTTAATGCTAACGAATCAGCGCCTTTCATTCTTCATTTTTATTCTGACTCAACCACGTTCCTGGCGACCAAAGAAGACTCCATCCTTGTAAATCTGCTTGTGTACCAGGTGGGTGGTACGCAAACAGATACGCTCTGGATCCACCTGAAAGCGCTGACCATGCCAGCAAATGGAGTGTCTGAAAAGATCTTACTTCCAACTGCGCCAACCATTGCTAGCATTTATCCAAACCCGATTGCCGGTGGATCAAACGTTAGCGCTCAGATCTATTTGTCCTCAGCGTCCAAAGGATCGCTAGCGATCTATGACATTCTCGGCAATCTCGTCCGTTCAGAAAGTCAGGTCGTCATGCAGAAGGGTGTCAATGTTATGCGTCTCGATGTCGCTGGGCTTGCCTCAGGGAGTTACCAATTGGTCTGTGAACTCTCGCCTGGGGTTAAAATCTCCAGGCCTTTCGAAATCAGCCGCTGATAACACGTCAATTTCGCCCTCTTTTGACCGCCTTTTTGTCATGCTTTACTGTGGAAAAAGTATAGGTCACTAGCGTTTGAGTACTGCACAGATCGTCCGAAAATCGTAGGTTTGTCCACCACTTATCCCTCTTTTCTTATGCTGTAGGAATACGTCCTACGATATATAATGCTGAGCATAATAGCATCATAATCTATGCACCTGCCCAAAATCGCAATAAAAGGTGGCTTCAGCGAGTTTTCCCCAAGGCTCTCAACTTCTTTTCCACGTGGCTGTTTGTAAATCATCGGTCGTCCACAAAACTATCAACGTCGGTGTCAATAACAATTTCCGCCCGCAATTTTCGCGAAAACACTAGAGCCTCCCCCTGTTGATAACTCAGAATAGCTTGATTATTCGGGGCGAAACCTTAGTCGCCTAATTGAAGGAGTGGCTACAGACCTTATGAAATAAGGCTGATTGTGTTGTCGCAGAGTTAAGCTAACGTTTCCTACCTAATGTTTTGGCAGGATCCAGACCGTTACGGTGTCACGAGCTCCACTTGCAAAGGTCCCGAATCCTCCCAGGACGTGATTGAGGGAGGATTGATACGTGCTCCGGCTTCCGAGGTTCTGCCTGCGTTCATCGACCCAATTTGTATCAGCAGAGATAAATGTTATTCGATTAGGACCGTACCACCCAAAGAGACGTGGAGAAATCGGAATGTTAGGCGCGGTATGCAGAAAAGAGTATCGTGTCGCGCCATTTGTATCGACAGGAGGACCTGCCTGCGATGTTTCAATTCTACCTGAGCTCGTATCCAATGCCGTGACTTCCAGCATGTACTTCCGATTCGGATTATCCACTGGACCTGCAGTCAACCCATAATTGAAGGAGATCAGATTGTTTGTATCGAGGGTCAACGTTCTTGATGGGAGACTATCATTCAGCCCGGTCAGGTGGATTGGCATAGGCACAGTCGTAACTGACTCAAGCGAATTATTGCGGTAGGTCACTCTCAAGTCGTATGTCTTGCCACCTTGTACGATCAATTCAGAAGCGGGTAGATAATAACGACCTTTTCTGGATCCAGGTAAGAGCGTATGTTCATTCCCGTCAACGATGATCTTGACTGTCGCACTGTCGATCGCGCTTGAGAGGTCGTCGAGGTAGTCGCCGAACGGAGTTGTTCGATGGAGAATAATGGAATCGATCGGCGATCCTGCGAAGAGATATCCGGCAACAACAAGTTGTTCGTGATACTCGGAATTGATGGCACCATCACAGGCAAGTCCAAGGATGCTGCTGCAAAGCACCATCCAGAGCGCAATACGGCGAACGTCTTTTCCGAACAACTGATGTAGCAATATTTTCAGCATAGACTAAAAGTTAACGGATAAGCTGAACGTGGGGAGAATGGGAAGCAACTTCACGTCAGTGATCGTCGCTGGATTTGTAGAAGCATCGACCTGTCGAAACCAGACATTGCGGTGATTGTAAACATTGTATATATCGATATCGAACTCTGCGTTACGCAAATCAGAGAAGAGACTGAACGAGTACGTGGCAGAGAGGTCCATGCGGTTGTAAGGCGGAAGGCGCAGTGCGTTTCGTTTGCCCGAGACTGTGACGAGCGAGCCCTCGGCATCCGGCTCCAACGCACGATACTCAGCGACGGTTTGAGAATATGCCTGCCCTGTCCCATAAGTGAAAGCAGAGCCGATCGTCCACCGATTATTCAGCTTATATGTGAGAACGACATCGATATCATTGCGGCGATCATATGTTGGCGGGTATTCTTCACCATTGTTGATCTCCGGAAACGTGCGTTTGGTCCAAGCAAGTGTGTATCCGAGCCAGCCCGTGATGTCACCAATCTGTTTTTGGAGAAAGAACTCGATGCCATAGGCTCTCCCAGATCCCACAAAGAAAATATCGCTTAGTTTGTTGCCGCTGATGATATTCGGGCGGATCTCAACAAGATTCGACATGTCCTTGTAATATGCTTCCACATCGAGCGTGTAACCACTAAACGGAATAGTCGACACGCCCACGACATATTGCAGCGCTTTCGATGCGTTCTGCGTCGAATCTACTGGCAGCCAGATATCGAAGAAGCTCAGATTGGGATTCGACGCGAGCTTGAGGTATTGATGATAAATGCCGACACTGGCTTTCAGCGTTATATCTTCGTTGAGAATGTACCTGGCGCTGATGCGCGGATCAATACCGATCTGCGATTTTGCATTTATTCCATCGATACGAACACCTCCAGTGATCGCAGTTCGCTCGCTCGTCTTCCATTCGTCCTGTATATACAATGCTCCATACAGGGGAGTAAGATCGATGTTCGCACTCGGTGGATTGTTTCCAGCCTGCACTTTGAACTGAAAGTGATACGCAGAGCCTTGAAATCCGAATTTCAACTTGTGCTCGTCGCGGAAGAGGTATTCAAGATTCCCATAGAGTGACAGATCCTGGATATTGTTCTTCCATGTAAAGCCTTCTGAGCCTTCGCCGGCAGTGAGGTTCGTATAGTAGCGGCTGCCAGTCGCGTAGATCTTCGTGAAGAGATCGGGCCCAAGAATATGCGTCCACTGAACGGCGCCAGCTTGATTACCCCAATTGACGCCAATGTTTGAGCCCGCCTTATCATTGGAGTAATCCAGATTATCGGCTCCACCATAACCAGTGATTGCGATTCGATCATTGGCGCCAAGTACTTGTGTGAATTTGCCATTGAGATCGAAAAAGTTGTAGTTAGGCAGCGTCAGCGAAGCTTGCAATCCAGTGGCTTTGAGTATAACGTCAATGTAGGTCCGTCGTCCGTATAAGCTTATGGCGCCATTGCCTACCGGAGTTTCTAATGAAGCGCGACTTGAGATCGCCCCGATGGAAAGCGAACCCCTGGTCTGATTCATGTCGCCATCCTTGTTCGTTACAGACAGCACCGCCGATAATCTTCCGCCATATTCAACCGGGAAACCGCCTTTGATCAACTCTACATCTTTGATCGCATCCGGATTGAATGTTGAGAAAAACCCAAAGAAGTGTGATGGATTATACAGCACCGAGCCGTCGAGCAAGATAAGATTCTGATCAGGGGAGCCGCCCCGAATGTAGAGTCCGCTTGAAATTTCGCTGGAGGTCTGGACGCCTGGTAGCAACTGCAGAATGCGAAAGAGATCGGCTTCGCCGGCCTTTGGCAGATTCTTCACATCGGCGGGACGAATTTTAACGCGAGAAACTTGTGGTTCCTGTCGCTCCTTGTATCGATCAGTCTCGACCATGATCTCACTACCCTCCACCACTGAAGGTGCCAGTATAACATTGAGCCTGCGTTCTTCTCCTGAGTTCAGCGTGATCTTCGTAGTAAACGTTGAATATCCATAGGAAGAAAATTCCACAATCAACGACTTGCTGCTCGGAAGATGCAATACATAGTATCCGCTGGAATTCGTGAGCGCTCCTCGGCCCAGGGACCGCACTCGGACTGTAGCACCAGTGAGCGTCTCACCGGTCGCCGAATCTTTTACGTATCCAGAGATCACCGCATCATTTGAATCGCTAGGTGGGGTCTCGATTCGTTTCAGGAAAGACGCGGAATGGGAATCAGTCGCAAATAAACCAAGGGATAGACACGACGCGAGAATCGCCAGGCAAAAGAAACGAAGAGAAAACATTGATCTAAAGTTAACTTCGAACGGCTAAGCGACTTCGGGGTATCAGTACTGTAAGAGATTGATTTCGTTTTCTTGCGCCTTACGCTCGATGCAACGCAAGGTTACACCGATTCAATAGACGTATTATGAAGAAATTCATTGATCGCTCTGTTAACAATCTCGGGATGCGAGAGACAAATAAGATGCTTCCCTTCGGGAATGACCAGATCGATCTGGGAAGTCCTTCGAAACGGAATGATGTGATCATTCGCGCCATGGATCCGAAATGTTGGAATTTCTGTCGTGCATCCTTCCCACTCCGAAAGCATCCGAGAGCCTTCTCGGAAAAAATGCTTTGAGAGATCCTTGTACATGAGGGTGCAAAGTTCGACCTCGTTCGGCGGAATGGCAGAGAGCCGCCGCATTACAAAAGGTACGAGAGTGATCGAAAACCGATAGAGCCAAATCGGAAGTTTCTTCGCGATGGATCTTCCGAAGTTTCGTATGAGTGGGCGCAGTTCCTTGCTTGATCGGAGACTGCCAACTAGAATAATTGACCTAGCTTTGATATGCCTCGCCAATTCCTGAGCCACTGCACCGCCCATTGACGCGCCGATGATCACCAGATCGTCACCATCGCTGATCAAATGCGTATCCAACAGGTGGCGCAGAAATCTCTTTGAATAATTGGCAAGCGTCTCATTGTCGAAAGCGTCAATGTAATCAGGTGCATTTGTCGTGTAAGGCAGCGATTGTTGTGCGTGCCACAATCGATGATCGGAGCCCAGACCCGGGAGGAAGAGGAGAACGGTGCGTACGGCTGCTGGTGCCAATTATTGGAGGATGGGCAATAGTGCTGCTGGCTGTTCGATACCGGAGTGTTCGTGCTCATTCACACTCGAAATGATGTGCGGTGTGAGATCGAACAAGACATCGCCGCGCTCGGCGCTCTCCTGTTTCACTGTGACTGTATGCTTTACGTCAATGAGCGACCCAATAAGTGTTGCACTGTTAGCGCGTTCGATCCGAACTCTTCGATATTCGCCAACCTCCGCATCAATGCGTGGGAAGATGACCATCTTGTTGGTGTCGGTGCGGCCTTTCCATTCTGTTTCCTGCTTCTTCGATCTACCTTCGATGAGGATGGAGTGCTCGCGACCGATCTCAAGCAGGTTACGTTTCGTCGAGATCGCGTTTTGAATTTCGATGATCTCCTGAAGCCTGCGAGTCTTTTCAGCGTCGGAGACATCATCGGCGAGCGTGTCGTAAGCGCGGGTGTTCGGACGTGGCGAGTAGTTGAACATATATGCACCATCATATTCGACTTGGCGCAGCGCACTCTTTGTCATTTCATGATCCTCGAGAGTCTCGGAGCAGAAGCCGACGATGATGTCAGTAGAGAGCGCGGCATCGGGCATTGCTCGCCGGATCATTTCAATGATCGACATATAATGCTCGCGCGAGTACGTTCGATTCATCAATTGCAGAACACGATCTGATCCTGACTGAATCGGCAGGTGAATGTATTTGCAGATGTTATCATGCTCGGCCATCGTATCGACGAGCTTCTGGTCGAAATCCTGCGGATGACTGGTAGTATAACGAAAACGGACATTCGGAACTGCGATGGCGCATTCACGAAGGAGGTCCGAAAAATCCAGACCCGTCTCATCATAGGAATTCACATTCTGCCCGAGCAACGTGATCTCTTTGAATCCACGCTGCTCTAACTCCTTGCATTCATCGACGATCGAGCGCAGTTCACGCGAGCGCTCTCGTCCGCGAGTGAAGGGTACGACGCAGAAGGTGCAAAATTTATCGCAGCCTCGCATGACGGAAATGAATGCGCTGATGCCATCGGCGCGAAATGGCAGGATGTCGCTATAGGTCTCCGTGCGAGAGAGCTTGACCGAAATACCTTTTTCCCCGGTGCTCAATGCTGAATCGACAAGCAAGGGAAGCTTGCGGTACTCGTCCGGGCCGACGACAAGATCAACAACATTGTCGGCATTTTGAAGCAAATCCTTTCTCAAGTGCTCAGCCATGCACCCAAGCACTCCGACAACCAGCGCTGGATTCTTCTTCTTGAGCGACTTCCAGTGATTAAGCCGATTCCAAACCTTTTCCTCCGCATTCTCGCGAATTGCGCAAGTGTTCATGAAAGCGAGCTCGGCTTCCTCCAATTTAGCGGTTGGTTCGAAACCGGCATGATGCAGCACCGAAAGGACGACCTCGGTGTCGGCCACATTCATCTGGCAGCCATAAGTTTCGATGTAGACTTTCTTCACGCCCGCTAATGGATAGTTAGTTATTGAACGCCACCAACACCAAAGTGGCAGAAGCGGTTTTGGGTAGCCAGCGGGGACGCTTGAGCGCCGATGGCTGTTGCCTTTCCTCTAAGGCTAATGCTATACTATGAGGTTCTTTTCGTCCGTCGTTCTAACCCTTTTCTTGATTCCTCGCGTCGTAAGCGCCCAATTCTGGGCTGCACTGCCCCCGATCGGCGCGCTATCCGCATACGATATCAGTTTTTCACATGACGAAAAGTTCGTGTTCTACATCTCATCTGAGTCCGGAGTTGCGAACCTATATCGAGTACCGCTGAAGGGTGGGCCGGCGCAGCAGGTCACCAAATTCACTGACGCTCCTGTGTTGCGGGCAATGCACATGATCGGAAGGAACTACGTGGTCTTCATGAAGGGCAAAACTCCTCAAGACAGCGATTACCACATCTATCGAATTCTCGACGATGGGACTGGAGATATTCTTGATATCACACCATTCGTTACAGGAGTCCGAAGCACGATCATTGGTGCGTCCTACAACGGACAATTCATTTACTATACCTCGAACAAAGAGAAAACAAGCAAAATCGATTGCTACCGGTACGACAATAACCAGAACATCTCTCAGCTCGACCTTCCGAATGATAAGGATTACGTGGTAATGGCATGGTCGCGCGATCACGCCCGGCTGCTCGTCCAGGACCCCAAGGATGAATCCCTTTACTTCTTTAACATTGAGACGACTGACCGACAACGAATTGCAACCCCTGCCTCTGGTGAACACTTTGTCGAGGCATTGATGACTCCGGACAATCACCAGATGATCGTATTGAAGCAAACTGGCAGTGCTGCGCAGGTTGTGCATGCTGATGTGGGTTCGACTAGCTGGTCGAATGATGAAGCGGGAGATATTACTCGAGTGGACTTTTCGCCGAACGGAAAATTCAGATTACTACAACACTCGGATGGCACGATCGATGTCCAGATTTCCGCGACGAAGGAGAGCGTACCCCTTACTGGAACGCCCATCGCCATCGGGATCGCTCCGAAGGAAAACTTGATCGCTTACGTGGTGACCGATGCAGGCGGAACGCGAAAGCTAAAATTATTTAACATCGAGAAGAAAACGACGACTGATCTTGCAACGACAAAATAGTCCCGTAACTTTGGTGAGATTAATAGATACCTTTACCTGATGGATGCATTCAAAGTGCGCGGTGGCCGCCCGCTTCACGGAACAGTAAGAGTAAGCGGGACAAAGAACTTGATCTCGAAGTTCATGGTCGCCTCCATGCTCGCCGATACGCCGAGCACATTCACCAATGCGCCTGTTCATCTCGGAGAGGTTGACATCACTGCATCGATTGCTCGCTCGCTTGGAAGCGATGTGATGCTAAAGGATGAAGCGAATGGCACGCTCACCATCAATACTCCAACAATCCAGACGACGGTAGTACCGCAGGCCTTTGCAGGTCTCAATCGTATTCCGATCCTGATGATTGGTCCGCTGCTGCATCGGAATGGCTCTGCGTATGTGCCGATGCCTGGGGGCGATAAGATCGGCCAGCGCCCTGTGAACTTTCACACTGCTGCACTCGAGGCAATGGGCGCAACGATATCCTACAAGGACGGCTACTTTGCGTGCGAAGCAGACAAGCTTATCGGCACAAGCATCTCTCTTCCGTTTCCTTCTGTGGGCGCGACCGAGAATATCATCATGGCCGCGACGCTCGCAGAAGGAACGACGATCATCGAGAACGCAGCCGTCGAGCCTGAGGTCATTGAGCTGATGAAATACCTCCAGAAGATGGGGTGCATCATCTCAGTCGAAACCAACAGGCGAATCATTATAGAAGGTGTAAAGCATTTGCAGGGAGCCATGCAGAAAGTCTTACCCGATCGAATCGAAGCAGCAAGCTTCGCTTGCGCCGCGATCGCGACGAAAGGCGATGTCTACATCGAAGGCGCGCATCAATCGTCAATGATCACATTCCTGAATGCGATCCGGCGTGCTGGAGCCGACTATGATGTAACGGGCGCCGGCATTCGGTTCTGGTATAAGGACAAGATCAAACCGCTCGCGATCGAGACGGATGTTCATCCCGGTTTCATGACAGATTGGCAGCAGCCGTGGGTGCTTTTGATGACGCAAGCTACCGGCATGTCAGTTGTCCATGAAACAGTATATGAGAATCGGTTCGGATACGTTGAAGAACTTCGCAAGATGGGAGCGCAGATCGAGCTCTACAAATCGTGCCTTGGTGGAACGCCGTGCCGGTTCAAAACGCTGGTCTATCCTCATTCGGCGGTCATTCTCGGGCCCACAAAGCTCAAAGGAAGCACCATCAATATTCCGGATCTTCGGGCAGGCTTTGTTTATCTTATTGCTGCGGCGTTAGCGGAAGGAGAGAGCACCGTACTCGGAATTCATCACGTTGAGCGAGGCTATGAGCGCATACAGCAAAAGCTCGCCGGACTCGGAGCAGACATCGAACGGGTTACAGTCAGTTAATGGAATCGACGATTTTACTCTGCCGCTTTATAGAGCCGACCGGGTAGAAGAACATTGCTCCGATTGTTCTTTATATAAATGAAATAGGGTCCGACCGGAAATGAGGCGAGGTGAAGGTCCAAGCTGTTGGCGCTTACGGTCGATTGGAAAATGACTCTCCCTACTTCATCATTCACGCAGACGACAGATTCTCCCAATCCCGGCCAGGATAGATGGGTCACCGAGGTCGCCGGATTTTGTGAAATCTGAATTGCATCTCTGACTGGCTCGCGATTTCTCCGGACCTCGGAAGGCATACGACCTACAAATATGCCATGATCGGTTGCCGCTACGAGCGCGTCGGAGGAAGTATCCGCTTTGAGCATGTACACGTCATGCACGCCGGCAGACTTCGGAAATTCCGTTGCATGCCAACTCACACCTCCGTCGGTGGACTCCTCGATCATTCCGCCTGCCGTGGTATCAGGGAGCATTTGGAGGAAGAGTCCAGTCCAGAGATGTGTTGGCCGGCCGGCGACGACTAGAGCAGCCTTTTGGTCAATCTCAAGCGACCAGACATGATATTCCGGCGAGCTGAGGAATTGCCATGAAGTCCCATGATTCGTGGTTTCAACCATGGAGTGTTTTACGGAATGCCATCGAGTGGCAACAGCAACACCATTCGCCCAATCAGAGTAAATGATCTTTGGTATTTCCGGCTGATGTACTGTGTTCGTGTCACGTTCAGCGGGATAGACGATGTCCCAGTGCCCGCCTTCGTTCGTGGACTTCGCGATCACGCCATCTGCTGATCCTGCAAGCAGGACGTGCTCGTTATCTTGCGAGATTGCAAGCGTGCAGAGTCCCACGTTTGTATCAATCTGGCCAGTGACCTGCCAGCTTTTCCCACTATCGAGCGATCGCCAGGTAGGGCCTTTGAAGTTCTCACCATAATATATGGCATTCGTGGGAGCATAGTAGGCAACGTCTTCTCCTTCGATGCCTCCCGGATCCAGCACTACAGCCCAGGAATGTCCACCATCCGTCGAGCGAAACACTTGGCTCTTTCCGACGCCAATCACAACATTGGTATCGGACGGCAGGCAGAAAATCTGGTTAATATCTGCGCTTGCGAACGGGTTAAGCCCAACTCCGTACCATTGCCAAGTCATGGCACCATCATCAGAACGAAAAACCCCTATCGTATCAGGTGTTGCTGTAAAGACTACTTTCCCTTTCGACAAGGGATTGAATGCGACGCATGGCGTCAAATAGTTAAATGTTCTAATCCAATGATAATTTTGGGCGAAACTAGTAGCGGAATTTGCTGAAAGAACAGAGAGGATCAAAAGCAGCATTCGCCATTTCCTACAGAGTGTTTTCGTTGTCATTGGCTTTCGTTAGGGGTCGATATTCTCTGAGAACTTAATTTGTCGCTGCAACATTTCACGTGTAGCGGAAACCCACGGGGTTAACCCCATCTGCTCTCCGAATTGTGTTGTTGTGTACTAACTTCTAATAACACTCCCTGCGACTTGGGGCGTGCCTCAACTCACAGAGGGTTCACGATTTCCTAAGTCGTGACTTTCAGCTTGACGGCTATGATCAAAGCATATTCGTCCCTCCGACGCGAGGGAAATAAAGCCTATGCGTTAGCGGGCATTCTTGTACTACTCTCGCTGCTCTCATTCAGTTCTGGCATACGAGCTCAATCCAATGGCATCCCGTCCGATGGCCGGGATTTCTACATTGGATATATGCCCGGGATCGTGCATTCGTCCTACTTTAGCGGGATCACGGAATCCTATTGGGTACTGATCGGATCGTATGCCGATAATAACTCCGTCACCATCAACTACTTTGATGACAACGGTGTCGAAACCTCTGGGTCAGGAGTAGTACTCATGAAGGGTCGATGCGCCCAGTTAGCTTTGGATCGTCAGCATATGCGACCGACCAAGCCGGGAGAATTGGCCGAATTCAAAGCCGCACACATCAAGTCGCGATTCCCAATCAGCGTCCAATGTTACAGTCAGGGCTCGTGCACTGGCGGACTGCTGCAGTCAATCCCCACATCGGCGCTGGGCAAGAAGTATGTTATCGCAAGCTGGTTCGATAATCCGATCCAGAGCAACCCTGGCTATATCAATCGTGATTCTTCCAGCTCGGAGTTCATGATCATTGCTCCTTACGATAATACGGTTGTAAATTATACACCTGCATCAACGACGTATGGCGGTATTGTCGGTGTCAACTCCGGTGTCGGAGCTACTGGGACGCAACATACAGCATCAGTCTCACTTCGTCGAGGTCAAGTATTTTGGGTTCGTTCGTTTTCCGTTGACCCTTCGTACGATATTTCCGGTTCAATCGTATCCTCCAATAAGCCGATAGCGGTACTTGGTGGTCATGAGCGTGCACTGTTGGGAGATCCTTCCGGGATTTGGACGACGCTGGATAACGATGTGCGCGATTTGATGATCGAGCAAATGACTCCCGTTGAAGATTGGGAGACAGAATATCCTTCCGCTCCATCAGTCGCTCCTCCACCCGTGACTCGTCTGCTTGTCAATGGCAGGGGTAATATGTATCGCATTTATACTGATCAATCAAGCGGTTCGGTTAATCTTTGGGCGGGGGGAAACATCTCGCCGTATACACTCCAGCTTTCTGCTTTTCAGAATCCCGTTGCGGCTTACAATAACATCATTGATCCGGTTGATATCGTGAGCACCGATGGGAAGAAAATTTATGTCGTGATGTATGACTATTTCGAGGGCCAACATTACGCTGATCCCGGAAGCAAGGCAGGTAAGGGAAAAGACAAGACGCCACAGGACGAGACGACGTATACCTGTCCGAACGAGATGAACGTCATTCCTGCCAACCGGTGGAGAAAGAATGCTGTCTGGAAGATCCCGGCACAGAGCAGCTACCGCGGTGCTCAATTCGTCAATGTTCTCACCTATACGGATTCGATCCAGACGCTTCTCGTCTCGTTCAACGGCGGAGGCCAAAAAAAGCTAGTCACGTATTCGACCATCGGGCAGTTCAAGATTCCGAATCATCCTGAATGGACGGCTCTGCGGTTCAGACTTGGTGCCGGTGATTATGCGATGACGGCAAATACTCCGTTCGTCGTATACAGTTATGGCAGAACAGAAGGTGAATACAAAGATGGTTGGGGTTACGCCGCACCCTGCGGTCAGTCATACGGCTCTCACGACGAG
The DNA here is from genome assembly GCA_013287605.1 of Ignavibacteria bacterium. Taxonomy (GTDB): domain Bacteria; phylum Bacteroidota; class Ignavibacteria; order Palsa-1295; family Palsa-1295; genus JABDDM01. The sequence continues at coordinate 10,562 of JABDDM010000035.1, read as the reverse complement.
TTGAACCCTCCGCGGATGAGGGCGCATCCTGCTTGTGCATCGTGGGATGTGACGATCACTGATTCCTTGCCTGGTGACGAGGGTGTGGCTGATATCGTCCTGCTCTCTGATCCTCAGGGCGTCTATGTTCGCCCTCCGCATGTCAGCGTCAACATGAGGCTCAATCCGGCCGACCCCAACTTCGTGGCCGGCGATCCGAGAGTGGACTTCAGAGTTGAAGTGATCAATCCGCTGCAGGATGCGTACGCTGCTGTCTACGCGATCGATCGTGCAGGCAATGATACTGTCTTCGAGTTCTACTACAGCGCTCCAAAGATCAGTGTTTCTCCTTCGCATGCAGAGATGTTCAAGACGATCGTCGGTGTCGATAGCTGTACGCGAATCGTATTCCATAACAATGGAACGAAGAACACGCAGCCGATCACGATCGGAAGTGCAGCGTTCGAACTCAATCGCGGAGAGTTCAAACTCTCTTCTACCACCCCGAGCCTGCCGGCAACGCTGAAGGGCGGTGATTCATTGGTGGTCAACGCATGCTATGTGGCAGTTGACACTGGTCTAGCACACCTGGATAGCTTGATATTTACTGCAGACTGCATTATGGACACCGTCCCGATTGTTGCTTCCGGTGTGACGCCAATCATCGTCGCGCAGGATGTCGATTTTGGGACTCTGCTAGTTGGGCATTCGAAGTGTCTGCCCGTGAATGTGAAGAACGTAGGTAACGCACCTCTGACGATCACGACGCAGTGGGTGCTGCATAACCTGACAGATTTCAAGTTCAATGACGCTGCTAAATTGCCGGTGACCCTCCAGCCTGGTGAGTCCATTGATCTTGAATTCTGCTATACGGCGCACCATGTAGGTGCTGACTCGACCAACAACGATTGGGGGACAAACTTACCAAGCCAGTTCGCACATCATAATCGGGATTTCTCTATCCTTTTGGGTCGCGGTGTTGAACCGGGTGTTCAGTGGGATCGTGTAAAGCAGGCTTTCCCAGCAGTCTGCGACGTGCCTGACACGATCCGCATGTGGCTGTACAACAACAATTCAGCAGTCGAAGTGGTCGATTCCGTTGTGCTTCAGGGTAAGGACGCTGATGAGTTCAGCATTCTCCGCAATCAGAATGGCTACACTCCGCTCGGTAATTTCCAGGTTGATTTCAAGCAACCGGGTGATAGTTTATGGATTGATATCCTTTTCAAGCCGAATCTTCTCAAGGGGTATGTCACACGCTCTGCAAAACTGATCGCGTTCAATCAATCGAAGACTGATCCATTCGTCGATCTGTCCGCAACGATTGTACATGCGGACTTAACTGTCGATCAAAATTTGATTGACTTTGGGATTACTACAACAAACACCCCAATCACGAAGACATTCAAGGCGACGAACCCTGGCGATGCGCCGCTCACGATCACTCAGGTCAGCGTCAGCGATCCAGCGTTCACCGTTACCGGCATCAATGTTGGTGATGTGATCGCGCCTGGTGGCGTCGTGACTGTGACTGTCACTGGCGTCATTGCACAGGCGGGTTCGCTCACGGCTAACATTCAGATCAGTGGTGCGACGAATTGTGTGAAGAAACAACGCATCGATCTCCTGATGAAGACGGATGAACTTGGAGTGCAGGGAACGGGACAGGATTACCCAACCACCTTCACCTGTCAGGAAAACGAGGGTGTGACGGTTGCTTCAAATACCAAAACGCACACGGTCATTCTTCGACAAGTTGATATTATTGGCGCCGGGACGCATCCTGATGCCGGTGAATTCAGCTTCTCGGATGGCTCACAGTCGATCAAGGTTGGCAAGACGCTGAGGACAGGTGACACGTTACAATTCCACGTGATCTATCGTCCGACACTCGTTCAGTTCTCGTCCGCGATCATCGAGTACACATGGGACACAGTCGCAACTCCTGGTAGCTCGTGGACGACGGATCAGTATCTGAATGGCACGGGCGATGCACTTATTGATACGGTCTCCGCGCTTTCGATTGATACAAAACCATATTCTGTGAAGACCGGAGAGACATTCGACGTTCCGATCCACATTGCTCACCTCTTACCAACGCGTGCAGCCGTCTTCGGATATTCGTTCGATGTCACCTATCGTCGTGACCTCTTCCATCTCAATGGTGTAGATCCTGCACCGGGCTATTCACTCGTAGGTATAAGTGTCCCAGTAGCGGATGACAAGAATGGCAACGAAACCGTTACGATCAATGCTATGGGTTCACGTCCACTTGACAATGCGGATGTGCTGGCTACGATGCATTTCAGGCTCATGGTGTCAAAGGACCTGAAGAGTGACATCTCGGTATCTCATGGTGCTTTCCTCGGACGGGATACACTGCCCTTATGCTATATCTCGACGATGCATGTTCCCGGATTCTTTACGCCACAGGATCTCTGCGGCGATCCGACGGTCAGACATTTCATCAGTACAGGTACGGTTGACGCTCAGATCGTGGATATTTCTCCGAACCCGACGACGCAATCTTCACAGATAAACTATGAAGTGCGCTCGCAGAATACACTCGTGACCATTCAGGTCTACAATCTTCTCGGGCAGAATGTCCAGACCATCATGAAGAACGAGTCGCATGATATCGGTGCATACCGTGCGACATTCGACCCAGCGTCCCTGCCAAGCGGGACGTATACGGTTCGTTTCTCTACTCCACTATTTACGACATCCAGAACGATCGTCGTGAATAAGTGATCAGGTGATATATCATAAGAAAAGGGGCTCACGATGTGAGCCCCTTTTCTTATGAGACTTTTAATCCGGAGATCCATCGTCCTCTTCATCTGTGGGAATGCCCTGCATCTGTCGAAGAATTCTGGCGGCGCGCCGTTGAATATAGGCTGATGGATGCGAAGCGCTCCAGCGAGTTGGGTTCGGCAGCACAGCCGCCATGAGTGCGGCTTGCATCGGTGTGAGATCGCGAGCATGACGCTTGAAGTGGAACTCGGCACCCGCTTCAGCTCCGTACACATTCGGGGCGAACTCCGCGATGTTCCCGTATACTTCCAGAATTCTCATTTTTGGCCATATGAATTCGATGAGAAGTGTATAGTAAGCTTCGATCCCCTTTCGAATGAAGCTGTGCCACGGGGGTAGGAATAGATTTTTCGCAGTTTGTTGAGTGATCGTGCTAGCGCCTCGCATTGGTCGGTTCGGATGTCGCTCATGCGCGCGCTCTGCTTTTTGGATCTCCGCTATGTCGAATCCATGATGGACAAAGAACCGCTGATCCTCGCCTGCGATGATTGCCTTATAGAGTGCGGGTGCTACGTTAGTTCTTGATACGTTCGTGTGACTCCAAAGGACCGACTCTCCCGCAAAGAGATGATCGAATGCACGAAAAAGCATCATCGTTGTTACGGGTGGGTCGGTGAAGCGAAGTGCAACTACCTGGATGATCGGAATGGAAAACGCAGCGAGCGCAAATCGCAAAAGCCAGCGAAGAAAATTCCTGCGCCGAGAGGCCACGACAATTGGGGCTGGCGATTGTAGTTTATCGCCGGCACGTATCGTTGCCGTCGCGGTCGCTTCAGTAGAAGCAGTTAATGCGCTTTCCGAGAGTTGAGCTTTTTGTTCGATCACAGTTGAGAGAGTGAACCGATCCCCATTCGTTCTACCCCAAGTCTACATTTCAACGCTGGAAGCAGTTCTCGGCCTCGATCTGACATCCAAGCATGCCGGAAGATCAAAGGACCGAAATTGGAAGGAGCTCGTCGCGGGCGTCGCGGAGCTTAGCAAGGGCTTAACGATCGATCGCGTGCAGACACAATCTGGCGTCTATTTAAGCACTCCCATTGCGCGTAGAGCGTACATGCTCTATTACATGACGACGAACTTGTTCAAACTCTGGCCGGCATTTCGAGAACTTTCGCTCGCCGGTTTTTTTGAACAGGGCAACCGACCGCTCACGCATCTTGATCTCGGTGGTGGTCCGGGCACCGCTGTTTGGAGCTTTGTGCTTTGGCTTGAACTGGAAGGCCCGAAGCAAGAGGGGTTACAACAGGAGAGCTTCAACTTCATCCTGACCGATCTTCTTCGCTCCAACCTTGAAGATGCCAGGCAATTTCAGATTGAGCTCGCAAAGAGAATTCCTGAAGCAAAAGGCCTCTTCGAAAGCCTTGATCTATCGGACCTGACAGCTCTTAAAGCATTCGGTGCTCGTCATGGCAAATTCAAATTACTGACCATGATGAATGCCCTCAATGAACTTGATGAAGCAAAGGACGAAGAACTCATTCGCATCCTCTTCGAGCTTCTCGAGGATGAAGGTGCGTTGATCATCATCGAGCCAAGCTCGCGTGAGATCTCGCGACGTGCGCTTCGATTTCGTGATAGAGTGATTGCCGCAGGAGGCAGCATCTTCGCACCTTGCACACACAATAACAATTGTCCTGCTCTCACGAAAGAAGGTGATTGGTGTCATACTGAAATCCAATGGGAGCGGCCGTTATTCATCAATGCAATCGATGACGAGATAGGCACGCTGAGGCTCTCGCTGAAAGACACCTATTCAACTATCAGAAAGCGGGCAGGAAATATCCGCGATTCATTTCCTTCCGAAGCCGAAGTATCAGCTCGTATAGTGAGCGAGCTTTTTGATGAGAAGGGAAGATATCGAGCGTTCTTTTGCAGTGATCGGGGGAGGGAGGAATTCATTCTTAACAAGAGAGAAGAGAGTCCTTCGAATCGTCAATTTGGGGAAACTCGCCGATATGATCTCGTTCAGATAGAAAGTTTCGAACCGAGACCCCATGACGTTAAGCTTGCTCCTGGTTCGACCGTCAACATAGTTTTGACCTCATCCGGAGCACGAATTGTTGATAAGTAGCGCTCGGTTGTCAAAATTTAGAAAGAAAATTGCGAAAATCGTAAAATAATCTAGGTCAGCACTTGATTTCTCTCTTTTTTTGATGCATATTTGTCCACTGTTATTCCTGCAACCCTTGTGGATATCTTGTGGGGAGATGTGGATGATGAAATTGGTTGTCAAGGAATGATAGTAAACGCACCGAAAAACCTCGCTACTGAATGATCGCAACGCTTGATAGACTAATGGCCCTCGCGCAGAAATTACGCGATGCCGAAAAGCACAGCGAACGAGACCCGATCTACGTTGCCCTTGAACTCAACGAACTCCACGTGATGACACGGCTCGTTGAGGATTATCTCGGGGATGTCGATATGTTCACTTCCGGAAGTTCGTCCCCTCGTTCGCAGTCGTACGATTGAATCAAAAGCTCCGGTTTTCCGGAGCTTAACTCGAGCCTCCCTTCTTCAAACATCCGGACGGTTGTCCGGCATTTCCTGTGGTCTTGTCCCTAAGTGTATTTTTCCTGTGTCTCTAATTTGGAGTACGAGGAACTTGGAATGTATTGCTTCGGAATCATTGACAGAATTTCGAACGTTGCATTCCGCTGTTAAGAGTGCTGTTTGCCGATAGCTGTTTGCTAACAGGTTGCCCTGTCTTCATTCTAATCTCAAGTTTTTTCCCGCGCTTCGTTGAAGCTCTTTATGCGGAAGTAACTTCTTGAGCAGAGCAGGGTTCTTAAGACTGATGCGCTCTTGTCAGTTTTCGTAACGAGATTTTGTGTTGTCGATTCCTGTCTTGCTTGAGGCAGGTTAACTTAATGCCCACATCGCTGCTTGCCTTGCGGTAGGTAGCACAGTCTATCAGGCCTTATGGACCGCAGAGCCTTTCTAACCCGCATTACCGGAACTTCAGGAACCCAGTACGTCCCAACCACATCTGTCGATCGGCCGCTAAGCACAGGGCTTGAGCCATATGTGCCATTAGCCTCCGAGCCATGGAACACCGACCTTGTAAGGATCGGGCATTTGCTCCGGCGCACTACCATGATGCCGGTTTGGGCAGACATGGTGACGCTGAGTGCGTCGACACCAAGTGATGCAGTCGATTTACTTTTAAATACTCCAAGTACTCCAACTCGACCCGCCGTGGCAGATAATGTCACTACGAACACCGATGGTCTCGATACCACACTCATCGGTCAGCTCCACGCACAATGGGAGAGCGATGCAGCGAAGCTGCGTACGTGGTTTGCCAACGTTCTTCGTGATGCGGGTGCGACGATCGTTGAAAAGATGACGCTCTTTTGGAGCGGACACTTTACGTCGCAATTCGTAGCCGAGGAATCCTACGTCATCGCGCCATTGCTCTACCGTCAAAACGATCATTTCAGACAGCACGGTCTTGAAAAATTCAACGACCTTGCAATGAACATGACGCTTGATGGTGGAATGTTAGCCTATTTGGGAGGTAATCTCAATTCTGTCGGCGCTCCGAATGAGAACTACGGGCGAGAACTTATGGAGTTGTTTACGATCGGGCTGGGACAATATACTGAAGGTGATGTCCAAAATGCAGCGCGCGTTCTAACCGGCTGGCGCATCGCGCAGTATAGCAATACTCCTTCGCCGAACGGAATATTCAATTCGTACTTCCTGCCTGACCAGCATGACGTGGGTCAAAAGTCGGTACTCGGTGTCAGCTTCCCTGCTCGCGATGCCACCACCAACACGGAGTACTTAGTGCGCCGCGAAGAAATACAAAAACTGATCGACACTCTCTTCACCGTCAGAGCACAGGCAGCGGCAACGTTTATCTGTACGAAGCTATACAAGTTCTTTGTCTACAGCAACCCGTTGGTTCCTGATATGTCGGTGATCCAGGCTATGGCAGCTCTTCTTATACAGAATAACTTCACTATCAAGCCAGTCATGAGCGCGCTTCTCAAGAGTGCTCACTTCTTCGATAATGCAAACATCGGTGCGCAGATCAAGACTCCAGCCGAGTTCGCCATCGGACTTGCACGTCAGATCGCTCCAACGCTCGTCATCGACAGCACAATGGAGTCGATCGACCAAACACTATTCAATCCGCCGAATGTAAGCGGATGGCCTGGATGGCATGATTGGGTCACAACGACGACCTATCCGCTCCGCTCGAATGCTGCGACCACCGCCATCGAAGGACTTGATGATGCCACTGTCACAGCGTTCATTAAGCAATTCCCAAATTACACTGACGCACAGAAGCTTGTCACACAGGTTGCCGCGCTTCTACTGCCCCGGGCACTATCAACGGAGCGAGCGACGGATCTGCTGAACAAACTCACAGCAAACGCGCCCGCGTCACAATGGCCAGCGATCCTGCAGAGCCCATCGACAGCAGCCAGCAACATGCGGCAGATGTTATCGCTTATCAGCGATCTACCGGATTTTCAGCTTTGTTAGAAGTTTGTGTGTGTGCCCGCCCTAGCTAATCAAATTTGTGAACCGCTCTAAAGCGTAAATCAAGAGAGCATTATGAAGCGCAGAACATTCCTACAGTCCCTAGCAGCCACGGCGGCTGCCGCACCGATCATGCTCAACGGAATCCCCGTTCGTGCAAAGACACCGCTGCCACTTCTGGCGCAAATGCAGGAGAATGCTGCCGACAAGATATTAATCATTGTGCAGCTCTTCGGTGGCAATGATGGACTTAATACCATTATCCCGGCGGATGATCCAGCATATCAGGCATTGCGCCCGAAGATCGGTATTCAGCCATTAGACGCAATCAAGGTTGGACCTATCTATATGAATGATGGTCTAGGGCGTGGGAGTCGTGGCGGTATGGTGCAATTGCTCAACACGGGTTACGCTGCAGTTGTACGTGAGATCGGCTATACCCCGGCTAATCTTTCACATTTTCGATCGACGGACATCTGGTTAAGCGGGATCATCGATTCCGATCCAAATCATCATCTGTCGACGGGCTGGGTTGGGAGAATGCTCGAGAAACAGTATCCAACCTTTCCGGCATCATTGCCGCCTGATCCGCTTGCGATTCAGGTCGGCGGATTTTCTCTCGCGCTGACCAGCACGAAGGGACGAATGGGTGTTGAGGTGGGAGACCCCAGCAAACAATTGGGAGTTAGCTCCTTCCTTGATGCTACCGATGCAAACGCTATGGGGACTCATTACTCTGATGAGTACGCATTCATCGATGACGTTGCAAAGCGTTCTAACACGTACGCACTCAACATTCGCACTGCATACGCAGCGGGTAAGGCAAAGCTTAAGGCAACGTATGGCTCTGACGGTTTTGGACAACAAATGGCATCCGTCGCTGCACTTATCGCCGGAGGACTGAAGACAAAAGTCTATGTCGTTTCAATGGGCGGTTTCGACACTCACGTTTCGCAGCAAACGGATGGCAAGACTGGCTTGCATCCAACACTCTTAAGTCGTCTCGGCGATGGCTGTGCGCAGTTTATGTACGATATGGTTGCCTTGGGAGAAGCAGACCGTGTGATCGGCTTAACCATTAGCGAATTCGGACGGCGACCGGCAGAGAACGGAAGCCTTGGTACCGATCACGGCGCGGCGTCCGTTCAGTTTGTGTTTGGTACGCAAGTAAGTTCAGGTGTCTTTCAACTTCAGCCGCTAGACCTTGCTAATCTCGATGAGAATGGCGATCTGCCGATGCAGATCGACTATCGTCGTACATACATGGATGTTCTTACCAAGTGGTTTGGATTGACCCTGGCCGACGCACGTATCATCCTGCAACTGCCTCCAGACGACATCACGGTGACGCCACTCGGAGTGATCAAGCCGCAAGCAGGTATCGACGGTTGGAAAGTGGGTCAGCCTTCAACGCTGTCGCTTTCAAATTATCCGAATCCATTCTCGACCAACACGACGCTCCAACTCACGCTGGAGTCGGCTACAGATGTTACGATCGATCTTTCCAACGTCGCGGGTCAGCGTCTCGGCCGCGTCATTCAGCAGCACCTGGCGGCAGGAGTTCATCAGATACCACTCGATGCAATGCAGATCGCCGGAAGACAACTCGCAAGCGGTACTTATGTATGTACGGTCATCGCTGGTTCAGACCGGATCTCGAAGATGATCCAGTGTGTGCGCTAACGTAGCACACACTCAATCGAAGCCTGTCATGAATATCAGGTGTAGTCGAGCTCTGCTGGCCCTGCCTTTCTGCATCTTATTTGCGCTCATACTCTTGAGCAGCCGATCTGCACGAGCGCAATTCCCTGCAAAATGCGACAAGGATAATTCCTGCATTGGCAATGCCCTTACCATTCAGGTAACACAAGGTAAGGGTGCGCAATACGTCGACATCGATACCTCATACGTACTGCGAGCGCTCGACACTGCTCTCACCTTCGAAGCATGGATTAATCCGACTCCACAACCTGGAAAACGGCAGTTCGTTGGAGGACTCTGGGGCCCAAACCAGGACAACAACGATCAGTGGGTTGTCTACATCCAAGACAACGAGCTGGTCTTCGCTCTCAGCGCTCCCGGCTCATTTAAAGGTGATCTTGACAATACGATCGTGCAGGCGTTGATCCCCGATCTCTACACGCGCGGCTGGGTTCATATCGCTGCCGTCTGGGATGGCACATCGACGCAGGGCAGGCTATTCGTGGATGGGAAGGAAGTTGCCCGAACGAGCAACGCTCAGTATCCGATCTCGCATCTGCATCCTATCGAAAGCATGACGCTAGGAATGCAATTGGCGAGTTGCAACGCGCTTTATGATGATTCATCACGCTTCCGAACCTTCCTCGGGCAGCTTGATGAGATTCGTTTGTGGCGCAGAGCACTCTCTCAGCATGAGATCGAATGTCAACGGCTGCTCTCGCTTGAGGGCAATGAACCGGGGCTCATCATGTACTTCCGTTGCAATGACCCAGCCGGCACACAATTCCTCTGCGATGCTGCGGGCAATATGATCGGCAGCATGCGGAGCGGCGCGCATTGCGAGGCCAGCAACCGCGTCGTGCCGCTGACCTATACCGTATCGCCAGCGGCCATCAACACATCACTTGCGTGCACGAGCGATACCACGTTTACATTTACAATTACCGACACTTCGTTTTGCGGTGACAATGTCGATCTTAGCATCGGAGGAGCGTCCGCTGGATTGTTCACGCTGTCAAAGAACTCGCTGTCGCTTTCGCAAAATGTGCCGCAGCAGGTCACGGTCCGTATGCATGCGAATCAGATCGGCGCGATCTCGGCAGATCTGGCAGCGACGAGTGCAAATCGGTGCGGTGCGCCGTTCAATGTGCCGCTTAATATCAACCGGACTACACAACTGAGCTACTCGACCGGGTCAATCAAGTTTGATACACTCTATGTCGGTTGTCTAGAGACGAGGTTCTTGGAGGATACCGTCAAGATCTGTAATATTACCTCCAGCTCAGTAACGATCTCCGGGGCAGGGTTCGATTCGAATTATTTCACCTGGCATCCCGGTGGTGGATTCAGCGGACTACCCATCACGCTAAAGCCAGGAGACTGCTGGATCATGCTGGTCCACTTTGCGCAACTTGACTCGTCACGCACTCTTTACGACACACTCCGCATCAGGAGTGATGACAAATGCCCTGGCAGCGGGATCATACCTGTCTATGGCCGCTCACAGGAAGTGATCGCATTGCTTGCGACGGACGGCAAGCACCATGTTGATACGATGGCCTTTGAAGCTACTT
>JABDDM010000034.1 GCA_013287605.1 Ignavibacteria bacterium | reverse complement strand
ATTCCGATGAGCACCCCACCCACAAGCGCCAGCACAAGTAGAATCGCAACTGCCATCGGGACTTTCTCCTTGCGAAGAAAGGAGACCAGCGGACGAAAGATATTCGACAGAAAAAGAGCGACAACGAATGGGAGCAATGCCGATTCAAGTTGATGCAGCGCCGCACCAGTAATGATCACGGCAATCAGCGTGAGTGGGATCGTAACGCTTCGTGAAGTCGGCATGAGGTTCGGAGCCAGATGAAGTTGAATGAGGTACAAAAGTACTTCAGTTGGGTCAGGGAACAGCGAACAGGGAACGAGGAACAGTTGGGGATCGGGACGCGAGATGTGAAAACTTTATTCATAAAACGAGAGCTTCGCGAAGTGGCCCCTTCGATTCTGAGCCGAAATCGCCTATTCCCTGTTCCCCGTTCGCTGTTCCCTGCCAAAAGTGTGAAAATTTTATTCATAATTCTCCTTCTTAAAGAAAACTAATGGCGTTGCTTCGGCTTAGGAGATGAATTCCCGCATTCGCGGGAATGACAGGATCGTCGCTCTTCCGCGCTTCGCGCATTCAGCCTGCCTCATTGGCATTCCTGCATACGTGGGAATCCATTGGGCAAGGATGAAAGTAGCGTGAGTCTAGCTGGCGTACAGAATGGAAGGTTGCCTACAAGACCACAGTAGTACCTAAAAATAACGGGGATCTGGCCTACGACATATAAAACATGGAATTATCCAGCACCGTTCCCACAAAATAGAAATCGCAGGTGATTTATGTTTCCCTCTCTCACCAAAAAGGTCACGCAACGATACACAATCGAAGTCGCTCTCCGTATCTTTGTTGCATCCGCAATTCAACTGGTCTTCCAAGGGAAGCAGCACAAGAGACAGTCCAACCTATTTACATGAAACTCCATAGCCTCCTTATCTTCTCAATCGTTGTAGTTCTTTTCACGCCAAAGCTCACCAATGCTCAGTGGGTTCCGACGCAGGGACCTGGGGGTGGCACGATCGTTTGTCTTGCAGTGAGTGGCTCAAATGTTTTTGCAGGGACCTACAGCGCGGGAGTCTTTTTGTCTACCAACAACGGCGCAAATTGGAGAGCGATTAATAATGGCATGACCAATAGCGTTGTCTATGCAATTACTACGATTGGTACGAATGTTTTTGCAGGGACATACGGTAGCGGCGTGTTTCTTTCGACTGACAACGGCGCTAACTGGAAGGCCGTCAATAATGGCTTGACACGCCTTAACGTTATTTCCTTCGCGGTGATCGGCTCAAATTTTTTTGCAGGCACCGACGGCGGCGTTTTTCTCTCGACTGGCGGTGAACGGGAGCAATCTCTTTGCCGGTACGATCGACGGGAGGGGCATCTTTGTTACCTCAAACAATGGAGCGAGCTGGGCAATAGTCAATAACGGGTTGACGAATATTTACGTCCATTCCCTGCTTGTGAATGGTTCAAATATTTTCGCGGGGACTAATAACGGCATTTTTCTATCTACAGACAACGGAACAAGTTGGAACCCCGTAAATACCGGATTGACCGAAAGCACATTTCCCGCGCTTGCTGCAAGCGGTAATAATCTTTTTGCAGGTGCTGCGCACGGCATTTCTCTCTCGACCAATAACGGTATGAGTTGGAAGCCGGTCAATACCGGCTTGGCGCTCAACCCTGACATCCGGGCTCTCGCGGTTAGTGGATCAACTATTTTGTCAGGTTGTTATGCTGGCTTCGGTGTGTTCCGCTCGACCGATAATGGGTCTAATTGGACTTTGTCAAGCACGGGAATGACAAATACAGGCGTGACTGCAATGCTGTCTGTCGGTTCTACTTTATTTGCAGCTACCATCCACGGGGTTTTTTCATCGACCGATAACGGCGATACCTGGCTGGCAGCAAATAACGGTATGACGATTACTGGTTTGACGGGTCTAGATGTACGAGCACTCGTATCACGAGGAACGAGCGTATTCGCCGCGACTACTCTAGGAGGGGTATTCCGATCCAGCGACAATGGCGCAAGCTGGTCCACCGTTAATAATGGATTGACCGACTTGAACGCCAATGCTCTCGTCGTGAGCGGTCCCAATCTTCTAGTAGGGACGACCTACAGCGGCGTCCTTCGTTCGAACAACAATGGTGCAAGCTGGATCGCAGCGAGTACTGGATTGACGAGCAACCTTGTCACGGCGTTCATGGTCAAAGGAGCAAAGGTTTATGCCGTGAACAGCGGCGGCGCGTTTCGATCGATCAACAATGGCGTGACCTGGACCGAGGTCGATAACGGATTGGTAGCATATGTCCAATCGCTAACGACGAATGGAGGAAGCCTCTTTGCCGGAACCGATAAAGGTGTTTTCCAATCCACTGACGATGGTGATAGTTGGTTTAAGATTTATACCGATGCGATGGCCGCTTCGGTTCTTGCTGTCGCGACAGTCGATTCGAATCTGTTTGACATGTCTCTGCGCGATGGGATTCTTCTTTCGACAGACACTGGTAGTACCTGGACGAACGTAAGTAAAGGACTCCCGCTCAACACTAGTGTTTATAGCATGGCTGCGATCGGTACGACTTACTTCGCAGGCACCGCCGCAAACGGCGTTTGGAAGCGCTCGCTACCAAATATGCTTGCAGTTGGTGATGCTAAAGAGCGGCCCATGACATCTCAGCTCGCCCAGAACTACCCTAATCCCTTCAATCCTACAACAACTATCAGCTTTGTTCTAACTGAACGCAGCATGGTCCAACTCGAAGTCTTCGATATGCTGGGGCGAAAGATCGAAACGCTGGTGAATGTGTCGATGGATGCCGGCTCGCATAGCGTGCGATTTGATGCGGGAGATCTGCCGAGTGGAATCTATACGGCATGTCTTACCTCAAATGGCGGGCGTCGTGAGATGAAGATGATATTGAACAAATAGAAACCGTGAAACTCAATCGCCTCTCGACTATCACGATAGCTGTACTTCTTTTTCGCGCCAAAGTTCTCTGACGCTGAGTGGGTTCAAACCAGCCTAGCTAACCAGACTGTACTCGCGCTCTTGGCTAGTGACACGAGCACATCGTCTCCAAAGCTCTTTGCCGGCACCGTTATTGGGGGCATCTACCTCTCGACGGACGCTGGCTCAAGCTGGACAGCGGTTAATAACGGATTGACCAACACAGGATCAAGCCGGGACCCCGTCCGCAACGGGTTGACGAACACGGTTGTCCTTTCTCTTGCGGCCAGCGGCATGAATCTATTTCCAGGGGTTGGCGACCTCGCTATGGATCACGGCGGCGTTCTTCTAAGTACAGACAACGGAGTGAGTTGGAGTACGGTCAATACTGGCTTGCCAAGCTCTACTGTTGTTGCACTTGCGGCCAGCAGTACGAACACGCCCTCACCAATGCTCATTGCCGGAGCAGATCACAACGGGATTTTTATTTCGACAAACAACGGCGCGAATTGGACCGCGATCAATACTGGTTTGGGAAGTCCTTATATCAAGGCAATTGCATTGAGCGGTGCGAATCTTTTTGCAGGTACCTCCTTCAGTGGTGTTTATATGTCGACTAACATGGGCAAGAACTGGATTGCGGTAAACACTGGCTTGCCACTGACTGCCATTAATGCCCTTGCGGCAAGTGGATCAAATCTCTTTGCTGCGACTAGAAAAGGCGTTTTTCACTCCACGAACAACGGAACGAGCTGGAGTGCGGTAAATACTGGCTTGACGAACACTTCTATTCGCTCGCTCGCGGTGACTAGCACGAACACATCGTCGCCAATGCTTTTCGCGGGCAATGAAGGACGAGGTGTTTTTTGTTCGACCAACAACGGATTGAGTTGGACAGCAGTCAATGCTGGATTGAAGCGCAGAAACATCTATGCTCTGGTCGTGAGCGGCACGAATCTCTTTGCTGCGACTGCCGAAGGAGGAATTTGGCGACGTCCTCTCTCGGAATTGTTAGGAACGACGGACAGCGGGAGATGAGAACAGTTGCTAGTCATATTCTGGCACATCTCACGATCCCAATCTATTCCAACTCCGCTATTTTCTCCTGGGCTTTTGCTGCGTAGGGTGTCGGGTGACCTGTGCGATTCATTCTATCAGCAATGTTCTTTACTTCCTCGAATGCATTCAAAGCATCAAATGGCTTTTCTTCGTGGAGGAAGAGTTCTCCGATATTGTAATACGCGACGACGAGATTCGAATCGCCGTGCATTTGCTGCGCGAGGATTTGAAGCGATTGCGCATATTTGCCCCGCTTGAAATAGGTGAGCGAAAGATGGCGGATATCACTGTCGTTCGTTGGATCCTGCTCCAGCGCTTTCTGCCAATACTTCCCTGCCGCCCACCAATCTCCGTGTTGATAGAGAGCGTTGGCGTGCCGCTCGAGTGCGGGTAGAGAATCATCGGGGATCTTGACAGTATCTGCTTCATCCAATGCGCTGCTCGTCGTATCCAAGTGCCGCTCGATGATCTGCTGAAGCGGTGGCAATCGCTTTACTGGCGGAGCAAACGATGGGTACACCGCGAACGAGACGATCAGCATCGTGAGCGCAGCAATGCCAACAGCATAGAAGACTTTCACCTGCTTGCGCGACCATGGGTCTGGGCGAGGTGTTGACTGAGTAAACAGTTGCGAGCCATCCCTCGGAGAGCGGGCTGAATAGACTGCCTGACGAAGTCGCTCGTTGAATCCCAGGATCACACGATGCTGCTCGCGTTTGACAGAATCGAAGAGGACCTCTTTGGCATCGTTCAGCCGCCGCATCATCGCGGCATTCTCTCCGCCCATATCAGGGTGATAGAGCTTTGCCAGCCTGCGATATGCCTCTTTAATCTCGGCATCCGAGGCTGTGCGAGATACGCCAAGCACAGCAAAATGATCTGTCATCAAACTAAAACAAAGCCCATCTGTTCGATTAAGTTCTACGGACGTTGACAGCCGTGAGTTGCACCCCTTTGCCAAATGAAATCAAGTTCTTTCCTGCTTCTCTTACTTCTTTTGAGTTTTGATAGCCGAGCGAGTCGTGCAGATACTCTGTATTCAACCGCCTGTGGGAATCCTCGAAGGCCTGCGATCATCTTTCTTCACGGTGGCCCCGGCTACAATGCCTACAGCTTCGAGGAATCAACGGCGGATTCGCTCGCGAAACGCGGATTTTATGTCATTGTCTATGACCAGCGCGGGAGCGGACGCTCGGAGAGTTACAAGGGTAAGTATACGTATAACGAATCGGTCGAAGATTTGCGCTCAGTCTACGACAGATACCATCTGAAGAAAGCGACATTGATGGGGCATAGTTGGGGCGGAGCGATTGCAACTCTGTTCGCTGCACGCTACCCGGAGCGAGTGCGCTCGATGATTCTTGTAAGTGCGCCACTCTCCTTTCAGCGTACGTTACATACGATCATGCAGAACTACGTGATCAAATTCCCAGACACATCTTCGATGGAACACGTGGAATGGGAGATTGTCAACGGACTCGACCCAGCATCCTTCCAATACAGCAGCGGTGCATTCCGGCTCGCGATGACAGGTGGTTTTTATCGAACGAAGGAGCCGAATGAACGCGCCAAAGCGCTCTGGAATGATATCGGTGCGGACGACACAGCTCACTGGTCTTCGCACATGAGTTTTCCTCCGGTGCTTGGTCTATTCAAGAATGAACATTACACTCTTCTCGATATCACCGATACGCTTAAGCACTTGTCAAAGCAGATTCCGGTATTTGGCATCTATGGCGACGAGGATGGGCTCTTTGATCCGGCGGAACGCGATCATATTCGGATGGTGATCGGGCCGAATCATATGTCAGTCGTCCAGGGCGCCTCGCATAACGTCTTCATCGATCAGCAGGCAGAATTCCTTGATCGAGTCGCTGCGGATCTAAAAACGAACTAAGCTTGGAGTATTTTATGCGGAGGTCATGTCTGGCTGATACCCAGCGCCTTCGACCGCGCGAGCGAGGGATCGCGGATCGACGAACGTGTCGTCGAAAAAAATCTCGGCGGAAGCTTCTTTAAGATCGACGACAGCGGATTCAACACCTTCAACTTTTTCGAGCGCGCGACGAACGGAGCTCACACAGCCGCCGCATGTCATCCCGTTCACTTTGATTCTTACGTGCTTCATTTGTCTGCCTCTCCCATAATTGGGTCGATCGAACCGATGATCGCGACGATGTCGGAGATCATCGCACCTTCGAGCAAACGCGCGAGCCCTTGTAAGCTCGCAAAACTTGGCGAGCGAATTTTGCTTCGCCACGGATAACCAGAGCCATCGGACATTAAATACCAGCCAAGCTCGCCTTTGGAAGCTTCAAGACCGAAGTAGCTCTCGCCCTTCGGTGTGTCTTGTCCGAAGTTTACGATCATGAAGTCGTTGATCAGCTCCTCCATGTTCGAATAGACTTCGCCCTTGCGAGGCAGCACTTTTTTCGCATCATGTGCGAAGATCGGTCCTGCGGGAAGCTTGTCGAGGCATTGACGTAAGATCTTTGCCGATTCCTTCACCTCATCGAACCTGCAAAAATAACGCGCGAGTACGTCACCCTCCGTTCGGCTGATCACGTTGAAGTCAAGCTCGGGATATACGAGATAGGGATTGTCGCGGCGCAGATCCGATGCAATGCCGGAGGCGCGCAGATTCGGTCCTGTCCAGCCGAGCTCAAGCGCTTCGTCGGGTGGCATGATGCCGATGCCTTCGCAGCGTTCGATAAAGATTCGGTTCTTATGCAGAAGTTTGCTGATATCGGTAAGCGCGTCAGGAAGTCCATCGAGGAAGTCCCTGACCATTCGAATACCTTCAGGCGTGATATCCTGCGCCATTCCTCCGATGCGCATG
The DNA here is from genome assembly GCA_013287605.1 of Ignavibacteria bacterium. Classification (GTDB taxonomy): domain Bacteria; phylum Bacteroidota; class Ignavibacteria; order Palsa-1295; family Palsa-1295; genus JABDDM01. The sequence continues at coordinate 18,029 of JABDDM010000034.1, read as the reverse complement.
TAGGATACGGTGAAGCGTACGCCGGTGATGATATCGAAAATGTCATACAACTTCTCGCGCTCACGTAATGCCCAGACAAATACAGTGAGTGCACCGACATCCATCGCGAGCGCTCCCATCGCCATCAAGTGCGAGCTAATACGAGCGAGTTCGCAACAGATCACACGAATGTACTGAGCGCGTTTCGGCAATTCGAGCTTCATCAACTTCTCGACTGCCATGCAGTATGCCGTATTGTTGGCAATCGGAGAGATGTAATCCAAACGGTCGGTGTGCGGAATATACTCGTGATACGTCATATTCTCCGCGAGCTTTTCATAGCCGCGGTGAAGATAACCAAGTTCGCATTCGGCATTGATCACCGTCTCACCATCCAGACGCAGCAGCACGCGAAGCACGCCATGTGTCGCCGGATGCTGCGGACCCATGTTGAGAACCATCTCATTATCAAGCGCATCTTCGTCGCGGCTGACGGTCGTATCCTTCGACATCAACGCTTCGAGGATCGGCGGCCGGTTGATATGCGGAATACTCGAGTGCGTGTGGTGCTCGACCTTCAATGTTTCCGCTTCCAATGTCTCCTTCATACCGTCGTGCTGTTCTATCGGTTCTTTACACTCTTCTTATTCGCCACGATCAGGTATCTTGAACCGCCGATCGGCGTCTTCGCTGTGTGGCAACGGGATCGAACCTGGTATTCCCATCAATGGAAAATCTTTACGCAACGGATAAAACTCGAACTCATCAGGCATGTACATTCTGCGCAGATCAGGATGTCCATCGAAGATCACGCCGTACATATCGAAGGCCTCGCGCTCGTTCCAATTGGCTCCGGTCCAGATACTTGTCAGTGAAGGCACGTGTGGATATTTCTCATCGCATCGGACTTTGAGAAAGATTCGCTCGTTCGTTTTGTGATTGCGCAGGTTGTAGGTGATCTCGAAACGGCCTTTTTTCTGATTGCGATCGATGCCGAAGGCATCCATGAGCTGGAGAAAACCGCTCTCCTTAAGAAAGTTGGCAACGCGAAGTACGTCGTCGTTGCTGACGAGCGCGCCGGGCGTGCCATTGACATCAACAGCCTCGTACGTGAATTCAGGGAATTGCTCCTTAACGGATTCGAAGCTAAACATTAACTGCTGAACAATAACTGGTGGCTGAGAAGTGAGAGTCAGACGCGAACAATTTTGCCTGGCACATTTGGTTCGGGGATCACCTGAATTGGAATCTGAATAAGATCCTGAGGTGGTTCACCTGATATGATGGTGCCGCGAGCAAACGGGCGATCGTGCGCGACTTCATCCTGTATCATCATAAGTGCCTTGAGCACCGAATCAGGCCGCGGCGGACATCCTGCGATATAGACATCGACCGGCAAAAACTGATTGATCCCCTGCACGACGGAATAGGTGCGATAGATGCCGCCACTCGATGTGCAAACGCCCATTGCGATCACCCATTTTGGATCAGGCATCTGATCGTAAATCTTGCGAACGACTTTCGCCATTTTGTATGTCACCGTACCTGCGACGATGAGCAAATCGCTTTGGCGAGGTGAGAAACGGAAGACTTCGCTGCCAAATCTCGAGACATCATAACGCGGACCCGCAAAGTGCATCATCTCGATGGCACAGCAGGAAATACCGAGCGGCATTGGCCACAAGGCATTTTTGCGCGCCCAATTCACGATGTCATCGAGCTTACTCGTGACAAACCCTTCCGATTGAATTGCGTCGTTCAGTCCCATTCAAAAGCACCCTTTTTCAGTGCGTATAAGTAGCCGACAAATAGCAGAATAATAAACAAGAACATTTCGAGCAAGGCAAATGTCCCGAGCTTCATAAAACTGACCGCCCAGGGGTAGAGAAAGACAAGCTCGATGTCGAAAATGATGAAGAGCATCGCGACCACGTAATACTTGATGCTCACGCGTTCGCGGGTCGATCCGATCGGGATCATCCCCGACTCATAGACGCTCAGCTTTTCAGAGTTCGGACGTTTCGGCCCGATCCACTTCGAAAAGTTGGCCATAAGAACGCCAAAGATGACGGCAATGCCGATCATCATGGCGATGGGGACGTAGTTACTGAGCATTCAGCGTAGTGGCTCTATCGAGATGAAATTTCGCGGCATGTTAACACGGAAATTCTGGTAAGTATCCCGATGAAAGTGGGCCCTGACCACAGACCACTTCCCCAATTACCAGACTTGCAGCATCCTGGCTTTGACGCAAACGGGAGTCGAGAGTTCGTAATAATAGACGCCTTGGTAAAGATTCAGCCTTGAGTTGTTCAGCGAGAGGCTGTGCTGACCCGCCGCGACATTCCCATCGAAGAGCTCAGCAACGGTTCTGCCAAGTTCGTCAAAGATTCTCAGTGATACATGCATACGCTCCGGCAGCGAATATTCTATCACGCTTGATGAATGAACTGGATTTGGATAATTTTGCTCGAGGGTAAATGAAGCCGCAATGTTATCGGTGGGTGAGACTGAAAGTCCGGCTGGCAGTGAGTCGTAGTCAATGAGCGCGTTACGAGTTATTCCGAGAATGTCTTTTGAGTCATGTGAGATTTCCACGCCGGTGTAGACATCGAATCCACGGATGGTTGCAACGAGTGAGTAGGTGATCGTATCCCAGATCTTGATTGTGCTGTCTGCGCCAGCCGAGATGATGTATCGGTCATCTGGTGAGAACTTCACTCCACCCACGCCACCTGTGTGCGCGAGGAATCGAGTGATAGGGCGATTATTGGCAGTGTTAAATATTTCCACCATGCCATCCTGAAACCCTCCGACAAGCTTCTTCCCATCATGTGTAATGCTTAATGCCGCGCAGTATGGACTTCTTGTCCGACCAGATCCTATCTCTTTTCCAGAATGAGCATCCAGGATGTCATATTGTGCAGAGTCGGTATAGTAAAGGTATTTGCCATCTGGAGAGTAGCAGTTAGACCTTGACCAGTTAGGCCAGATGTGATATCCATTTACGGTGCCAGTGTCATATTTGTAAATGACATAACCGATGGCAACTTCGCTATCGGTTGGGCTAAAGCTGAGTTGCGAGTATGGGTCACCGATCTGGTATCCATATTTACCTTGGCTTTGGTGCTCCACTACATAACTATTTGCGTTGGCGATCTGCGTGAACCCGAAGCTGTTGGTGCCATAGTCGTATGTCGTCCAAGCTAGCTTCGATCCATCTGGGTTATAGTCCAAACTGCCAACGGGATTGCCAACATAGTGCGTTACTACTCCGTCACGCGAAAGAATGCTAAGGGCATTCGATCCAACAGCAATTCTATCGCCTTGCGGTGCGAATTTTGCGGCAGTGATGAGGTGATCGACACCATTGATAGTTAGTGCATTCGAAGTATCGCCATCATGAACGCGAATGATGCTTCCAGGGACACCATATGGATCATCCTCTAGAATTCCACTAAACCAAAGTGGGTCTGTCTCTAAAGTATAGTTCCTCTCTGGAGATAGTGCTACAGTAAGTCCGACCCCCGCGTAAGGAATATATATCGAGTGTGGAGGCACCAGCGGAAGTGTATGGGTCGTATCCCACGAGGAAATTGGGATCAGCTCAATCTTGGATGCTGTCACGCCTGCAATAGTATCTTCTCCTAGATACTCAAGTTGGTGAAGGTGGGTGGTAAAACTTTCCGGAATCTGACGAGCAATACGGCCAGAAGCGACATCAACAATTGCGATTGATGAAACAGAGTTTGGAAGATCGTCCGCAGGAGTAAGCAAGGAATCGCCTCCATGGAAAAACGCTACACGGTCAGCATTGGACATCCCTAGGTACGCATGATGGATAGCACATTCCAAAATGCCTTGGAGTGTCGAATAGACAAAGGTAGAATCGTTGATGCAGATGGCAACGTGCTGAAGTTTTCTCGAGAATACCACGGTTTTGCCTACCGTGCGAGAGAAAAAGCTTCCTTCATAGTTGTAGGACTTGGTGTGCGTCGGTATGACACTTCTCAGGCCCGTTACTAGATCTTGCAAAACCGTGTATGAACCTCCCTGGAAGTAATTATCCGAATCGGAAGAGACCCAACCAAGAGTATCGCCGCCCGGAGAAAAAGTCAGGGCTTCAACTATGAGAGTTGCAGAATCTCGAATTACTTTGGAGGTTCGTGCGGCAACATCGAAGAGGACTACGGAGTTAGCAGTTCCGATTGCGATGATCCGAGAGTCAGGGGATATCGCGAGAGAAATCGCTTGTGCTGGGGCGTTAAAGTGGAATAAATACTTCCCTGTGATTCCATCCCAAACTATTACATGTGGATCTTCAAGCGCGCAGGTGACAAAGTATTTGCCATTTGGTGCATACTTCATACCGGAAAGCGGGCTGTCATGCCCCATTGCAGTCCAACGCACGTGAGACTGAGCATAGATGCCCTGAGTATGCGAAGCGCAGCAGAGAACGAATAGTAAAAGGACCCTTAGAATTTTCATAGTTCGAAGTTCTAGACCAACAAACCCGACCTGACACAGCTCGGCGCGAGACAAGATGCCCCGCGCATTAAGCAAACGCGGAGACTGCACTTCAGTTACACATCTAAATCTTCCTCCTCCTCGCTCGTATGCGTGAAGATCGAGCCGATCATGTCGGTGTAGCTGACTGCGGGCGTTCCAAATGCCTCCTGTTTTGCTAGTTTGGAATTTTGGTGCAGCGCGTCGAGTACGAATTCCATTGCGCTGGCGAGTTCGAAGCGGTTGGCTTCGGCTATCTTCATTCGCTGGGCGGTGAATTCTCGCAATCGCGGTATGCGCGATAGCTCTTTGAGATAATCATCGAAGGGCATTGTATCGGTGAGCGAGATGACATTGCCCGCAGAGAACCACTCCAGGATTGCGTCGTATTCGGTTGGCACCGGCTTTTTCTTTGGCACTCCTTTTTCGCCGTAGCGCTCCTGATAACGATCGAGCTGCGCGGATTTATCGCGCGCAAGCGGATCGGGAAAATATTTCTTGAAGGTCTCTTTCACTGCACGGCCGATCAGCGCTCGCGCGATCTTTTCCATTCCCTCCTGCTCGCCTTCGAATACGAGTTCTACTTTGCCGGTTATGCTCGGCACCACGTACGCGAGGTCCGTGATGCGCGGCACGATGATCTTATCTCGGTTCACGATCGCGCGGCGCTCCGCGTTTGATACGAGCGTCTCCATCGCGCTGATCGTCAGTCGCGCGGATACGCCGGACTTCTGATCGATAAAATCGCTCTTGCGCGCTTCGAAGCCGATCTGCTCGATCACCTCTTTGAAATAATGTGGAACGACCACACCTTCTTCACCGAATCGCTTGGTCCAGGCTTCCTGCGCTGTGATCGCGATCGCGTTGTCGATCGAGAGCGGATAATGCGTCAGGATCTGTGACGAGATGCGGTCCTTGAGCGGCGTGATGATATTGCCTCGGTTCGTATAATCCTCCGGATTGGCGGTGAAGACCATCATCACGTCAAGCGGAATGCGAATATTGAAGCCGCGGATCTGGATGTCGCGCTCTTCGAGTACGTTGAAAAGTCCGACCTGAATGCGGGGCTGTAAGTCGGGCAATTCATTGATCGTAAAGATGCCGCGATTGCTGCGTGGGATGATGCCAAAGTGGATCGCGCCTTCGTGCGAATAATGCAGGCGTTGATGTGCAGCTTTGAGCGGGTCGATATCGCCAATGATATCGGCGATCGTCACGTCCGGTGTCGCAAGTTTCTCGCCGTAGCGTTCAGTCCGGTGGATCCATTCAACGGGCGTTGCGTCACCCATTTCGCCGACCATGGTGACTGCATGATAGCTAATGGGTGCAAGCGGGTCGTCGTTGATCTCGCTATCTTTGACGATGGGAGTCCATTCGTCCAGCAAAGACGTTAGTTGTCGTGCCAGTCGTGTCTTCGCCTGACCGCGAAGCCCGAGAAAAATGATATCGTGCTTTGCAAGGATGGCGTTGACCACTTGCGGGATCACCGTCTCTTCATAACCGACGATGCCAGGAAACAGCGTCGCATTCTCGGAGAGCTTTTTGATAAGATTTCGGCGCATCTCTTCCTTGACCGGAAGGACTTCGTGACCGGACGATTTCAATTCCCCAAGCGTTGACGGACGAGTAGTCATAGTAATCTCAATATCTGTTGTGTCAGAAAAAACAGTCGCGCGCACAATTCCACTCCCTCACTCTCATGCAACATGAGCGCTGAGCCAGAGCTTCGCATCCTCCTGTTGCGGCTGAGTTCGTTGGGAGATATCGTCCTGACGCAGCCGCTCATCCATGCGCTTCGCACGCGTTATCCTGAAGCGCGGATCGATCTTGTGGTGCGTAAGGAATATGCCGATGTAATGCGCGGGGTGATCGAGCTGACGAATCTCCTCGAGTTGGACCTCACCAAACGGAATGCGTTAGTCGAGCTAAGATCCCAGCTTGCTGTGACGAAGTACACGCACGTTCTCGATCTGCACAATAATTACAGGACAAAAAGACTAAGGCTCTTACGTGGAGCGAAAGTGCGAGCGATCTATAAGCGTTCTTTTCAACGATGGCTCCTCGTGAAGTTCAAGATCAATGCTCTCAAGGACGCACCGGACGTGATCGGCCGATACTTTGAGGTTGCGAAGGTTCTCGGTCTCACCGATGATGGTAGTGCTCCGCAGTTTCGAAACAATGCAACTCGCGAACCACGACTCGTTGCGATCGCGCCAGGTTCAAAGCACTGGAACAAGCGCTGGCCAACGCAGTATTTCATCGAGCTGATCGGCAAACTGATTATCGAAGGATGGAAAGTGGAGCTTTTTGGCTCGGTTGAGGACAAGCCGCTCGCGCTTGAGATCGCAGAGAATGTTGATAGCGATCACGTCAAGAGTTTCGCGGGTGATCTGACGATAGCGGAATCGATGGAAAGAATGGCGAGAGCTTCACTCGCGATCACCAACGACTCAGGCCTGATGCATGTGGCATCTGCGCTCGGCGTCCCAACAATTGCGATCTTCGGCCCAACCGTCCGAGAATTCGGCTTCATGCCCCGAGCCAAAACCGCAACCATCTTGGAAAACACAGGCCTCTACTGCCGCCCCTGCACCGCCATCGGCAAAGATTATTGTCCGGATAAGCATTTTAAGTGTATGAAGGATATCACGCCGGGGCAGATTCTCATTTCCGTAGAGGGCATATCCGTTGAGGGCATGAAAAAGTGACCCTAAACGAGCGAATCTTTATCATTCCCTGAATCTTCTCATTGCAGAACTGAAGTACAACTCTAGTCCTCGATATGAAAGCTCTTCGATTCATCAGCTTGACGGTGTTCCTACTCGTTGTCGTCGTGACGTCTTTCCAATCTCAGGCAAAAGCGCAAAGTGGATGGTATCCGATAAAGACTCCAACGGCAGTTTCAGATTTTGATGCGTTGAACGATAGCGTTATTGCCGCCTATGAAGGTAGCGGTAAAACTGAAGTAAGCTTTGATGGCGGAAAGAGCTGGATTGTTCGCGCTAGCGCGCCTCGAGATAGTGCCTTTTCTACGTACCAGATCAAGATAATTAGTCCTACTAATCTGAGAATATTCGGAGCTGTTAATAGGACGATTAGTAATGCCACCTTCGAAGACTACCTCGGGGATTCGCGGGATACTGGAAAAAGCTGGGTCGCCCAGATAGTTGATGACCGCGATGGATATGGTTATGGGATTGTGCGTCATGAAGTACAACGCTGGTACTACCGCGATGACTTTCCAATCCAACCTATCCTTGCTCCAACAGTTTGGAATGGCAAAACCGGGAAAACAGTATGGTCGAGTTTCAAGTATAACGCTCCTGAACTCGATATACTTGACTCTGAAGGAATTGCTGCCGCATATTTCTTCAACGCTCCGTCAGCTGTATTATTAAGAACTACAAATAGCGGAGTGAGTTGGGATTCAGTACCAAACATAGTACCAAGTAGACTCAACTCGTTCGGTCCAGTCCACGCTGTGAGTCATGCGCTATGGTGCGTGGCAGTGGAGAACAGGCTTCTTCGCAGCACGGACTCCGGAAAATCCTGGAACACTGTTGCAGAGTGTTCTTCGACGATCTCCGATTTCGGATTTTTCGATTCAACCGGTTATCTCGTGCCTCAGGGTGCGGACTATGTCGAAAAATCCACCGATGGCGGCGCAACGTGGTTCGCTCAATCAACGGGGAATACTTCGATGAACTTCGTGATCCCGACCAGCACTCAATCGGCGTACCTCAGTGGAAATACTTCAACGATCATGCACCTGAGCGATGGAGGTATTCGAGGGCCAGTTCTCAGCATACAGCGGTTGATCGATTTCGGAAAGATTCATCCTGACACATCACATATGATTGCTGTGCTTGCTCGCAATCTTGGATCAGACACTTTGCGCGTAACAGGCTACGATGTTGATAATTCTTTTGTAACTACAATTGCGCCAGGCAGTTTCGCTCTTGCGCCGGGAGATAGTCTTCGTGTTACAGTTTCGAGTAAGGTCACTGCACATTCGTTTGATACGGCTCACGTTCACTTTCACACAAACTCGTTGCCGCAATTGCAAGAAGTTGAAATTCGAGCGGCATCGAATGATTCTTTGAGCGGAGTACAAGCCGAAGCTGTTGCAGAACCTCTTCACCTCACACTCTTGAAGAATCCATGGTCGGATGCAAGCACGCTATCGATCTTGCCTGCAAGCACTGATCAATCCAGGATCCGTATATGCGATCTTCTTGGACGAAGCTGGCTGGATGAGTCTAGCTCTTCGTCAAGTTATAAGCTTAGAGCAAGTGACCTGCCATCTGGATTCTATGTGATCGAAGTTGATCGGAAAAATTCAGCGCCATCTCGGATCAATATGATTCACCACTAGTTGCATCCCTCTAACTTCTTCGCCAACAGCATCCTCTCCTTCTCATTTTTCGACAGAGAAGACGCAAGCGTCAGCGAATCAAACGCTTCCTTTTTTCGATTCGCGCGAAGAAGCATATCCCCTTTCAGCGCATGATACAGATAATAATCCTCAAGCGGCAGACCTTCAAGCAAAGCGAGAGCTTCTTCGGGACCGAACACTTCGCAGACGGATACTGACATGTGCAGCAGGACGATCGGGCTGGGATTGAGCGCATAGAGCCTCTTATACAGAGCGAGGATCGACGACCAATCGGTCATAGCGAAGCTCGGAGCGAGGAAATGAGTTGCCTGAATGGCAGCTTCGATGTGGTAGTGGGTTTCGAAGCTGTCAGCGCCGGAGCGTGCTAAATAGTCGAATGCTCTCGAACGAAGTTCCGGATCCCACCGATCGCGGTCCTGCTCGCTTAGGAGGATAATGGCACCATCAGCCCCGGTCCTTGCGTCGAACCGCGCGGCGTGAAACAGCATCAAAGCAACGAGCGCATTTGCTTCATGATATGAATCTCCAAAGTGATCGCTGACAATCAATGCAAGCCTCAGCGCTTCAAGACAAAGATCTCGTTCAAGCAAACCATCGCTGTGACTCCGCTTGTAGCCCTCATTAAAAAGCAAATAGAGACACTCAAGCACGGTTGAAATTCTCGCCTGCAAAGCAACCCCAGTTGGAGCCTCGAGCTTGACACGGTTCTCGCGAAAATATTTTCTTGCGCGTTGAAGACGCTTCTCGATCGTGGCTTCGCTCGTGATGAACGCACTTGCAATTTCGGCAACGCTAAATCCGCAGAGTGTCTTCAGTGCTATTGCGATCTGCGATTCTGCTGAGATCCCGGGATGGCAACAGGCGAAGATCATCTGCAACTGACTATCCTGGATCTCACTATCGAGCGATTCGTGCGATAGCTCAGTGATGGCCTCGGATTCATCGACCACAACTTGTGCAAACGCCGCTGCAACTTTCTCTCGTCGCAAATGATCTAGTGCGCGGTTACGAGCTACACTATAAAGCCAGGCAGTGGGATCTTTCGGTACTTCGCGGAAGGACCATTGACGAAGTGCAACGAGCATGGTATCCTGTACGATGTCTTCGACTACGCCCAGTCGATCGAGACCAAATGCACGCGCGAGCGTTGACGTGAGCTTTCCATATTCGTGACGGAATACATGCTCGAGGAGTTCGTCAACGCCCGCGCGATTTTCAGGCATGAATCAGATGTCGCGTTTACATCGAAGCGATCTCTCGAACTTCTACCGTGCCTTCATGTTCGAAGATTGGGCAAGCTTTCGAGATTTCGACTGCCTCGGCGATATTGTTGGCTTTGACGATCAGATATCCACCAACGATCTCTTTGCCCTCAGCAAAAGGTCCGTCGGTCACGACACCACCCTTTTTGACAACCTTGCCTTCGCTCTGCAACGGAAGTCCGTCCTTGAGCTTACCTTCTTGCGAGAGCTTGCCCATCCAAGACTGCCATTTCAACATATGCGCCTGCATGAGTTCTGGAGAAAGTGCAGCACGAACAGCTGCGCCGCCACGGAAAAGATAGAGAAAATCGTTCATTGTCGTAATCTGTAAATGGTTAATACAACTGATAGACGTGAGAGTGAGTCAGAACCGGACACTTGGTTGGCAACAATCTTTCAGTAAGGTCAAACTCCGAATATAGGCTCATATGAGGGCATCCCTCAACATGGTATGTATCCCCCCAAATCCACCATTCGACATCACGATGATCACATCTCCAGCTTTGGCGACTTCTGCGACTTTGTTGGCGATCGATTGGGGATCAGGCAGGTAGTATGCTTCGGCGCCCTGGGCTTTGATCTCGCGCATGACGAGTTCGGGATCCAGGCGTTCTTCGGGTTGCAGGAGATTGAGTCTTGCGATTTGTGAAATGAAAACAACATCGGCCTGTGCAAAGCAGGTGGCGAGTTCGTGCTGAAAAATGTTGCGGCGCGTGGTGTTCGAGCGCGGTTCGAATATGGCAATGATGCGTTCGTGCGGAAATTTTTGGCGCACTGCTTTTAAGGTTTCCTTGATCGCGGTGGGATGGTGCGCAAAATCGTCATAGATCTTGACGCCGCCGAACTCCCCTTTGAATTCCATGCGGCGCTTGATACTCTTGAAGCTATTGAATGCGCCCTCTATTTTATCATAACCGATGCCATGCCTGCGAGCAGCAGCGATAACCGCGAGTGCATTGCGAACGCTGAACTCGCCGAGTAATCCGAGCGAGAGCGATGCTTCCTGCTTGCCATCCCGTGTTACACTAAAAGTTGTGTGCTCTTTGTCATAGCGAACGTTTGTCGCGTGCCAGTAACATGTCGATGACAAGCCGAACGTCTCGACAGGGGCAGGAGCATTCTGAAGTATCTCCTGAACATTCGCATCGTCACCGTTTGCTATAATAACTCCATTCTCAGGCACAAGCAGCGTTGCGCGTCGGAACGCTGTCTTGATATCATCTAACGTCGGGAAAATATCTGCATGATCGAATTCGATGTTATTGATGATGAGCGTCGTCGGCAGATAATGCAGAAACTTGGAGCGCTTATCGAAGAACGCTGTGTCGTATTCATCACCTTCCAGTATCACGAATTTACTCGAACGATCGACTTTGTAGCCCTGGCCAAAATTCTCTGGGACACCACCGATGAGAAAATTGGGAGAAAGTCCGCCAACCTCAAAGACCCATGCAATCAGCGAAGAAGTTGTTGACTTTCCGTGTGTGCCAGCAACGACAATGCTTTCGCGGCCTTGAATTACCTCACGCTTCAGGAGTTCAGGCAATGAAGCAAACGGAATACGATCGGCGAGCGTCGCTTCTACTTCGGCATTGCCGCGTGACATCGCATTACCGATGATAACCAGTTCAGGCTTCGGCAGAAGATGAGCGCGATCGAAGCCTGCACCAATCTCAATGCCTTGTTCTTTGAGGAGATCAGACATTGGAGGATAGATATTGTCATCGGAACCCGTGATCGTATGTCCAAGCGCACGCATCATCAGTGCACCGTTTCCCATCGCCGTCCCGCAAATACCGATAAAATGAATGTGCATAACCTTGTTTTCAAACCCTTGCAGATCTCTACTCCCTGATGCAAACTTACCTTGCCAAAATACTTACAGGCATTTATTGATGAGTGCGAAACACTTCGCAAGGGCATGCGTAACTTGAGCCAAGGTCTGAGATCGCCTCACTCGGTCTCACGCCGCCTGCTCACTCATGGTCAGTATCGTTACGCTTGCGAGAGTGTAACAGAGCGCGCTGCCTCATTTGCGTCATCACTTGCTCCGGTGCTGCGCAGAAGGCACATGCTCCTCCGTGCATCGCTTCACTTTCTTTATCAAGACGACCATGCGAATTGTCACCCTCTGTATCTGTTCCCTCATCTCATTACTCACCAGCACTGCCAACGCTCAATGGAATCAACTCACGACAGGTTCGACGAAAAATCTTTTCGGCGTTCACTTCATGAACGAGCGAAAGGGATTTGCCACCGGCTGGGATTCCAAGAGCGGCGTAGTACTCCTCACGTACGACGCCGGCAAGACCTGGACCCCGACCGACGCTATCGGCGATTTTCTCTTCGGCACGACCTCCACTGATTCATTGCATCTATTCACAGTCGGTTTTCAGAGTGGATGCCAATGCGGCCTGATTATGAAGTCGAGTGATGGTGGGCTTCATTGGGACCAGAGTGTCGACGGCACAACCTCTGGCTATTATGCCCTCACTTTCTCCGATAAGATGAACGGATATGCTGTCGGCTATCAAGGTGCGGTCACTGTTACGACCGATGGTGGCATCACATGGAATGATCAAACCTTGGGCGACGGCTCTGACGTGATCAAAAACATCTCATTCCCATCAAAAATGATCGGGTATGCGGTTAGTGATTCGGTAGATTACACACGTCCCCATCGGATTTGGAAAACTACAGATGCAGGCACAACCTGGAATAAGATTCAGGACTACGGCAAGCATCTCGTGATCGCGGGTATGGCGTGGACGAGTCCAACCGTCGGATTCTTCTGCGGCAATGATGGTGCAGCGAGTATCTATGAAACTACCGATGGCGGCGCAATGTGGAAGTCAGTTTACCACGGCAGCCCCAACATCGTCTTGCAGGGCATGGCGTTTGGGCATGGCAGCGATGCTGCAATGAACATCGGATACGCTGTCGGTGACAATGGGACCGTCGTCCGTTTGATCAATGGCGGTGCGGCATGGCATGAGGAACAATGCGGTACGACCGAGACACTGACAGCGGTTGATATTCCGTCCAGCACCGAAGTGATCATCGGTGGGTCAAATGGGGTCGTGATCGAGCGCACGGGCGTGCAGGCTGTTGCTCCGATTGCAAGCACAGTTGCAAACGAGAGCTTCATCGTCGGTCCGAACCCGATCGCTTTGGGAGGCATGTTGAGGATCGCAGCAACTTCATCGAAAGGCGAATACACTGTCGAGATCGTTGACTTGCTTGGAAACGTGGTACATCATTCAAGTTTCTCTTCAAGACAGCACGAGATCTCATTCGCGGGAATGCACACCGGCACGTATCTCTACCGCATCTGGAACTCGGGCGGCAATCTGCAAACGGGAAAATTGGAAGTTGGGCCTTCGTTCTCTATGGTGGATAGCAGAAACAGAACTCGACGATCTTTAATGTAAGACTTGGTTGGGAGATACCAAGACTTTTGAAGCCCGGGCCGATGCCTGGGCTTTCGATTTAGCCTTCAGAACGGACAGGTGACCTTTTTAAACTTCCTTTGTCTCAACTACGTCAAGGATTCGCGCTTGTGGATTAAACATGACCGTTCCTTCTACTTGACTCCATAAATTGCGCAGCGCGACTAAGGTAGATTCAGCACTCTTCGCGTCATCAAACTCCAGATCCACAATAACATAGTTTGGGTCATTCGTTGGTTGGAAGATGCGGTATAAACGAACACCTGATTTCTTACGGTTAATTGGATCGCTATCAAAGGCTTTTTTCCATCCATCAAAGTTTGGTACTTGATGTTCAATCCTAAGAATTGTCATGGAATACTCCTATAAGAAATTATGAATGTAAGATGTCACATTTCCATCGTATGAAAAAGAAGGAAACGCATTGCTTTACCACAAAAGCAAATACCCAAAGCGATCATGCTTTGGGCATTTTGTAGCGGGGGAGGGACTTGAACCCACGACCTACGGATTATGATTCCGACGCTCTAACCAACTGAGCTACCCCGCCACTTGACAGCACAAAAGATACTCCTATGCTGTTGGAAGCGCCCAAACGAGATTGCGAGCGAATGAAGTTCCGAAGCGCTCGCTTGCGCACTCTATCACCGCATAAATGGACGAAGACAAGCTGATCTACCTCGAGCGCGCGCCGCGAACACCCAGTGAACGCACACCAATAATCGTTCTCTTGCACGGTCGGGCGTCGTTTGCAAAGACGATCTTTTCGATCGAAGGCCTGCTCGATGCGCGCGCGCATATCTTCGCGCTGCAGGCGCCTTTCCCATCCTCGCTTGGTGGCTTTGAGTGGTTCATACCAAAAAAGAACGAGCAAGGCACCGAAGCAGACGAAGCGCTGATGTCGAAACGACTCGAAGAGATGGCGAAGTCTGAAGAACTTTCAACGACCACGATCAAGGAGTTGATGGCACGTCGTGGACTTGATCCTGAGCTCTTGTTTCTCATCGGATTTAGTCAGGGCGCCGCAATGACCTATCTCTTGAGCTTGCGAGGAAAAATGAAAATGCGTGGTGCAGTACCAATGAGTGGATTTCTTCCTGATGAGGTGAGAGCGTGGCCGGAGATCTCTACAACTACAGAGTTCGTAGTGGCGCATGGCGATCACGATGAAGTGCTGCCGCAATCATCAAGTATCAGCGCGCACGAATTTTTGCTTTCAAAAGGGATCAAGTCGGAATACAAAGTCTATAAGGGCAGGCACAAGATGTCAATGGATATTGTGCGGTATGTGAATGCTTGGATATTGAAGCTGGGAGAATTGAGCGAAGAGTAGCCTGAGATCAGTACTCGACATTCTTATTAAAGTCGAGTGTCAATTTCTCTTTCTGTGTATGGAGTTCGAGCATTCCACTTCCAGCCCTCGAAGTCATGAACGGAGAATCGAAGAGCATGTTCTCCATCGACTCCTTCGGTTTAGGTTCGCTACCTTCATTCAGTAGAATCCTCTCATCATCGTGAAACGGCTGTTTGAATTCGCGGCTGTTTCCTTTTACAATGGGCTGTGCATTTGTAAATGCACGAGCCAATTGATTCGGATCCCGATCACCCAGCACTTCCGCTATCAGCCAGATCATAACGGTATCACGATTGAAGCGGACGCGATAGTGCGAGCCCTCATCGCTCCACTCTCCTCCGCTCGGAACATGAATCCCGACGAGCGTTTTGTTGCAGCGAAGCTTGATCCAGCCATTCCTATCTGCGGACAATGACCCGTTACTGAGAAACACTACTTCGCGATTGTGTGGAATAAAAAGATCCACGTGATGATACTTCGCCTCTTTTGGAATCTCATAATGAGCAACGAGTTGATGCTCCGTTTGGTAGATGTGCTCGTACGGCGATCCTCCTACCCATTTGTTCTCGCTTGGATAGCCCGCTTTTACGCTGCTGATCCTCTCCATCATGAACGAAGGCTCTTCCGGAAAGAACATCGCCAGTTCATTCGAATCGACGTTCGGATGAAGACTGAAGATGATATTGTTCGGCTGTTTTGACTTAAACACCAAGCTCCAGGATTGTTGCTGTATCGGCTGAACAATACCTCCCTGCATTGAGCCAAGGCAAAACTCGCTCGTCATGTAGCTGCGCTTATACACGGCTGCATTCCGCACATCCGAGCCTCGGATCGTCGTGCGACCACGCTTCAGCTCCAGGCTGAAATATGGTTTGCTTCTATCCGTTGCGATCGAACGAATAATCTCAGGGCAACTAAACGAACCAAGTGCTGCAAATGCGATATCGGGTTGAAGATGCGAGACGGTGTCTGCAAAAAAGTATTCGCCATATGAGGTCGCCTCGGCTGACTTCGGATCAATCGCAGCTTGATCGCTCACGCGAGAATGAGCTCCGCAATAATTACCATCGAGATAGTCGATCGCATAATCGGCAAGCTCATATTCAAGCATCATCTTGAATCGCCGCTTGAGAGTCGTATCGCGTTCATAGTTGGCGAGAAGTACGAGCGGTGTTATGAAGTAATAAGCATACCGCGGTGAATCCCACTCAATCTGACCATTCTTTACAGTCTCATCAATCCAATGATCGAGATAATCTTTTGCTTGCTCGTGGATCTCCTTTGAGGATTGTCCGGTGAACCACTCCTGTTCATTCACGTCAGGCCACATTTCACTCATCAAGAGCAGCGAGCCATAGTACATTAGGAAGTGATTCTCCGTATCCCCGCGATATGGCGTGAAGTGCTTCCAGCATTCGCGTACGCGCGCTTTATATTCGGGTCGGAGCACATCTTGTGTTGCTAGATAAAGTCCGGCACAACCATACATCCAGAACATATCGCCGTATGGGCGGGCGAGAAGGGTATCTAACTGTTTGTATGCTGCTTCGACATCAACGCCAAGACGAAGCTTTACGGAGACGACGGCGAAGTTGGGGCCGGAGTGATTATTGACTACAAGTTGCAGCACTCTCTCCTTGAACGTTTTCGTTTGCGCGCCGGCATAAAACGGAACCGACAACATGAAAACCAGAATTATACGCTTCATTCTGCAATGAGATAAGCTTTCAACGTCCAAATCTCTCGCCCCGCGAGCGATTGCTCACCTACAAGTAATCTGCGGCTCCTTGAAGACATATGTTCTAGCCGCGAAAGTCGAAGCGATTCGGCTTCGTTCCGCGTAAGAACACCATCTCCAAGTGTACCAACCAAGCTCACACAATTGATTGAAGTATCCAAGAGAGCAAGACATGCGTGAACGTGACGAATAGAATCGATGAGATAACCATCCCATACCAGATCAACCGATGAACTCCATTCCATCCTGTACCCACCAGCTTCGCCGAGAAGAACCACAGACCAATTGTCAATTCGACCTGTAGAGGCCTTCTTAGATATCGTGGAGGATTCGCACGCGCACCAGAGAGATTCAGTGCCATCCTTTCCTCCATATTGGCCGGCATTGAAAGTCATTCCGGAATCATAAGACTCCAGTATTTTTTGGCATCCGCCAGCAGCAATCCAATGCTGAGCGGATATTTGTTCAAGCGAGCGAATGGCTTGAACTTGACTTGTGAGTCCTCTGCTCGGGCTATAGATGTATGCGCTCAATCGTTTCCATACCGTGTCCCTTTGAAGCGAATAGATCCCGTCTTCGGAAGCTAGCATCACATGGTCTGGTACGACCGTATCGATCACAACTCGTGAGCAGTAAGGCACCTGGAGCCCCATGAAAAGCGGCTGCCAAGTTGCACCTGCATCTCTTGTTCGCCAAGGTCCATGTGCCGAAGCGATATAGATCTCATCAGGCTTTTTCTGATTCACTACAACATCCATGACCTCAGCGAATCGCCAATCGGTAATAACTTTCCAATGCTCACCGTAGTCGGTCGAGCGAAGCACTCCGAGACCGGTTGCAAGATAGAGAATTCGGCCATTCGAGGATTGGACTTCATCCATCGAATAGGCTTTGATATTATTCCAGCCGAGGTGTCGCCATGTTTTTCCGGTGTCGTCGCTTTGATAAAGTCCGCTGCCGTTCGAGCTGCCGCCCATGAATGCTCCTGCGCTATCATTTGCGATCGCCGTTGCATAAATGCGAATGTGAGAGTGTTGAGCGAATGTGCTGCTGTTCCAAAGCAAAAGAAGAGCTAAGGATGCTACGATTTTCACGAGTGAATCTCCACGAATGAATCCCGAAATCGTAATCGGGCATATATGCCGGCGAATCGTGGTGTTGAGGTGAGATTCTTCCGAACGACTCGTGCTCCAATAATGTGTCGTACGATTAGCGTGATGTATTGTGCCCAACCCCAGACGATGATACCTGTCGGGGGTAGCGGCGGTGTCGGGCGTTCGCCATAAAACTCGAACCAGGCTCCGCTCGCACCTGCTTTTTCGATCAACCATTCCAGCGCGCGTCG
>JABDDM010000033.1:24362-25243 GCA_013287605.1 Ignavibacteria bacterium | reverse complement strand
TGCTAGCGTACCCACCAGCGCGAGTGCCGCCCAGTATCTGACAGGATCATGATAGCAGAATTTGATGATCACGAAGAGGAGGGCAAGTGGTACGATCATGAGCAAAAAAACTAGGGTGAATCGCGAGACAGAGTTCTTCTGCTGCTTGCGCTGCTCTGAAAAGGGAAGCTTGGGAGCAAAGAGTATCTGAAGCTCGAAGATCAACTGTGCGATCCCAGCCAACATCAACATATGCAGCGCGGCGCTCGAGATCGGCATGTAGAATGAAAAGGAGATGGTTAGTGCGATGATGTAAGGGATGAAGATCAGTATCTGGACGATATTACGAACCCCCAATACGAGTCTTGCGCGGTCGATCGGCATGGCGAAGAATATCCAGCTCGCTTTGTAGGATTCCGATTGTGCGATCTGCTGCATGATGAGAAGCGGTGAAAGCATCGCGATCAGGTAAAGGAAATTGGCGTGGATCAGCTCTTTAATATCCGACACGAAAGGATCCTTCAATGACCCTTCACTTACGGCAACGACAAAATAGAGCGCAGTAATTGGCAGCCACGCGAAGATTGCGAGCCGAAATTTCGCATCGAATCGGAACTGCGACTTGAAGATTCGCCATATCGCGCGCGATTCAAACGAGCGCAGAAATAACGAGGCAAAATAAGAGTGCTCACGCCGATTGCGGCGCACCCCCAGCTTCGTTTCCTCGATACTCGACTGATTGATATCTTCTACCGCTGAAGTGTAAGTTCTGGCCAGCAACACGTGACTCGTAAGGGAGAAGAAGAGGAGACCGCCAATTGCGGCAAGTGCCAGCAAGGGAAGTCCCGGTACCAGATTGCCGGACGAAAGTTCAGCAATGGAGGCAAACCAATATGGAAATA
>JABDDM010000033.1:0-24352 GCA_013287605.1 Ignavibacteria bacterium | reverse complement strand
TGCCATAATGATCAGCGACCCGCCGAACTGCGCATAGCTAAAGAAGCGAGTCATCCGTTTGCGGGGCACGATCTTGATCAGGACCGAATAGATCGTGATGACCGCCATGGCGCTCGTCACTCCTGCGAGACTCGCTGCGGACAGTACTCCTACAGCTGTGATCACATAAGGGCTGCCAGCGCGGATCCCATCAAAGACAGCAGACGGAATGCCGATCATCAGGCTCGGGATCAGCGTATACACAACAATGATCAATAAACGAGAGAAATAGAATGTCTCACTCGAGATCGGGAATGGAGCGAGGATATCCGTCTCGTTCGGCGATAGAAAGCCGCTGCCAAATGCAAGAAAGATATTTGAAGCGGTGATCAGCATCACGTACATCATCACGATTGCAGAAACCGCAAGGTAGGTGTAGGGCTGGTTATTATGAGCGTACAAAGGCAGGAGAACCATGCCGATAAATAAGTAGGAGACGATCGAGAAGAAGAACCACCAGAAGCTTGCCTTTCTTCTGCCTTTCGCGTAGCGCATGGAACTGGTGCGCCATTCGCTTTTAAGCGCATAACGGGCCAGCGTCTTTGACTGCTTGAAATCGATCGAAGAGAAGAATGCCATAGTACGTTAAAAAGAGGAGAGCGCACGCAGGACTTCTTCCGTCGCGCGCTGGATGTCAGCACCATTCGTCAGTTTGTTGAACGCCAGTTCTAGTGTTGGCTGTCCGGAAAGCGTCAGCAATTCTTGAGGAGTCCCGATGGCGACAAGTTGCCCTTTATTCAGAATGCCGATCCGGTCGCAAAGCTTCTCAACCACATCGAGTACGTGCGAACAAAAAAAGAGTGTCTTGCCATGTGAAGCAAATTTGCGAAGGACTTCTTTGAAGATGAGTGAAGCGTTTACGTCAAGCCCGCTTAGTGGTTCATCAAGGATCAATGTATCAGGATTGTGCAACAGCGCGGCAATGATCACTACCTTCTGCTTCATTCCTTTTGAATATTCGCTAAGCAACTTCTTGCGGTCCTCGCCTGTCAATCCAAAGAGTTCGAATAGCTCATCACGTTGTGTGTGAGCCCGGATCATCTCCATATGACGAAGCTCGGCAACCAGATCGATATATTCATCCGCAGTGAGACTATCATAGAGCAGCGCATTCTCCGGCACGTATCCGATGTGCTTCTTCACCTCAATTGGCTGCTCCGTAATATCAAGCCCGTTGATCAGGACCTTGCCTGTTGTTGGTTTCGAGAGACCCGTCAACACTTTCACAGTCGTCGACTTGCCAGCCCCGTTCGGGCCAAGCAAACCGAAGATTTCACCGGTTTCAACGCGGAGGCTCAGATCCTCAACGGCAACAAAGTTGCCATAGGACTTGCTAAAATGCAGCAGTTCGATCATTTGAACGAGTATGTAGGATAATTATGACTTCGGGATCTTGATCTTCACTACGAGGTCATCGTGATTTGCACGCACCGTAGAATATTCGATCGAGAGCTGATTGTTCCCAGCGTGTGCTTCGATAGACTTCGGAATAAGTACACCATCATGTATGGTGGGGTCTCGATAGTAGATCGTCATGATCGCAGGTTTCTTTTTAAGCTCCTCAGATCCGACAATGCCTTTCCATCGCTGAAATTTATAGACTGTGAGCCCAGCTGCAGGAATCAGCGCAGCTCCTTCAGGGATTGATCCTTGAAGGTAGATCGCCTCCGTCAACGAATCCAGCGTGTGTTGAATGAGCAAGATGTGATCTGTCTCGCCACTCGAAAGAAGGGTAATAGAATCTTGTGGATTGAGATTCTCAGCGCCAGGTGCGAGGCCGTAAAGGGCATCGTTCAGTAACGAGAGCGAGACACCCTTCATCTGTGTGAGGGTCTCAAGCGAGTGTGCATCTGTTGTGCCATGAAAAGAGTCTCCATTGAGCGAGTTGTAAAAAAAGTATTCGGAAGGCGACGCAAGAAAGCGTGCAACAGAGATGCCGAACGGCCCTGTAATAATGATGCTTAGCGAATCTGCACGATTGGAATTGTGCAAAGAACTCTCAGCATCGAGCCGTTTGCTGCTGAGCGTAAAATGGGCATTCTGACTCGTCTCCTCATTGGCGACTGTCAGTGAGCCTTCTGCAGATAGTGCTCGCGCCGCTACGGATGTTCGGTCCAACCAGTTCAGCACCTGATCGACTCGCACTCGATTCTGATCGATCGAGGGAAAAGCGATGCTAGTTGATCGGGTAGTCTTCACTGCTGACGTGCAGCCTTGGGTCATGACAGCACAGAGAAGTAGAAGAAGAGCGAACCTAAGATAAGGCACTGGCCGCTGCTGTAGAAAAGCGAGAGCGATCACAATAAAGCTTGGCTTCGTTAGTGGTATTTGACGTAATTAACTCTTCTTACGTCGTAACCGTGCAGTTTGTATCACAGAATCTTCTCCAGGCATTCATAAAACAAAAGAGGAGCGACAATGTCGCTCCTCTTCACAATCAAACATGTCTCAGGATCACCACCCGCGATGGCGCACCCAAATCGCATATTGATCTGCAGTTAGTCTCGTCTTCAGGAATACATCAAGCTCGGTAAGACAGGTCTTCACTTCAGTGACCAACGCTTTGCGGAGCAAGTCGGTCTGAGCCAGGTAAAGCGTGATCGCTGAATCGAGCATAACGCGGGCAGAATCCCTGGTGACTTTGCCAGAGTCAAGCTGTGCAAGGATAGCGAGCTTTTTTGTACGGAATGCCAGGCGATACGGTTTGAGATCAACTTTGAAGGTGTCGATACCAGCATCGGCGCATTGATGGAACATCTTGATCGCAGTATCGACCGCTAACTTTTCTGGTGCTGTCAATGCCAGTGAATCTGTCCAATCATTGTCACGCACGCCAATGTAGATGCCGTGATAATGGTGTGGTCCCTGAAGGTGGACGTGGATGTGGTTATGGTCTCCGTACCCATGTCCGTTCTTGATCAGGTCATGCGCGAATTTGAATTTCTTGCCGTGATCAGAATTGTCTCCGTCCTGGACATCCCGACTGCTGAAATAATCCTGTTCGTCAAGAAAGTAGGAATATTCAACATCATCATCGCCACTGGATAGAACATAGTAATCATCGGCGTTTCCAGTGGGCGGTGGTGTAAAGAATTCGTCCACCGTTACGGAATTCGAATCTGTCGTTTTTGCCGGGTTAGGGGCAGTTGGTGCTGTGGCGCAGCTTGAAAGAAGAATAGAGGTAAGGCTGAAAGCCGAAGCAGCAAACAACCATCGCATGTGTATTGAAGTAAGTGTATGCATCATTCTGGAATATTGATAGTAGAAAAGTGCAGCGGCAAACAGACATGCTGCATGGATATAAGACTCGACGTCAACTCTTGTGCCAGTCCAGAAGCGTCCGCAGGTTGGTACTGTAATGAAGGGCGGTCTGCTGTAAATGAACTGCTAATCATGCTGACATCAGCACGAAGACACTCAAGCTTTGTAATCCGGCTAATCGATCGACGTAAGGAATGCATTGTTGGTCAAACTAAAACTGCAGGAGAGGAGCAAGTTAGCTCCTCTCCTGATGGGCTTAGGCAAATACAAGAGACTCCCCATCCACAAATCACCATCCGCGATGTCGCACCCAAATATCGTACTGACTCGCAGTCAATCTCACTTTAACAAACACGTCCAGCTCGTCAAGGCAAGGTTGTATGGAATTTCTAAGCTGCACCCTGAGCGCTGCAGTTTTCGTGAAGTATGTTGCAATAGCCGAGTCGAGCAGAACTCGGGCTGAGTCACGACTGATAAGTTCTGAATCAAGCTCTGCCCTGATCACGCTACGACGAGTAGCAAACTCTGTGCGATACGGCTGGAGTTGCACGCGGAATGCAGCCAATACGGTATCTGCGCAATTGTGAAGCATCTTAATTGCGGTATCGATACTCAGTTTTTGCGCATCTGTTAGCTGAAGGGAATCGGTCCAGCTCAGACCATCCTCACCATTCTGATTATTGCCATGTTCTCGATGTCCACGATCATCCTCACGACCAAATCCGTGGCCGTGTCTCGTGAGTTCGTGTGAGTACTCATGATGATGATCGCTATCGACTGAAGTATTGGCAGACTTAAAGTCCGAGTCATCAAGAAAGAGTGAATACTGCGGTGCGTCAAAATCACTTGCGAAAAGCAGGTAATCATCCGGACCACCATCTGTCCACGGCGTTAGAAATTGTTGAACAGTGCTGGAATTTGTCGATGATGAAGGATCGGTTGGATATTTAGCGCAGCTTGAAAGAAGTAGAGCGCAGAGACTGACGGCTGTGAGTACTGTCCCCCAAACTTTTCTGGAACGAACTGATGCTGGCATCTTGAGTAAGATTGATGTTTGTGATCGCAATTACGGAGCGATCCCTGGATATCTGAAAGCAAACTGAAGAGTGATTTCCTCGTAAGTTTAAGGACACGTTTTTCAGGCAACAGTGTACACGCGATTTGAAAAATGAAACATTTGTCACCCGCTTTGCCGATTGAACCTTGAAAGTAGTTGGCTGTTTGAAATGTGCACCGTAAACGGTTGAACGAATGATTCAAGAAGGAAGAGGCGGCATTGTGGTCGTAGGAGGGGGCGCAGCGGGCATTTTTGCAGCTCTTGGTGCGGCTCATGAGGCACAGGCAAGAAAACTACGTACGTCCATCGTACTCCTCGAGCGCAACGAGAGGCTTGGCATCAAGATCCTGATATCAGGAGGTGGCAAGTGCAACATCACGCATGCCGGTCCAGTCGATAAGGTCCTCAAGGAAGGGTTTCTCTTTAACAATGAGATGCGCTTTCTCAAATTTGCAATGCACGAATACACGAATGACGATGTGCTCTCGCTGCTCGAGCGTCAGGGTGTTCATTGGCATACTCGTGACAATGGGCGCATCTTTCCCAATACTGGCAGCGCAGAGCATGTGCTCGAAGCCTTTGAAAGGGAGTTAGCGGAGAAGAAAATCAACGTTGAGACTTCATCCAGAGTTATTGGTATCGAATCTGCTGATGAACAATGGGAGGTAATCACTGCTCACGAGAGGTTGAACGCCGGAGCTGTGATCATCGCCACTGGCGGGATCAGCTATTCAAAGGTTGGCACTACTGGTGACGGGATAACTTACGCGAGGAAGCTTGGCAAGAGGATCGAGCCGCTCATGAGCGCTCTCGCGCCTATTTATCTGAAACGGAAACCGCCAACGGAACTTCAAGGTGTCGCCATCCGAGGAGGCCAACTTCATCTCAGTCGCAATAGCCTCAAGCTGCATTCAAAAAAAGGAGATTTCTTGTTTACGCATCGTGGCCTCTCTGGACCAGCTGCGCTCGATATCAGCCGCAACGCTGCGATCGCGCTGCTCGAAGGTCCTCTCGATCTATCTGCATCACTCATTGATATTGCTGACGAGAAGCTTCGTCAAGACTTGAAAGAATTGCAAGAAACTCGTGGCGCACAGCAGCTAAGCACTTGGCTTGAAGAAGTTTTGCCAAATCGAATCGTCCCATACGTTCTAACTGCTGCAATAATCGATGAGCGTCAGCGCTGGAATCAACTTGATAAAGAAAGCCGACAACGACTCTTTACGGCACTCATCAACTTTCCATTTGGCGAGATCGAGGAGGTCCCTATTGAAAGAGGTGAGGTGACTGCAGGCGGAGTCTCTCTCGAAGAGCTCGACCCTAAAACAATGATGTCGAAAAAATTGCCGGGGCTTTTCATTGCTGGGGAGATGCTCGATGTCGCCGGTGAGATCGGGGGCTTCAATCTTCAGGCCGCTTACTCCACCGGTTGGGTAGCTGGAAGATCCGCCGTCCGTTTTCTAAAACCTTCAATCGATTAAATTGAAAAAATCCGCCTCATAGGAAGCGGATCTTCTCGGGTTCGCGACTTACATCACGAATAGGATTAATTAATTACTGTGTGGCTTATTGCTAAACCTTTGCAAATTCAATCCTGTCGTTTGTTGACGACAGTCTGGATCGTTACCGAAGCCGGAGCCTCAATTGTCTCGACCGAGAAATCATACATCAGACGAATGGTTTGCGAAGTGCCAGGAGTTTCGATAAGTGTATCCTTCGCAATTACCGAGTCACCTTCGAGGTGTACCCAATATTTGTGCGAGGGTTTGAGTACGACGAGATAGTTACCGCTTGCCGAATTCGAGCGGCTTGCCGTTACTTCCATTGCGGTATCGTTCGCAGAGCGAACGCTGACCTTAACGGAGACAGGCTTGCCAGTCTCGCTCGAGCGGACACTTCCCTTCATAACAACGACTGCCTGCGAAAATTGCGCTTGACTCGTTTCGACGTGCATTAACGTCGCACCGAGTGCCACAAGAGCTACCGACAAGAGCCGATTAATGTTTAACAGTTTCATATTCTGCGTTAGTATTTGCGTTAGTGGTGAAATTTATTACGATTTGAAAGAAGCAGAGTTTCGAGTTATCTTATTCGCTTCTAACGCTGCAAAGTTCTGGAATCAGGGTTTCCTGAGTATTCTCAGGTTATTAGTGTACAGTAAACACTTCAAAAGAACACGCTGGGAGGTATATTTGCCAACTGGATGCCAAGTTGACACAATGAAGAAAATTCTTCAATCAATCACTAAAATTGTACAGAATCAGGGCAGTTCTAGTGGACTTGAAACTCCACTCTGCGATTACGTGCGCGTCCTTCTTCGGTCCCATTATCGGCTACAGGGTCTGATTCGCCATATCCAACGGCAGTAAGGCGATTGGGGGCGATTCCGTGCGCAACAAGGTACTCTACCACGCTATGTGCGCGGGCCTCAGAAAGCCGTTGATTATAAGCGGCAGTTCCGATCGAATCTGTGTAGCCGGCAACGGTCACGTGCATATTTGGCTGCGCTTTCATTAACGCAACAGCACGGTTCAATTCAGGGATCGATTCATGTTTCAGCGTTGCAGAATTAAAGTCGAAAAAGATGAGGAGCCTTGTCTTACCGCTCGCGACGGGGCTGAGAGCGATATCATGCCGGAGACGCTTATCTTTCGTCTCAACTACCGTATAATCATCCGAGTAAAAGAGATATCCCGGTGCTTCGGCGGTGATCGAATACGTTTTGCCGGGTTGGAGAACTACGAGGTAATGCCCAGAAGAATCATCTGATCGAAACCGCGCAACTTCTTCACTTGTCGAAAGATCAGTGATCGAGATTGACGCGCCAAGCGGCCGTTTTGTCAAAGCGTCAGTTACATAACCTTCGACCTGCGTGACGCCTCCTGGAGCAAACGGATTCGGTTCAACAGAAAAGATATCGAGACCGCCCAACGTTGAATCGCGATTGGACGAAACAAAAGCATGCTGCGTGCCAAGTTGAACGGAATAGAAAAATTCATCGTGTGATGTATTGATCGGTGTTCCTGCATCGACCGGCGTTTCCCAAACTCCGCCGATGTTATGCGTCACATAAATATCGTAACCGCCAAGTCCAGGTCTGCCATTGCTTGAGAAATAAAGCGTCTTACCATCTGCTGCAATAAATGGTGAGGCTTCGTTTCCAGGCGTATTGATAATCGGTCCAAGATTTTGAGGTGTGGTCCAGTTGTCTCCGATTCTTGTGGAGACATAAATATCCTGACCACCAGATCCGCCATCGCGGTCGCTGACAAAATAGAGCGTCTTGCCATCAGATGAAAGCGACGGCTGCGATTCCCAATGTTCCGTATTCAACGCTGTCAGATTTCGAACATTGCCCCATACACCATGGATAAGGTCAGCCTGATAAAGATCACTTGAGCCAACAGCATCATCCCGGTTCGCAGCCGCGAAGATCATTGTCAACCCATCTGGCGTGAAGGTCATTGTTCCTTCATTCTCCGGTGTGTTGAGTTCATCAACCGAATGCACTTGCGGGTGAGGGTCTTTTACTAATCTATTGAGATCTTCGTCCGCGGCGAAGATGTCCTGTCGTCCCTTGCCTGTCTTGCGCTCGCTCGTCAGATAAGTTTTATCGCCGCCCTGGATGATACAGAAGTCATCTTCCGTCGTGTTGATATCCTGCGGTAGCCGCGTCATAATAACTTCAGGATGATGAGGCACCTGATCCTGAGTTAGTATCGCGCCCTGTTTGCTCGAAGCACAACCTACCATGATCATGCTCATCGCGAACAACAATGACCGACGCATTTGGCTAAAGTTCATAACGCAGGCCGATCGTGAGTGTGATGAGCAATGGATTTGGAGTTGCAGAAAAACCATTCGCCTGATAGTCTGCGCGCGCGGAAGTATTGAAAAGCTGATTTAATGGAAAGGCCGCGGAGGCTTCGGGGTTCAATGTCCATCGATGTCCGATTCGGATTGGAAATCCTGCAAGTAGTTTGATCGCAAATCGAGATGTCGCGAAAGTATTGTTGAACGAATTGGACAAAGTGTAGGATCGGATCCCGGTACCTTGACCTGTACTAAAGTTTACAAAGGAAAGATTCGTCGGTCCTCCAAGCGACTGCGTAATCGCGTAATTATTCGACAGTAACTGTCCGTACTCAAATCCAGCACCTAAATAGAAGTATTTCAAACTGCGGAAGCTGTGCCGCAACATCAGGTCCACATTCAGGTATCGTAGGGTGAGCTGTAAGTCATTGGTGACAGGCACGATAACATAATCGCGATCGGTGACTCCCTGCTCCATCGATACCGAGTGCCAGCCCGCTCGCAACAGAGAGTAATTGATCTTTGCCAGAATCCCCCAGTCATCCGCTATTCCAAAATCCGCCGCTGCGCCGATCGTATAACCAACGCCGGCACTTGCCCCATCCGGAAACCGCATGTGGATCGTATCCGGAATGTCAGCATAGGGATAGTTGGTCGCAAAATAGGTTGGAGTTGCGTTCAGGAATGGAGTGATCGTTACTCCAGCGTCAATTCCGATACGGATCGGCTGTGGATGATCTGAGTAAAGCACATTCGCACTTGCAGGTTGGGCAACCGTGCGCGAATTCCATCCAGCGATGAACAGAATGACATAAACACTGAACGGAAAGTATCTCCTCATAGTCAGCCGTTTGTTGTGAGAGACAGTTGGCTTTCTGCAAGCATTTCTCGTGCCGCTTTGGAGAGGCTTGAGGAGATTATCCGAAAAGCGATAGTTCTCCGGCTCTCCGAAAATGCTCGCTCGTCAGATCGATCTTCTGGTTCAGATTGTAGCGCTTCTTCGCGACAGCAAACGTCTTGGCTACAAAATCCGCGTATCCGCCTTCGCCCCGCATTCTTGATCCAAATCGTGGATCGCTCAACTTCCCATCCCGGACCATCTCCAGCCTCGTCTTCACTTTCTTTGCTTCGAGCGGGACTGCGCGCCCGAGCCAGTCCATAAAGATCGGCTTGACAGCATAAGGAAGCCGGAGCATGTTATATCCCGCCGACTTCGCGCCATGCTCGGAAGCGGCTTTCAGAATAGGAAAGATCTCGTGATCGTTAAGTCCAGGGATGATTGGACCGATCATTACGCCACAAGGCACACCCGCATTCGTCAGTCGCTCGATCGAAAGCAGTTTCCGCGCCGGAGTCGCCGTATGTGGCTCCATCTTTCTGGTGAGCTCTTTGTCGAGCGAGTTAATCGTATGGAAGACTGCGACGAGATTCAGCTTTGCCATTTCGCTTAGGATGTCGATGTCGCGCATGACGAGCGCGTTCTTCGTAATGATGCCAACCGGATTTCGATACTCAAGCATCACCTCGAGTACCCGTCGCGTGATCTTGAACTGTCTTTCCGCCGGCTGATAACAATCTGTATTGCCGCTCATAGCGATCACTTGCGGCTTCCATGATCGTGCGTCAAAGGCTTTGCGCAGCAGCTCCGGCGCGTCGTGCTTGACCATGATCTTCGTTTCAAAATCAATCCCGGCATTAAACCCCAGATATTCATGCGTGGGCCGAGCATAACAATACGTGCAGCCGTGCTCACAGCCTCGATAGACGTTAATAGAATAGGTGAAGCCGACATCGGGGCTCTCGTTTTTCGACAGAAGCGATTTGGAATGATCGACCAGAAACTCCGTCTGCACCACCGGCAGCTCGATCAACGACTCCTCACCCCAGCCGTCATCAAACGCTTCGGTCGACCTGTTCTCGAATCGGTTCTGGATCTGGAGGTGTGTACCTCGTGAAATGCTCATTCTGTATGGTGCTCATTAAAGCACCTATATCAACGGGGGGAGCGTATGTTGGGTTCGCCGGGCAGGTATGAAGTATGGAGGGGTATTCAGAAGGAATGTAGCGTAAGCTTTACCTTGAGTTAGAAATCGTCTGGGGGCCGAGTGTGTGAATGCAATATTCATAATTCAGCCTCCTACACTTCAATTCTGAGCTGAAAACGCCATTTCCAAATTTTGATACTGGTGTCTGTGAAAACTTTATTCATAATTCTCATTCTCATAGAAAACTAATTGACGTTTTGCGAGTTCTGAGCATCTGCGACGTCGTACTGGACTGAGAGTTTGCTTTGGAGTGAGAACCGATTTCTATCCGAAATTCCATTAGATCCTTCAGGCGGCGGAAGATTCTGCAAGACCAGGCATTCATTTGGCGCCTTCAGGGGAACTGTGAGGAAGGTGCTTTCATTTCTACGGCCTCTTTGTGTGATGCCAAGCACCACAGTAGAGATTGCCTTAGTAGTAAACCTCGCTAAAAGCCTTAAAGTTCCATAAATTATGTGATTAAATCATTCCGTATCACAAGAATCACATAAATCACAGTTCAGACAATCACCCAACAATGCGCAACTACTCATCAAAAGGCCATGGGTGTTCTTCTTCATGCACCTCACCGTCGGCTGAGCGTCCTTCGCGTTTATAGGGCTTCAGCTTAGAGTGCGATGTGGCCCAGACGATGAAGTCTTCGACCTTCGGAGCGATGCTCTCGGTGGAGAATTTCACCAGCAAGGGGAGCAATCCCTCGTCTTCTGGATGCCCCTGAAAATAAATGCGACGACCTGATTTCGTGATCAGACAGTGTAGATATATCAATGATTCATTGTCCATAAGCTCCCCCTCTCGTGGGAGTGATATTAAAAAACTAACAAGAGATAGAGGAATGCATTTCTTGCTCGGACAACAACTATGCCTCACTCGCATATTTGGTCCATAGAATTGTTTTCCGTGAAAGGCAGTCGGGCCGGGAACAGGGAACAGGGAAGAAGCCGAATTGTGGAATGTCATTCCGAGCCGGACGCCAAGGGTGAAAATACGGAGGTGGTTCAGCCAAGTCCTTCTCCCACTTTGTGGGAGAAGGATTTAGGATGAGGGCGGTGGGGCTTGTAGCTCCCTTCTCCCAAATTCTCTCTTGCTTCCTTCGTCAGCAAGAGAGAATTTAGGAGAAGGGAGCTAGAACCTGCTAACCCAACTGCGCAACAACAGCCGCCTCAACATCCCCCCACGACGCTGCGCGCACGACTCCATCCGGCAACACGTCCGCCCGATTCCATGGATAATCCCCAAACAGGATCGGTCGCATGCCTTCTGCGGCGTATTCGGTGACATAGGTCAATCGGTCGTCAATAATAATATCCGCGCCGATCTCTTTGCAGATCACATGCTTGGGTTTGCGATCGATCTGATAACTTGCGAAGATCACTTCCTCAAAGATCTCCGGAAAATGAAGGTCGATGTATTGACGCGTGATTTCGCCTAGCGAGTGAAGCCTTGCTGTCACTACGATCAATTGATAAAACTTCTTGAGCTCTTTGAGCACCGGAAGCGCATCTCGAAACGGTTCAAGATCTCTTCCCGGCGCTTCGATGGCGAATCGGTTTGCGAACGTGTCGCCGGCAGCGCGTGAGCATCCAAACAAATCCGCAAGCATCGTCTGAGGAGCATCATGATACGGCATCGAAGTGAGCTCTAATTGCTCCGCAACCCACTCACGAAGTGGATACGTCCATGGACGAAGTGTATCATCAAGGTCGATCGCGATTATGGGTTTGCTCATTAGGACGTTATATCTTATGAGCAAAAATAGGCAGCCGAGCTTTGTAGCGTTGGATACAGTTTACGGCACACCCACACCTTGCAGAGGTATCCTAATACGGTCGCCTGTTGTATCTCGATCCCCTATTCTCAATGTATCCCGTATGAGGCCGTTCTCTTGCGGACAGAAGTGGACGGTAAGAGTCTTGGATGCGCCATAGGAATAAATATCAGCGGTGTCCGGTGCGTCCAAATATGTTACCGAGAAGGACGAGGTCGTAAATCTGGGTCGAGTAGTGTAGATCGTGAAACCTCGTGGTTCCAAGTGAGTTATAGTTACCGGCGCCGAATCGCAATTCCCCAATCGTACGTTGCCAAAAGTTAGCGAGCCTGGAGATGCAGAGAAGCTTCCAGGCGGGATCTCCTGGCACTGACAAATCAGGATCATGCCCAAGACAAGGCCAAGCCACGAAAGGGCTTTTGCCTCATTGTACATTCGATCTATTAGTCCGAGGATGCGGTTCATAAAGTTGATGCCTCCGTCTTATTATATAGTAACAGCTCCCTCTTACAATCAATCGCGTATTCAAAGCACATAATCAACCCCAACTTTAACACCCATCTGCATGGTGTAGGCAAGGTTTATCATGAGATGCTGTCCCGGCCTCAGTCGGATGTCAGGACCGATGCTAAAGTTGTAACGAGTCTCTATCGTTGAGCCATAGTTCGGATACGATGTAGGGAAGAAATAGTTGAACTCCTGGGTGCCTTTCAAAACAACCAATCCGATTCCAAGGATGCCATTCTTTAGAGGGAAGATGCCCGCGTGTATCCCATAAAGGAGCATGCTACCGTTCGATTGGTAGTAAGGACTGTACCTAGGAAGAAAGTCAACTCCAACAGGAGCAGGTGGTTCAGGGGCTCGATCGCCGATCTGAATGCCAGCGTAAAACTGAGCGTATACAAGACCACCCTCCAGGGCAAAACCAAAAAATGGGGGGATGGTTGTCGCCGCACCGACGTAAGGATGCAGAAGATTGTCCCGAGTAGCGGACTGTTGAGCGCGCAAAGAACTTGCAACTCCCAACAGCGACAGGAGTAACAACGCACAACTCAGGTTCTTCGCAACTGCGGAACACATTTTGGAGGCAACAGTCAGTTGTATTATGGAGGGCAACCGGCTCACCCTGACGCCGGTTCCATCCTCCCGTATGATTGACTACTTACTCAGAATCATCTTCATCTCACAACGAGTGTTGTTAGCCGAGAGCTGCGCAGTATAAACCCCACTCGGCAAATTCCACGCATCGAATCGCGCACTGTGTTGCCCTGCATCCATCGTCTGATTCACAAGTGTTTGGATTTTTCGTCCGAGCATATTGAACACTTCGAGCTGGACCACGCCACGCTCTGCGAGAACAAAACTGATCTCTGTTGAAGGATTGAATGGATTGGGATAATTTTGATCCAGTTTGAACGTCCGAGTCAGCGCGTTGGGTAATACTACAGATGAAATCATTTCAGAGAGCGGACGTCTCCAGACTCCACCATTGTAATTCCCAGCAAAGAGATTGTTGCCCTTTACTACAATGCGATCGACATGTTGGTCCGTCAAGCCGGCACTAACGGCGCTCCAAGTTGTACCCGAGTTCGTCGAAAGATATACGCCGTTGTAGAAAGTCGCGGCAAAGAGATTCGTACCGCTTACCGCAAAGTCGCTCACATAAGTGTTCTCCAGTCCGATATTGGCCAGTGTCCAGTTTGTGCCGTTGTTGGTTGAAAGAAAAACGCCCCCGTCCTGTGTCTGCGCGAAGAGACTTGTTCCGATCACCGCAAAGCAACTGACAGGAGAGTTTGTCAAACCGCTATTCGCCGCTGACCAACTTGCACCTTGATTGGACGACAGAAAAGCGCCGCTATCCGCAGTCCCTACAAAGACGTAAATACCCCTCACTGCAAAAGCCCGAATTCGCCTGCATGTCAAACCGATATTAAGTTGATTCCAATTTGTGCCGTTGTTGGTAGAGAGAAAAACGCCGTCCTGGGCAGTCCCTGCAAGCAGATTCGTGCCGCTGACAGCAAGTGCGAGGATATAATGATCCGGCAAACCATTATTTGCTTCGGTCCAGCTTGCGCCGTTGTTGGTCGAGAGAAAAACGCCTCCTCCGTAACTGGCTGCAAAGAGATTCGTGCCGCTCACTGCAATTGCGAAGATGTTAGGATTCGTCAAGCCAGCGTTGATCGTTGTCCAGGATATGCCGTCGTTGGTCGAAAGATGAACACCACCACCGTACGTACCTGCGAAGAGATTCGTCCCACTCACTGCAAAGGAAACGACACTCGTATCTGCCGAGCCGATTTGACTCCATTGGGCATTAACAAGCTTTGGTGAGAAACAACCTATGATAATCGAGATGATAAAGAGGTTAAGGAGTTTCATGGTTGTAGTTGACCAGATGCAAAAAAAGGAAAAGATCAGTTCAAACATAACACGTTAAGCGCGAGCCAGTTCTTGAAGAATGGCTGGCGTTAATCCCCCGAATTGCCTTCCCCCCACTTATGTTAGCCTCCCTCAAACCTAAAACATGGAAAAGAGTGTGGAGAAGGTCGTAGCACGTGAGGGCATTTCACAGGTTGCGGAGATCGCGTTGGCGAATGGGTTGGAGCTGACGAGTGATCAGCTTCAGCAGCTTACGCTTTATGCTGCGATGTTGATCGAAACGAATCAGCAGATCAATCTTATTTCGCGCCAGGACGAAGGGAATGTTTTCACGCGGCATATTCTGCATTCGCTTACGCTTGCAATGCCCTCGGTAACTGGTCGCACGATCGAGAAGGGATTGAGTGTGCTTGATCTCGGGACAGGCGGTGGACTGCCGGGTATTCCGCTTGCGATCGTCAGAGCTGATCTCAAGTTCACGCTGTGCGA
Organism: Ignavibacteria bacterium; assembly: GCA_013287605.1. Lineage (GTDB taxonomy): Bacteria > Bacteroidota > Ignavibacteria > Palsa-1295 > Palsa-1295 > JABDDM01. The sequence goes on along the minus strand of JABDDM010000033.1, from coordinate 9,501 downwards.
CTCCATTAAGAAGAAGGTAATCGCGGTCAGGTCCATGATCGACGAGTTGGGAATTCGAAATGCGAGAGCGGTTACATCGCGCGCGGAGGAACTCCGCCGGACTGAGCGTAAGACGGTCTATGATGCAGTCGTGACTCGAGCGGTCGCATCGGTCGCAGATCTTGCAAAGTGGACGACCGGCTTGCTCAAGCCGGGCAGTACGATCTATGCGCTCAAAGGAGGAGACCTTACGGAAGAATTGCACCGTGCGAAGCGTTTGCAGGTCATCAAGAATATCACTGCGCTTCCACTCAAGCTCGAAGGCTACACTGCGTTTGCAGAAGATGAAAAAGAGCTTGTAATTATAGATCTCAATTGAAGACCGTAAATTTTTTCTTCGCCACACACAATCATCAGCCGATAGGGAATTTCGGCTTTGTGCTGAAAGCTGCATTCAAGCATTCGTACAAACCTTTTTTCGATGTTGCGGCGAAGCATCCAAAGGTCAAATTCGGAACGCACTTTTCAGGTGCGCTTCTCGATTGGTTAGTCGCCAATGAACCGAAGCATCTCGCGAAGCTTCGAACACTTGCAGAGTCCGGTCAACTCGAATTCCTCACCGGCGGTTACTTCGAACCAATTATTTCGGTCATTCCGCCGTGGGACCAGCAATCACAAATCTCACGACTCACTAATGCGGTACGCGAGCACTTCGGAACAGAGCCCGCTGGTATGTGGCTGGCCGAGCGTGTGTGGGAGCAAGGCCTCGCAAGTATACTTCCACGAGCTGGTGTGAAGTATGTGGTCCTTGATGACACACACTTCCTCGCCGCCGGCCTTTCGCCCAATGTGCTGAACGGATATTATTTAACCGAAGACCAGGGACGAACCCTCGCGTTGTTTCCGATCTCGAAGGAACTGCGTTATACGATGCCGTTTCAGCCGGTCGATGAAACGATACGAGTCCTCCGCGATCAGGCCAGCGATAGTGGGGAAAACCTTGTCTTCTTTGCAGACGATGGCGAGAAGTTTGGTGTCTGGCCCGGCACGTACAAGACGGTATACGGACAAGGCTGGCTTGAAGAATTATTCGCAAAGATTGAAGAGAATAGCTCGTGGATCAAAACGCAGCACGGCAGCGAGATACTTAGAGATTTCAAGCCTCTTGGACACATCTACATTCCCAACTGCAGCTACTCTGAAATGCTCGAGTGGTCATTGCCAAATGCTCCTGCGGGCATTGCGTATGATGATCTTGCGAATCGATTAAAGCATGAAGGACTTTGGTCTGACGCCCAACGCTTTGTTCGGGGTGGGTTCTGGCGTAACTTTTTTGTCAAGTATCCCGAATCGAACTATCTGCACCAACGCGCCTGGAAGGCAAGCGAGCGGCTGCACGCATTGAAACAGAGAACTACGGTCGCGTCATCATTAGAGACAGCGGAGCATCATGTTCTCGCGGCCGAAGCAAACGATGTGTATTGGCATGGAGTCTTTGGAGGCATCTATCTCAATAATCTTCGCGATGCTGCCTGGACCGATTTGCTGAAAGGGGAGGCGGCAATGGATGCTGTGCAGCCAGAGCCCATGTCGTCGCTGAGCGATGTCGATGCAGATGAGCGAGAAGAGATCATCCTGCATGCAGGCCATACCAAACTTGTGATCGCACCGCACCGAGGCGCAGCGATCATTGAGCATGATTATATGCCGAAAGGCTTCAACGCTCTAAACATCCTGAATCGCCGTCCCGAAGCATATCATGCAAAGCTGAGAGAGGCTGTGCCGGCGGATGAAGTGAAAAAGGCAAAGTCGATCCATGAGGTCATTCTCACGAAGGAGAGGGGCCTCGAGAAGCATCTCATTTATGATCACTACCTTCATGCGAGCGGACTTGACCACTTTTTTGATCCGAAGATCAAGATCAGCGCTCTGGGAAAAGGAGATTATCGCGAGCTTTCAGATCTGCACACGGCGGGTTGGGCGTTTGCTCCACTTACGGATGCAGCGTCGGTTGATTTGCACAGAACGGCGCAGGTTGAGCAGCAGTCAGGCAGTTTATTGATCGAGGTTAGCAAACGTATCGAGCTTGAGGGAAAAAAAGGGGATGCAAAAGTGACCCACCGAATCGCGAACGTTTCCGGCGATGTCCTGCATTGTACGTTCGCCGTGGAATGGTGTGCTAATTTTCTTGCTCCGAAAACCCACGATCGATACTTTGAAGCCGATGGAAAGAGGCTCGAAAAGCCGTTTCTTGTCTCGACTGGCATTGTAACGGGGGCATCGCGATTTCGTATTGTCGACGAATACCTCGGCCTCGCACTCTCGTTCGAAGCCGAAGGAGCGGAATACTGGCGTTTGCCGATCGAGACGATCTCCATGAGTGAATCTGGGTTTGAGCGGGTGTATCAGGGCTCTATGATCTTCATGGTGTGGAAGCTCGCGCTGAAGCCGCAGGAAGTTTGGAAAAGAGAAGTGACGGTCAAATTTGAATCGCCTTAGTTCGCTGATGAAGAGAATTGTTCGCTCGTTCTTGTTTGCGATGTTGGGATGTGTGGCGTTACTGTCGCATGTTTCGTCGTCCGTTGCGGGTCCGGCAGATTGGTCACTTTTGCGTGATCCGAGCAGGCTCCGTGCATTCGCAGACACCGTTCAGTTTTTCCCGGCATTCACAAAGCACAAGATCGATTCGGCGAATGCAATCGATGCGATGGGCAACTCTCCGCTACGGCACAATCCACAGATCGATTGGGGCAGGTTCTGGATCGCCGACGGTGTGCTTGTTGCTTCAATCGGATTGCTCCATGTTTACCAGTTGAATGCATGGTGGAAAGATCAGCGCGTCGGCTTTCACGTTATTGATGATGTAGACTATAAAGCCAACTTCGATAAATTCGGTCACACTTACGGCGCATATTATGCCGCGCATTTTTTTGATGAAGCATTTAGCTGGAGCGGCTTCGACAGCGCGCAATCGAATGCGCTCGGGGCAACGTGCGGTGCGCTTTGGGAGCTGTATGTCGAGATCGAAGATGGCATGGCGCGCGACTGGGGTTTCTCACGAGGTGATGCATTGAGCGATCTGACCGGTGCAAGTTTTTTCCTGCTGCGAAATCGTGTGCCCTACTTGCGCAATCTTGAATACAAGTTGTGCTATCTTCCGAGCTACCAGATGTTGCATGGAGCGCCGGATATCCCGGGGCAGACAATGAATATCATTGAAGACTACGGCGGGCAGTCGTATTGGCTGACGATGAATATCGATGGAATGCTGCCAGAGAGCGCTAGAGGCATCTGGCCGAAGTGGTTGAATCTTGGGTTTGGGGTTGCAGGATGGAATCTCGATGCGCGTGACGCAAGAGGCTATAACGATTTCACTCAGCGCCGCAAAGCGTATATAATTGGCCTCGACTACGACCTTGGTAAGCTGATCCCCGAATCGTCGAGCGGCTTCATCAATTTCATTCGTCGCTCGCTGGACTACATCCATTTCCCTGCACCAGCGTTTCGGATCTCGCCTGATCCACGCTTCTTCATCCTGTTTCCATTGCAAATGTCAATTGGGTAACGAGATGAACGAGAAACGCAAAGCAGGACGTCGTGCCGTCCGTACGAGAGCAGACTCGATGAGCGACCGTCCGCTCATTAGCATCATCATTCCTACGAAAAATGAAGAGAAGCTGTTGCCGCGTTGTCTTGAGCAATTCAGCGAACGGTTGCGTCAGCGGTTTCGACTTGAGATTATTGTTAGCGACGGCGGTTCGACGGACAACACGCTCGGCATCGCAGCAGCATTTGCAGATTTCATCGCCACACACGATCTCGATCGCCGACAAACGATCGCCGAAGGCCGCAATCGCGGAGCGCAACTGGCGAACTCCGATCTGCTGCTCTTCGTGAATGCAGATACGGAATTCGATAACACCGAGCACTTCCTTGAACGCGTCCTCCAACGTTTTGCCGTCGATCAAGCTCTTACCGCAGTTGCCACACGCGTAGAGGTCGCACCTTCCGAGCGCATTTTAAGCGATACGCTCTTTCACGGGTTCTTCAATCGCTATGTCCGATTGTTAAATCAGATCGGAGTGGGAATGGGAAGAGGCGAGTGTCAGGTCGTTCGTCGCGAAGCCTTCGAGGCGTTGGGCGGCTATAATCAGGAGATGGTCGCGGGAGAAGATTTTGATTTGTATCATCGCCTACGTTCGATTGGTCGTATCCGCTTCGATCACAGTCTTCTCATTTACGAATCCCCGAGACGTTATCGCCGATACGGTTACATCAAGGTCTATGGAGAATGGATCCGTAACGGCTTCGCAGTGCTGATCAAACATCGCTCCGTGAGCGAAATCTGGGAAGAAGTAAGATAGGAGGACTCCAGCTAAGCGTACGATGGATCCGCTTCTTAACAATTGAATTTCAATCCTGAATTTGCGTTTCTGTCCTCCCTAAAATAATACCCTTGGTGGGAAATAGTGGATTACCTTCCGGGACGCAACTCGCCGTAACTTCCTGCGGAGGTTAGCTATGAAAGAAATCATCAAGCAAGGCGTTCAGGAATCGCTCAGCCGATCGAAGAAACCGCAGACCAAGAAGATCTACAGGTTAAACCCGAAAACGCAGCGGATCGCTGCAAGCGCACTCAAGGTTTTGGGGGCGCTGAATACTCTGGACAAGGTTCTGGGCTCGATCTCAGGCCACGCTCGCCGTGTGGTCTTTAAGAGCATCCTACCAGAATGGCTTCGTGATGTCGTCAAGGGCGATCGTGAAGCAAATGCCTTCACCGTCGCCACCGACGATTCGACAGCACTCATTGTACCGATGAAGAAATACGCAACGATCAACGAAGCACGCGCTAACGAGATCCTTGATCTTAAGGAGAAGTACGGTATCGACATTGATATTGAGGAAGTTCGTCATTTAGAATTAAACGAACTACTGGTCGACCAGATACCGGAAGAGAAGCTGGATAAACTCATGGAGGAGATCAAAGAGGCTCTGCTTGGAAGCAAAGTGCTCTCAGCGCAGACCAAGAAAGAGATTCGCAGCGGCAGGATCCCCGTCATCGAAGAGCACAGCACCTATAAATACACCCAGGATATTCTCGGCAATCTGCCGAAGCTTTCCGCAGGCGACCCGAAAAAGGCCGAAGCGATCATCGATGCAGTGCAGCCAGTCTTTTCCTTGCGTTCATTCGAAATGGATGACCGAGAAGTCCAGGTAGAGGAAGCGCTGGAACTGATCAAGGAAAGTATCGCTGATATTCACGAGGACTGATAGGATCCAACGGACATTCAACGTGTCGAAGAGTACGGCTGCAAGATGAAGTAATTTTGCAGCCGTATTCATTTATCTCTCGCCCGTGACAAAACGTATTCTGCTTCTTGGCTCCGGTGAACTCGGCAAAGAGCTAACGATTGCTCTCAAACGACTCGGTCAGTATGTGATCGCCGTCGATAGTTATGCAAATGCGCCGGCAATGCAAGTTGCCGATGCGTTCGCGGTGATCAGTATGCTCGATGGCGATGCGCTTGATGCGGTTGTTGCGGTACACAAACCGGATATCATCGTCCCTGAGATAGAAGCGATCCGCACCGAGCGATTCTACGAGTATGAGAAGCAGGGGTATCAGGTGGTCCCGAGTGCACGTGCAGCAAACTTCACGATGAACCGCCGAGCAATTCGCGATCTGGCATCGAAAGAACTCGGCGAGCGGACTGCCACGTATGCTTACGCTTCAACTAAAGATGAGTTTTTGAGAGCCGTGGAAAAGATAGGAATTCCGTGCGTGGTAAAACCTATCATGTCTTCTTCGGGCAAAGGGCAATCGACGATTAAAAGCAAAGCGGATGTCGAACACGCGTGGGAATATGCGATCGAAAAAGGCAGAGCGCATGTGGCGGAAGTGATCGTCGAAGCGTTCGTTGATTTTGATTCGGAGATCACGCTGCTTACAGTGACGCAAATGAATGGTCCGACGCTTTTTTGTCCGCCGATCGGTCATCGGCAGGAACGCGGTGATTATATGGAAAGCTGGCAACCCGCCATTGTTTCGACTTCAGATCTTGAAGAAGCAAAACGCATCGCGGACAAAGTGACTCGGTCGCTGACGGGCACAGGCATCTGGGGAGTCGAATTCTTTCTTGCAAAGGACGGAGTCTATTTTTCGGAGTTGTCGCCAAGGCCGCATGATACCGGAATGGTGACACTCTCAGGATCGCAGAATCTTTCTGAGTTCGAGTTGCATGCCCGCGCAATTCTTGGGCTGCCAATTCCAGAGATCACACTTGAACGAACCGGTGCGAGCGCGGTGATACTTGCGCAGTATGAATCTTCAGAAACGCCAACGTATGCTGGCCTGGCGAATGCGCTCAAGGAGTCGAGAACTGATATTCGCATTTTTGGGAAGCCAACTACCCGAAAGTATCGCAGAATGGGAGTAGCTCTTGCGTATGACGCACCTGGCAGCTCGACCGACGCTGTCCGAGCAAAAGCAAAGCGTGCTGCGGGCCAGATCTTAGTGAAATGAATTCATGAGCTGAAACAATACACGTCGATACTCGGTACTTAATCGCAATGAGAGTCTATCCGCTAATCGCGATCGTCCTACTTCTCGCTGCCGTAGACAAGGCCCCGGCGCAGCAGTACACTGTGCTCGATACCATTCAGGACGGCAGTCTGACCATCTATCTCATCGGCAGCGATCGGCCCGGGATCTCACGGCATTACCTGACGCTTGATGAAGCAATAAAAACACATCGCGCCACACTTCGTGAAACAGGCACGACCAATCTCCAACTGGAGAATCATTCGAACCAGGATATCTTCGTTCAGTCAGCTTCAATCGTGAAAGGCGGACAACAGGATCGCATGCTTGCCAACGATCTGATTGTTGCTGCTTCAAGCGAGCCGATTGCGGTACCCGCGTATTGCGTTGAACATGATCGTTCATTCCAGCGTGGTTCCGAGCCGCTCTCGGAATTTAGTACTGCAAATGAATTGGCGCCGCTCGCGCGAATGCGAGTGCTTGCGAAGAAGCCATTCCTTGTGCAGGCAACGTCTGCGAATTCAAGTGGCGATGGATTTACCGCACCGAGAGATTCAGTTTCTCATCAGAGTTCTGTTGCACAGGAGCAGGCACTCCTCAATCAACTTTCATGGTATGAGAATCAGAATGCCTTCCAACTGACGGCCGAACAAAAGGCGCTGCAGGAATCGATCTGGTCTGATGTTCGTGACATTCAGCATCAGTTGAGCGATCGGATGCGGCACTCTGTCCAAAGTTCAATCTCTCCGTCAAGTCTCGAGCTATCACTCGAAGATTCAACGCTTCACGATGAAAGCGTGAAGCAAGTCACGCGCATTGGAGATCTGATGGATCGCTCGAGATCGAAGCCGGTAGTTGGGATCGCCTATGCAGTTGGCGGGAAGTTGCGCGGCGCTGAGATCTATGGATCTTCAGAGCTCTTTATGCAGGAGTGGCCAACAGTTCTTCAGGCGATCGTGACGGAAGGGATGGTTGCGAACGGGGCAGTGCAGACTGTAAATCCTGACAGAAACCAGGTACTTGAATTTCTTGAGCGAAAATCTGGAACGCCGGTTACGCAGGATCTTTCGGTCCGCGAAAGAGTGATCGCTTATGAGAGTGGTGGTCTTTATCGTTTCGAAACCGAAGACCGGCTTGAAGCCTCTGCTCCGATCCACGTTTCGATACTAACATCTGATCGCAATTGATCGCGCGTTAGCCGATCGGAATCTCTCGCTCCTTTGGCGGATCTACCGGATCCTTTGGAATGACGAGCGAGAGAACTGAGTCCACAAATGAAGCGCGGATTGCTCCTTCATTGATATTATCGCGCAAAGGAACCTTGCGTTCGAAATCTCCCGCTAGCCGCTCGGAATGGATCATCTTTCGCCCAGATGTAGTCTCAGTGCGGTTACGCTTGCCTTTTAACAGCAGGGTATTGTCTGCGATCGTCAATTTGAGATCCTCCTTCTTGATCCCAGGCAGATCGAATTCGACAAAGTAATTTCCGCTGTCTTCTGAAAGCTCGATGCGGGGGCCGCCGCCGAACATCTCGACCGGAAAGTTCTTCTTGAATGATCCCTCAAGTTCGTTATAAAAGCTACGAAAGCGCTGGGGAATCGCCTCCAATTCCTGACGCCAGTCGTCCCAGTTTGATCTTGCCATTGATAATGAGGAGATATTTGGTGATTATCGACAAGAATAACGACAATCTTGCGTGATTGTTTCGAGTTGGCACATTGATTGACCTTACTTCAAAGTGGTGTCCGATCGCTGGATGGGGAAAACGTTGGTATATGCGGAGGATTTTTGATAATTGAGCGTGCATGTTGCGAGTAACGAATATTGTTGACGATGACGAGGTAGGGGCTGGTGAATCCCCGATCGCTGCGGATGATACGCAGCCGGTTCCTCATGTCGTACTGGCAACTTCTGCACAGACTATTCCCTTGCCTTCGAGTCGTGCATTCGATCCCGCTAAAGCTCCTACTCCAGGGCTAAAGCGGCGCAAACGCGTACTTCAATGGTTTGACACGTATAAAGATCGGAAAACTCCAACGCTTCTCCGACAGATCTGGAAAAGCGACTGGACGATCGCAGCCTTTATTCCTATGGGAATCTGCTTCTATGGAATGAAGCTGACGGGCTGCGGTTGGCCAAGTTTCTCTCAAGCGATCGAAGGAACGCGCATCGTGGAAAATCGAGATGTGACCCATGGAATGGTACGGACCGAAGTTGTTTGCTCGCGATGTGGCGCGCATCTTGGGCACGTCTTCGACGATGGACCGACGCCTACAGGATTACGTTATTGCATCAATTCTCTATCTCTGGACTTCGATAAGAAAGAGCCAGGCAAGTAAGCAGTTACGATAGATTAGCAAAGAACCATATTCAGCACCTTTCGTCACAGAATGAAGCGGCCAGCAATCTTTACATGCTGGCCGTTTAGATCTGGGGCTTCCAACCTGCGACGTTCTTCTTGACGCCGAGATCAGCGCGCAGCCGATTGCGCTCATTCATCGTGAGCTGTTTCGGAGATCTTGAAAGCAGGAACATCCCCAACACCAGCATCGCTATAAAGGCTAGGATTAACGTTCCAGCTACCGTAAACACGATTCCTAATATCACTTTTTACTCTCCATTATTGTATTCCGGCTAAGGTTTCGAAGAATTCATGTACTCTGCGTTAAGTATGTACAAGACCAGTGCCAACTTCAGCAATGCGTTCTAGCGCATTGTAGAGCAAGAAACGGTTTCCTAGAAAATCAGTGTCACACCGAAGCCCAATATGAGGCCCACAGCCGCTGCAATATTAAAATTGCGAAGGGTGGGTTCGACATGGATCTCGCGCAAGATCGCAAAAACGCTCCAGCGATGGAGATCTTCATATTTCTCGGACATCGACCAGCGCAAAAGCACGTACCTCAAGCGTTCACATGATGTAAAGAACCAGGTGATGTGAGCTCCGACCATCGCCGTCCATCCGCAGCCGAGGCCTATCA
>JABDDM010000032.1:25210-25335 GCA_013287605.1 Ignavibacteria bacterium | reverse complement strand
ACGTGAAACCCCTTGTTCGTCGAGAACACAACTCGTAGCGCAGACTCCGGGCAACCCGAGGCGAGAAGCGTGTTCACGAGAGCCTTGGTCCAGTCACGGGCGGTGTTCAGGTCCTGCTTGCAGTC
>JABDDM010000032.1:1284-25200 GCA_013287605.1 Ignavibacteria bacterium | reverse complement strand
CGCACGTTGGGCAACCCACGTTGCGTAGCATTCGCCCTTGGGCTTCTCGGGGAGTGCCGAGAGCGGCCTGGTCTCGCGGTGTCGGGCAACACCCCCATCGCACACCTGCACATGCCAGTCGGCTTCGAGCGGCGGTGTGATGCTCGGTATCTCAGCGCTCTCAGAAATTTGACAACCAGTTACATCCCTTAGCTCTCCTAGCATAGAGTCTATCTTAGGCTCTAACTGGTTATCAAATTTATTTTCAGGCTGTGTACGATTTTGAGACACTGCTAGCTCTGGCGTGATAGATTCTATAGCATCCGAGGCATGGATGACCAGGTCTTGAGGTTCATCGGTGAATATGGCGGCTGGCTGGTCGAACGATGGCTCTAACTCTGTCTCCAGTAGCGAGGTAATATCCGTTGGTTCGTATGGGACATATTGCGGCTCGCGGTTAATACGCTCGAGCTCGGGGTCGATATTGGCATGTCGCTCATAGTAGGATTCGAGAAGGTCGAAATTCAGCATTAGAATTTTGAAGTCATGGTATTGTAGTAGATCTATTTCATCGGGACTGTACAATCCCACGATCACCCGCTCGCGTCTGCGTGAGATCAGATTGAGGTCCTCCAAGATGCGGGTAAGACGAATGACGGTTGGCTCTGACATGTCGACCTTCTCCCCTAGGTTCTCGTAGCTCAGTCTGATCTCCCCGGCTTTTATATGCATGTCCCTGCGATACTTGTGGCTCGGGAACGTGAACGTGGTCTTGTAGGAAAGTCGGATGAGCGTTTCGAAATAGAATTTTAACTTTGCCTTCATACCCTTGCCGAGTATGGCACCGGTGCGCGGATTGAGAATGCGCTCGTCAATGATGCGCGAACCCTCCACGTACATTGCTTCTAATAATTCACCCGAAAACTCTGTGATCTTAGGCATGAACCGTCTGAAATTTGTTGATTTCTTTGTTGATTAGCGAGTGAGCTAGCCCCTTAGTGAGCTTTATCCAGTCATGACCATTGTTGATTAGCGTCCCGGTACCTTGTTGACGAATCTGATAGTGTTGGGGTCGTAAGAACTGCACTTGCTTGTCGCTCGAGCATTCATTTTTCCACTTCGCATTTTGCTTAAGGAGGATGAGTTCACGAGCTACACCTCCATCGCACACCAGCACATTCCAGGCAGACTCAATGGCAGGTGTTATGAGTGGGATTTCACTTTGAAGTGCCACATCAGAATCATGGCACTCATTACAAGTGCTATCACTCTGCATGTCATACTCTGTGTGAAGTATACTCTTGTTTGACTCTAAAGAGTCATGAGGGCATGATTCTACAGCGGATGTCTCGTTTTCGGACACATTTTGCTCTTCAGGGAGTGTGCAAATGCTGCCATCGTATAGTCTTGGCTCGTCAAAGACCGGCTCTAAGCCACTCTCAATGATCGACTCAAGGTCGGTTTGATGGTGCGGGAAATAATCCGGTTGACGATTGATGCGATCGAGCTCAGGGTCGAGGAATGAATTGCGCTCGTAGAATGAATCCAATAGATCGAAGTTGACCATGATAATTTTGAAATCGTGCGGCCGTGCTTTCTTCTTGGCTTTGGTTGTGCCAGCATAGAGATCCTCGCGTCTGCGACTGAGCAAACCGAGCCGTTCAAGGATTCGAGTGTATTCGAGTGAAGTGCGCCTGCACGTATCATTGCGCTGGGCTATCATCACATAGCTCAGTCGTACCTCGCCGACGCTAACCTCGATGATCCGCTTCCATTTTTTGCTTCGGTATGAGAAGCCCCGCTTGCATGAAAGAACGATGAGCGAGTCCCAGAAGGCGCGAAGGTTCTGCTTTGACTCCGTATTGAGCTTGGCCCCTGTGATCGGGTTCAGAATGCACTCTTCGATGATGCGAGAACCCTCGGCATACATGGCGTCCTGGAAGTGACCTTCAAAATCATTAATGCTACGCAAGTGTCTGCTGCTTGAAATTCTTAAGGCGTTTTTTGAATAAGCGAACCTGCCAGTCCGGTTGTCAGCTTTACCCAGGCGTGGCCGTAACTCGGTTCATAACTAAAACAAAAAAAATAATACGGAGTTCAATACTCAAAGAAAAATCAAAAACAACACTAAAGGGACACCCAACATGATGACATTATATGTGCAGAATATGTGCAATGCCTGCACAGAAAGAGCACATACGCTATCATACAACCGATGGCATACAAAGGAGGGATAGGATGTTGTCGCACTTCTATAGGGCCGCTTATCGCTTCTCGTGTGTCTTCACTCTACCATCGAGCCAAATACTCAATTGCTCAATTTTCTACGGCCGTAGAAAATGTGCCTATATCCGATTTACCCAAAAAATTCGAAACTGCTACCCGCGCCTGCCTAGGCCGAATCATTTTTAGGGGGACTCCCCCCACCAAGGCCACTATTAGCATTCTGGACACAAGGGGTTCGGTGTGTGTTCACTTTTTTCTCCAATAGAGCGGGATCGCTCAATTGAAACTCACCCCGCACACTCACTAATCTCATAACACCACCAAGTTCCCTCCCGCGTACAAGCAATCGACACACTTCACCCGGAAATGAGAACCTTCCATGTAGTTTGCTAGGATTTCAAGCCTAAGTGTCTCGTTTCGCACGTGGACTGGTCACGCGGATTCCTTCATCTGTCGGAAGACCATCGCTCTCTATCCCTACAAAGTTGACCAAGCCTTATCGCAATCTACTCGGGAAGATTGAAAAGGACTGTTCTCCCCGACTTGGAAACGTAGCCGTTACTATGTAATAAGTGCGTTAAGCTTAGTGCTCTTTCGCTGGGATTGGGAGATCCTTCGACTGATAGGGGAATAACTCTTCAAGCTTGACTTCCCGCTTGTACACCTTTGAGAGAACTTCACAAAGTGCCCTTGCTTGGTCTAACGTCGGCTCTCGTTTTCCGGATAGAATATGACTGAACTGCGATTCGCCAATATCTGCGTAAGCAGCTAGAAACCGTTGTTTTAGACCAGATTTCAGAATTAACTGCTTTCCTGTTGCGCTTATAGCCATGTGCAAAGATACGACTTAGGAAGGAGCTTGTAGTGTTGCGGAAATAATTGCGAAAATTATGGCAAAAGACTTGACAAACTACTTGGCAACGATTATATTTGCATCACTAGTAACGATCAATTCAAATGGATATGAGTACAGGATACAGCGAAACTGGCGTTTACCACTACTCTATAGCAGAACCTAAGCCGGTCTTTCAGGGGGCATGGACTCTTAAGCGCTCTTTAAAGGTGTCTCGCTTCCGGTCAGCACAAGCGCCGAGGCAGAGTGACGAAAAGGTGATTGCGGAGAACACACCTTCAACGGTAAGGCAAGCGATTCTGCACTTCTTGGCAGGTGGAGGAAGCCTTAAGGCAAGCGACATCAAAAAGCTGGTGTTCGGGTCGCACCTTAGCTCTAAAGTAGGTGGAGACATTCATCCCTCATTCTGGAAACAGCACACCGAGCGAGGCCGTCCGTTTGACCTATTCTGCAAAGAGCACATTCCGTTCCTGTTGGGTTTCGACTCAGCCTTTTTCGAAGATGAAGCAGGGATCCAGCGCGAACTGGAAGACATCCTTCAGGGTGCTCCTTCCAAAACCTCTGCACGTAGAATGTTAGCGGAGGAATATCGCGCCCATTATTACGCTGACTGTCCCTTCTAATATTCTACGGTTAGGTAAAATTCTACGGCCGTAGAAAATCGGGAGTGTGGATTAAGGTTCACCCCCGAACGCAAGCAACCAAGAACGCAAGGAATAGACCCTTGTAATAGTAGAACAATAGAATTAACCCAGAGTTCAACAGCCCGTATTATAGTACGGGAGTAGTATCAACCAAACAAATAGGAGACATGAGTACAGAACAGATTTGTGCTGAAAGCTTAGACCGAGCCATTGCCGGAAAGTCATGGATGAATTACGGCTCCATCTACAATGGCTTCCTCGAAAAGGGAATCGCAGAAGAAGACATAAAGCCCCGCGAAAACGTCTTCACTTTCAACGCATGGAAAGCGCTTGGTCGCAGAGTAAAGAAGGGAGAGCATGGAGTCCGGATTGTAGCATTTCGAAAGACTACCAAGACCGATTCAGAAACAGGAGAAGTAAAAAGCTATTCCTCGCCTTGGTATTCGACTGTCTTCCATGTATCCCAAACCGTCCCGATTGAAGGCCCAAACAACTAACAGCAACCACTATGCAACCAACACCAGAAGCCATTCGGCAAGCGATTGCTACTATTGACGAAGTGATGAAGCTCCATGCCGAAAAACGGGACGACCCAGCAACCGGAATGCTCCGAGAGTGCTACAGGAGAGCGGTTTACACGCTTAACGAAGGCGCAATCATTCTGGAGAGCTACCTCCCAAGAGCAGAACAAAAACTTATCTAACAGGAGGATAAAAGCCATATGATTCAATTCATCGGAGGAACAGCCAAATGCGGCCCCGCTTGCTGGCTTGCTAAAGAGCATATATGCAAGTGTGAGTGCGGAGGAAAGAACCACGGGTGCCTATTGACCTATAAGGAACAAGAGAACCTGTTCCCGAAAGAAACCAGACAGGCGAGCACAGCACCGACCAATCGCCAGAGCGCGAAGATTAGCCCGAGAATTTTTCACTAACCTAACCATACCAATACTGAGATCATGGAGAGAACAGTAGAACAAGACTGTCCGAGAATTTACGTCGCTTGCCTTGCAGCCTACAACGGTGGACGCTTGCACGGCAAATGGATTGACCTCGACGAAGATACCGACCTCGACACGCTCTGGGATAAGGTGAAGGAGGTTCTCAAGACTTCACCGGAAGCAGGAGCCGAAGCATGGGCAATTCACGATTACGAAGGTTTCGAAGGTTACAGCGTATCTGAATCCGAGGATTTCGAAACACTCATCAAGATCGCCGAAGCGCTTCGCAAGCACGGTGCAGCATTCGGAGCCTATCTGGAGAATGAAGGCGACTTGGATACCGCCCTTGAGAACTTCGAGGAAGCTTATGCCGGAGAATATGATAGCCGGTCAGAATTCGGCCAGCAGTTATTCGATGATACCGTCGATATATCGGCAGTACCCGACTATCTCCGAAACTACATCGACGTAGAGGCATGGACCCGAGATCTCTTCTTGGGCGGAGATTACTACGATGTTCAGAAGAACGGTAGCACTTACGTATTCCGAAACATCTAACACCACGATCGCCAGCCCCCGGGCGAATCGAGGGCATGAGTTTCAAACATTTTCTACGCCTGTAGAATATTCACACTAACCGGAGACAATGACCGATCTATTGAAACCAGTTCGTCGCAGGACGAGCACAGCAACACACGCGCACCGCAATCTTGTGGTCGAGCTTCGCCCTGGCATTCCAGACTCGATCTATATACGCGAAGAGAAGCGACGTTCAGGCTACGAGGTATCTATTGAAACGATTTGGCAACTCGCAGCACGACTGTACGCCGAGGAGCTACGTAAACAACGCATTGCAAAAAGGAAAGCGAGGAGGAGTAGAATATGAATTGGGACGAAATGACATGTTGGGAGAAGGAACAGTATGCGTCAGAACATTGCACCCCTGCACCTTCGCAGTCCGTATTACCCCAGCAACAGCGGAAGGTGCTCGACTGCATCAAGGGACATCTGGCGACCAACGGTTACCCGCCTTCGATTGCAGACATCCAAGAACACATTGGGGCGTCCTCGACAGCGGGAGTTCGCAAGCACATTGCCGTACTGGAGAAAAAAGGATTCGTTGAACGTCGAGGAGGTTCTGGACTCCATAGAAATCTGTATCCAGTCCGGAGCGCGGAAGGAGGTCCAAGAGCATGACCAAACCATATTTCAAGAGAGTGGCACCATGGATTTACATGGTGCAGCACTCCGAGCTAGGCACAGTCACGATCGATGCCAGGAATCCGAAGGATTATGAGCGCAGACCCGAGCCGGTTGAGCTCTCCGACGATCAGAAGCGAGCCTTAGAAGCCGGATACAAGGAGCTAAAGTCCAAACTGTTCATGCGCAATGGCGAAGGCTTCCATTCCCACGAGTACCCGAATCGGTGCGAATGGAAAAAAAAGTACAGCCCCCAAGATCGCACACGCTTCGAGGAGCTTCGAGCACTTTACAAACGCTTCGCCGACTACAAAGCGGAGGAAGCTCACCGGAGACACGAATACGAGCGATTAGTACGACAGGCTAAGTCATGGCTATCCGACCACCAAGACGCAAGGGATACACGTCGACAGCTTGCAGTCCGAGGTTTAGAACACGGTGACCCTGTTATCTATGTTGCAGACCCATACTCACATTACAAAGGGTCGATCAGCGCAAAGAGGTTTTACCCCACTGTTCGAGTCCAGGCACCACCGTTGGGGTTACGACGCTTCCAAGTTATAGACGTCCGAGACGTATGCCAGCTGTATAAGCCAGGCACCGAGCCACCAGTTCGTCCGGTCCCGAGCATTGAGTTCGAACACTTACGGAACACGCTGATACCAGTGTGGGATAGTAAGACCCACAGCGAACAGTGGTACATGCTCATGTACTTTCGGGATCCTTTCACGCCCACGGTTCGCAGAGTCCTTAAGAATGGTAAATTAGCAGACACGGAAGAAACTCTGTATCGGTTCAACTTTGACCGAGCGATGGAGCGTATCGCGCAGAAGGAAGATCAGTACCAGCTCGCGATTTGAGATTACCCAGTTCGAAGTAATGACAGCACTGCAACTCGGAAACAAGATTCGCGAACGACGCCACATGCTCGACCTATCTCAGGTCGAGCTCGGCAACATGATTGGTTTAGACGATAGGTATGTCTCTCGCCTAGAGTTGGGGAAGATGAACATCACGATCGCGACCCTCGGGACAGTGTTCAAAGCGCTAAAACTCAGGATGGAAATTCGACCAATCAGCAAGTGACCGTTGTCCTCCGCTCACTTCTCTGATTGTTCATGTGGATTTTCCACGACCCCAGAATATTGGAAAGAGGAAACTTCCTAGAGATTCCGTCAAAGTAGTGTAATCCCACAACCACAAGGTGCAATCTTCTGCGACAAGGATTATCTTGCCCTCCGATTTGGCCGGCGAGATCGGAGCATAGTAGTTGCGACGATTTTCTCAGCGGCCACTCGAACGTCGCTAGAGCTTTGGACTAGGTGCTGCGCGATGTACGAGTCGAGGTCACTGCGCCGGAACAGGACTCGCGTCCCAAAACGGATGTAAGGAATCCGATTTGCTACAACGGCTTTCCGGATATAGCTCTCACTTAGATTGAGATAATCTGCAGCTTGTTTGCAGGACATTAGACCCTCGGTCGTTGCCCTGGGTGATTCAGTGTTTTCCATTGAAATTGTGTCTGTCTCCATATTTGCGCTAGATGTGCATGTCTTAAGTTTGTGACGCACTAACTGGAGTTCGAAACATCTGGCAGTTCCATAGTTTACCGGTGATGGCTCTCCTTCGTGATCGGGTTTATTAATCCTTTGTGGGGAGATATACATTCAGAGTGCTTTCTCATCAGCACACTTTTGTTCAAAGTTCGATTGACGGAAGGGTTAGCATGGCCTCTTTTCTTCGAGAGTCCATGATTTTCGCATAAACTTGGGTGTGCTTAATGTCTGAATGTCCGAGCAGCTTGGAGACTAAGTAGATGTCCCTCGTATGATCAAGCATCATGGTTGCGAATGTATGTCGTGACACATGAAAGGATAAGTGCTTTGAGAGTCCAGCTGCTTCTCCCCAAGCCTGTAGGTGAATCCACAGCCGTCCGTCTCTAGGCAGTTTGAATCCAGGCTCCTCTGGATTCTTTCGATTCCCTAGAATCTTAAGAGCAACTGCAGAGAGGTCCACATACTCCGGCTGACCAGTCTTAAGAATGCGTACTTCCAAGCGACCATTACGAACCCGATTCCACGTTAGAGCTCGAACGTCGCTTAGCCTCAGACCTGTGTAGCAGGAGAAAAGGAATGCCCGCTTCACTTCAAGATCTTCGCAAGGGGTGTTTGCCAATGCCTGGACTTCTTCTCGAGTGAGGTAGACGCGCTGTGAGGGCACTTGCTGAATGCTTTTAATTCGAGAGCTTGGATTTGAAGGAATCAACTCCTGCTTGAAAGCGAGATTGAGGGCTGCCTTAACCTTTGCATAGTAGGTTGCTGCTGAATTACGATTCAAGGTTCCGTGCGCACGTGTCGGAGCCGATAGCAGGTACTCCTGAAACTGCAAGAGCCACTCATAATTAATTTTGTCTATGGGAGTTCTCGCCAGAGCGAACTTCTCAAGCAATCGTAATGCTCCCCGCTTAACAGTACGCTGATTCTCAATAAACGATCTGAAGTATTCGAGGAATGGAATCCGCTCACTCCTCGCGTTTTCGAAACCGTGGAAGGACCTCCAAGATTTGTCATGCCAATGAGTGCATGTTTGCTTTGCAACTCTTTCCGTCTCGACATTCGCAATGGCGTCGTATGTTGTGTGCAGCTTTAGAAATTTGTACTCTCGGTGTTTTGCACTTTGATCGTAAATGTCTAAGTAGTAGTGACCTGGAATATCGGCGCCACGAATAGGTCGGTTTTTCTTTCCCTTCGATTCTTTGAATGTGCGCCGCTTGCTTTGCGAAATTGATTTCCACTCTTGGGCTTGCGTTGGCTTCCAACGAAGAAAAATTTTAGACTCCATTTCGCATTAGTATTAGTGGTGATTCCATGTTACTGCATGTTACTGGAGTAACAAAATCCGGGAAAAGTTACGTTCTCCTGTGACAAGCAGTACTAAGAATCGCTGAATTTAGCCTATTTTGAGTACATCTGCTGTCGTCCGTTTGCATCCATTTACCGCAAAGGATTTGGAGTTCGAATCTCCTTGGGTCCACTTTCTACATGCCTTAAGTTATTGACGATCAATAGCTTAAGGCATTTTTTATTGCCTCGTGCGACCGAGCCCGGTAACGAAGGAGTAACAAAATTAGTCAACGAAGAACGCTTAACGACCTCTCGCCAGCCTGTAGCACAGCAGCGTTGAAATAATGGTCAACGGTGTAAAAATGATGATTTCCGTCCATGTCGTTGCGAAGAAATTTCCGACTGTGTTTAACGCAAAGATTACTACGAAGAGCCAAAGAACGATGGTGATAACTCGTGCTGGAACAGGCAGATGGATGTAGTGTCCTCGTAGCGCTATGACAAAAAGCAAGAAAGCATTCGCTAGAATCGCAGCGCCTTCAAATCCCTTCATTTCCGATACATTGTGAAGTCTTCCTCCTCCGACAATGTTGTAGGGCAGTAGTTGAAAGAAAACGAAAAGATGAAAGAGGACCACGCAACTGAGAATAATTAGCATGGCATTGATTGCCATGTCAAACGGTACGATGAAGCTTCTACGCATGATCCAGATAGGCGCCGCGGTCAGCACGAACACTCGGCATTTAAAATTGCCACAATGGCAATTGCCTAGATAACACGTGAAAGATAGGATTTAGTTATTCCGGTGTGGAAAGCCTGTGGCGCTTCAAGTCGACGAGTATAGAAATTTCACGCAAGCCAAGACTCTCTTCGGCCTCTGCTTTCTGCACTCAGAACGGGAAGGCACTCTGCAAAAATAAGCTGACCGATACCTTCAAGACTGTAACTCTCATCTCGTATGAATCAAGGGAAAACTCTTCACGAAATCAGTTGAGGAGATGCGGAGATAGTAAGTCCCGGCACGGATAGCAGCAAGGTTTAGAATATAAGGTTCAGAAGCGATGATTGGGCCCTCTTGCGAATACAACGAAGTTCCGAGCATGTCAAAAAGCTCAATGCGTGCATTCTCCATGGTGATCGAAGAACAAAGTCTGAGAGATTCCTTTGCTGGATTTGGGCTGAGCACTATGTTTGGGACATGTCCATAACGGAGCTGGGAGGCTATGAGGTGCGTTCCGCAAGCAACTGGAAAGCAAAGTGTAGCTTGTGCAATGCCCGGGGAGACCACCGAGCACACTGCGACACGTTTGCTTTGAATGCTTAACGAATCGAATATCACCGAAGCGCAGCTATCTGTTACCGGAAACATGTTGAACTTTGCATAACCGATAACGCTATCTCCGACGGGGAGGCTATCTCCCTCGATTTTCACGCGCGCATGACCTGGCCATCTGGACTGCGGTTCATCGAGAGAGCCTCCTGCAGTTAGATATGAACCGCGATAGCGCAACTCCGAAGAATCGTAATTCACTGTCAATTCGATCGTGCTGCCCGAAAGCATACCGTGCGGGTCGCTCGAAAGGATGATGGGCACAAAGAGATCGCCTCCGATCGTGTCCGTTCTCATATCGTGCGTCGAAAGGGCGATATGAAGCGGTGGCTTTACGAATCCGTTCAAGGATACGGTGTCTCGTGAACCATCGCTTAGATCGACAATGAGCGAGCCTTGGTAACCTTTGCCGACATTGCCTTTGAACGTCACAACAATGGAATCTCCGGCCATACCAGAGCCTGATTGTGTGATGCTATAGCTCGCACTGTCGGTACCAACAATATGCGTGCTGCTGACGTGAGGAGGTGAACAATGACCTACAAGCGTGATCGTTTGAGCAAGCGGTGCATCACAGGTTGTCATCGTGTCCCCGATAAAGAGCGTGCTCGGTGAGGCCGCAAGCGTCCCGATCGTCTTGCCGATCACAGAGTCGTTTCCGCTGTTTGTAGTACGAAAGACACTTCCGAGGGAATCAGCCGCGATAATAATGTTATCGTCAATTACACAAAGCATCTTTGTGTCTGCACCATTCGAAGGTCCTGCAATGCTCTTCCATGTCGCTCCTTGGTCCGTCGATCGGTAGATGCCCTCCGACATAGTCTGCGCGTAAAGAGCAGAGCGACCATTCTCTATCGAGCCAGCAAAGAAAGGAATCGTCCGGCTGACAAGATTAGTCCACGTCACGCCTCCATCCGATGTACCAAAGACATCGGAAGTATTGTTATCCATGAACGCCGTACGCGTTACGAAGTCCTCGTGCATAAGATACATTCTGTTCGGATCACAGCTATCGACCGTGAACGAGTAGCAATCGGTTGGAAGGGGTCCCGCTCGCTTCTGCCACGTAGCTCCATAATCGGTGGTGACCATGATTTTCGAACCAGAAGAGATCGAGCCTTGCAACAAGTAAGCAGATCCATTGTGTCTTCCAATAAAATTGACGAACCAATCCGTCGGAGCTGCCGGAACGGAAGACCAATGTGCACCTTGATCACGCGTGCTATTAATTCGGAAATCTGCCAACAGAATGTCATTGGCAGTGCCGTCAAATGCAAGCGCAGATCCTGTGTTGAGACTGATGAGCGTCCAACTTGCTCCCTGATCTGTTGTCAGATAGAATCCGGAGTTCGATCCGTAACTTGAAATGATGCCCGTGTTCCTATCGAGGAAGCAGATCTCCACGATAAAATTTCCTGGAAAACTCTGATTGCTAGTCCATGTCTTGCCGGAATCGAGCGACATAAAAAGTTGGGTGCAACCAGCCCATAAAACCCCATCACAATAATGGATGCGGCCAGCACCGCCAATCTGCCCTAAGAGCCCTGGGGCAGAGAGCTTCCATTGGGCAAGCCCTTCTTTTGGAAGGCATAGTAAGAGCATGAGCAGAGCACATCGGTAGCCGATCGAGCGAATCATTATCAAACGGTGGATTGTGGCCGGTCACTCGCATAGCCTCTAGCCTAATGGACACTGTAAGTCTTATCGATGTTACGCTCGAGCATTTATGATTGAGAGACATTCCGCTTCCAATAAAGTGAGTAAAAAGATTGTAACGGGTTGAGTCCTCTGCGTTATTATTCCAAGCGCGTTTTCAATTCACTGCTAGCTATGTAATGCTTCAAGTTCGAAATTGTATCTTTTCTGCTGCTGCTCTACTCTTAGTATCTTTTTCATGCCACATTCTTCAAGCTCAGAATAAGTGGACGCAGTTGGGTCCGCATGCCCAGGTTGTTGATATTACCTCGGCAACTGGGAAAATTTA
This sequence comes from Ignavibacteria bacterium, assembly GCA_013287605.1. Lineage (GTDB taxonomy): Bacteria > Bacteroidota > Ignavibacteria > Palsa-1295 > Palsa-1295 > JABDDM01. The sequence goes on along the minus strand of JABDDM010000032.1, from coordinate 13,201 downwards.
TGTGCTCACCGACTCATCGCTTTATGTCTCATCCGACGAAAAAAATTGGATGAAGATCAGGGATCTTCCACAGGGCGAAAGTTATAACTCCGTAGTCGTACTGAGTTCAGGAGAGATCTTTCTCTTTTCCTATGACTGGTATCTCGAGTCAAAAGACGTGGGCACAACATGGAACAGAGTGGGTCAATCGGGTTTCTCAACCCGAAGGGTGATCGCAGATACAAAAGGTTATCTGTATTCAGGACAGAATAATCCGATCAAACGCTCGACCGACAAAGGTGTAACGTGGACCGATTCCAAAACAGGCACGTCTGCCGATTTTTTTGATATAGCCACATTCGCCGTCGGTCCTTCTGGAGACATTTATGCAGGCAACCAGGGCATCACCGGCGGAATGGTGTATCGCAGCACGGATCACGGCGATCATTGGAAGCTCATTCACTCCGAATCGCTGATGGACGTAACGACGATTGCAGTTGGATTGAACGGAAGCATCTATGTTGCTTACGCAGATAATCTCATTTTGTCCGACGACAACGGATCGACTTGGAGTTTCCTTTCCCCGATGACTCCAAATCGAATCATCACGGCTATGTCCATCCCAGTCGAGAATGACGTTTATGCGGGCATGGAGCAAGTCGGTTCGATCTATTCAGGCGATCGAGGATATACATGGGATAGCACCGCCAATGGCGTGCGCGGTAAACACGTTGCGAAGTATCTCATCACGCCTGCGAACCACCTCATTGTAGGCACGGACAGTGGGTTATTCATCCAGGGCGGATTAGGAGTGGAGCGCCAGAGCAGCGCGAATACTGATCTTCTCTTCTATCCGAATCCTGTAAACTCTAAGGGTGCCCTTACCATCGAAACTGGAACACCTTCGCGTAGCAGGATTCACATTGTTGATTTTCTAGGGCGCGAGCTGGTTGTACCGTCTCTTCAAATCGGGCAGGGCACTATTCAAGTTAATCTTTCCAAGGCAGCACCAGGACTATATGTCATCTCTTCCGAAAGCGGGACAGTACTTAAGCGAGGGAAATTACTGATCAGTCATTGACTTAACTTGCCGGCGCAAGCACGAGCCAGATCCACTTAATCAATTGGGCTAATGGGTGCTTGCGCTTCACCTGGCTTGTCTTATCGACAATAGTAGTGCCATGGAGAGAAATAGATGATGAGCAGTGAGATGTTGGCCTCATTCGATCGTCTACTTGATAGCACGGAGTTACCTCATATCAACATTCCACACTATCATGAAACGTGTTACAAAGTGTTCTGCTCTCATTCTGTTTTTGATCCTCGCTGGTTTGCCGACGCGAGGGTTCAGTAAGAATCCTACATCCGACTTAACATTTGACGAAACGGTCAACTTCGGCCCGATCAATTGTGGCAGTGAAGATTGTAAGAGCATTCTCATCATGAATGCGGGAGGCGATGACTGCACGATCGATTCGATCCGGATCGAGAATGATGCCAATCAGGTGTTTCACCTCGGCCCGTGGTCACCGGTGACGATCCATCCTAATTCCCGTGGGACCACAATCGATGTGTGCTACAAGCTTCTCAATGCCTTGACCACAAACGATCACGCAACACTGGTTTTTCATTTTGCGCAGAAAAAGAATGGTCTTGATGTCACGGGTGACGCATCGATCAGTTTGCTTGGCAATGCAGATACGAGAGGGAAAGATAGCTGCCTAGTCGCACAAGTTCCTATTATCGGACCTGTCCTTGTCGGTGGAGCTGTCACCGATTCCATTGCACTTGATAATCCCACGACGCACGCGATGAAGGTTATGAGCGCGTCGTTTGATCCAGGAGACTCCAATTTTTCAGTAGTCTCCACGCTCCCAATTACGATCGCTGCTTTAGGTACGGCTCAACTCTACGTAAAATTCACTCCTCATGAATACTCGCAGGTCGATCCTAGCAGAGGCCAAACCTTCGGCGTTAAGGGATCGCTGCTGATTCAACTTAGCGGCGACTCACTTGCCTGTGATAAGCTTTCGGTTGACGTAGGTGGATTAGGTCTTGAACCGATGAACGATACAACCGTAACCGCGCTCTTCCCGAACAGTACGACTGTTGTTGGGATTGTCGCTCGTCCCCATTCTGGCGTTACGAAGGTAAAGTTTTACAACAATCTAAATACGAGCGTAAAGGTATTATCGGCCTCGTTGCGTGATGGCGTAGATTTCAACATCACTGGCACTTCACCCATTCTGCCGGCAGTCCTGCAGCCAGGTGACCATCTGGTCGTTAGTATTGAGTTGCTATCGAATTTGCTCGGGTTTTATCAGGACGAGCTAACCATTGTCACTGACCACAATGCGGTGTCGCAGACCTACGGCTTGCAGGGTGTACTAACCGCGCAGAGTTCGTATGTCAGCCCGTCAACTGGCACATCAACTTCGATCGAGGTAGCGCCGAATCCATCAAGCGGATCCGTGCGAGTGGCATTGCGCGATGCGAGATCCGCAGAGATGCTTGTCTTCGATCTGCTTGGAAACGCGATCGCGTCGCACATGGGCACTGAGCCCTGGATCTGGGATGCCTCCGTGAATGGAAGTCGAGTGCCAAGCGGAATGTATTTCCTTCGGATTTCAGGTGTTTCAAGAGATGGAAATCCATTTGTGACTTCAAGGCACCTGGTTATCGGTAGGTAACACTCCGTAAAAAATGTGGTGGGCGGATCCTGAGTAAAAGATGTAGCGCAGTTAGACCGTGCAGAGACAACATCTTCAGGCTCCGCCCGCTCCTTGCTAAACAAGCGATCTGGCTAGGTACGCAACAACGAGAAGGGGAAAGACTAATCCGAATGGTTGGTAGTGATTCGGTACTATCGTACAGCGAAAGGGAGCAGCTTCTGTTGCCTTCAACTCGTGCGAGCAAATCACTCCGTTCGACGAGTTGCGAGGACAATAAAAAGATCGAGTCGCTGGAAGCAAGGATGGAGGACAGTGACGAAGTGCTTTTCCAGAGATTTCGACTTGGCGAAGAGCATGCATTCGTAACACTCTATTCGAGGCGTCAAGCAGAGCTGTTCACGTTTTGCCTTCGCATTTGTGGAGGGGATAACGACCTGGCAAGCGATGCATTTCAAGAGACGTTCATACGCATTTATGAGCGCGCCGATCAGTACCGAGGCGAAAATCTTCGAGCGTGGTTCTTGCGAATCGCACGGAATGCCTGCCTCGATATCTTCCGAAAAAAGACTCCAGCAAGGCTTGAGGATGAACATTATGAGATCGAATCGAACGACCGCAGCACACAACCCGAGTTTCCACTCGAACAAGAAGTGCTGCGCGGACTTATCGAGAACGCAATCGAACGGCTGCCCATCAGTCTTCGTGAAGCGTTTGTCCTTCGAGAATTCGAGGGACTCTCACATATTGACATTGCAGAGACGATGGACATTTCCGTGGCAGCGGCAAGACAAAAAATATGGCGCGCAAGAATGATGCTTCGTGAATATCTGCTTCCAAATTTTATTGAAGAGCGCGGCGATGCGTCGTCTGATACACGGTAACTTATTGGCTCCAAGATGAGAAGAATGAACACGACGAGTACACCGGAACAGATGATCATCGCATACATTGAAGGTGCGCTCGATCGCTCATCCAAAGAAACATTGTTGAACAAGCTTACCGTAAGTCCTGAAGATCGTAGGATGTTGGACGCACACGTAAGATTGAGCAAGATGCTGACGGCAGCGCACACACCGTTTTCGGCACCTCTAAGCGTACAGCAGAAACTCGCGGAAAAACTGCCGTTCCTTGCCGCGGAACTGCCACATTTGCGGAAAGTACTGCCCGTTCCATTTACCGAAGATCAATCCGCTCTTGAGCATGCCGTAAACAGTCGGCCTGGATCATCTGCGAAATCGTTACTCCTACTTGGCGCGGTGGCTTTCCTGATGGCCGGGATTGCTCTTGATTTCGTTGCAGGCTCGGACGAATCGCATCTCAACCAAGCGATGAAACTCGATCCCCAATCGCTTCAGAAGCTAACGTCATCAGCTCAGCCTCTCAGTTCGTCGTTCAATGCGTCTCGGAGTTCCGACGAATCTCGGCACGCTTCGGCCACCAAGCCTTATAGCTTTGATGAGATGGCACCATCGATAACAAATGCATTCGGCAGCAGAACAGCCGCATTTCGTTACTTCCGAGAGAATAAAACAAGTTTAACGATTGCCTCCAATGCATTCGGCAGCGGTTCTGATGCTAGGAGTGAGAGTCGTTCGCAAGAGTCGGCTGGCATATTGGATTCTCCGATTCAATCTGTGAGTGGATGGCGACCAACAGCACATTTGCCTATGCCCGAAAATAGAGACATGCCATTAAAATCCTTTGGCATAGAAGATCTAACGATCGCAAAAGAGAGTCGATGGTCTGCGCATGAAGACACGAGAGTCGTTATTTCATTCCTACGGGGCATCAATAATGCTATGGGCAGAGCCAATGGTTCAATGGGTGAAACGTTCGGTATCGCGTATCAGCTTGATCCCAACATTCGAATTGGTATGGACGTCGGGCAGCGTCCATTCGCGACATTAGGGTATGTTGTAAATTATCAAAAGTCGCTTACAACTGGAGTACCGGACAGCTATACTTCACAACCTTCTATAAATGTGATTCGGGGCTACTGGGCTGGATTCAGTGGCGCGTATTCATTGAGTCCTCTCGGCAACACCCAGTTTATGTTGTCGGCTGGGGCGGGGCTGGGTTTCCTTCAATCAGCCTCTCCGACTATCGATTGCGGTGCTCGCATCGAACAGTCGTTGTCGGATGTACTTGCTCTCAATCTTGGTGTCAGCTTTGGAGGAGCATGGGTGCGGGCGCAATCACCACCCGATCCACAAGTATTAGGCACCGGGGGTGTCATACAATACCAATCGAGCAATTCATGGCTCTTCACTCCCGTGCTCGATTTTCAAATAGGAGTTAGATACCATGCGTTCTAACTCAATGGGGGGCGGCAGAGTTTTCCTCGCTTGCTTAATGCTGGGCGCTCTGCTAAGCTGCAGTAGGATCACTGCTCCTCAGTTGACCCAGACGAGTGACCCATCGCATTACTTCTGGAAGCATGACACTACCATGAGGTACGTGACGCGCGATAGTTTGGCAAACGTAAGCGCGCTTCAAACGATCACATTTCGGGGCACGGATGACTCATTGGTTGACATTTCGGACGCACAGTCTAAGTGGTTCGCATCAAAGTGCAGCGTTTCTGATTCGTCGGTTGACGTCTCTGGTCTCGGCTCAAACAGTTTCTTGCCAATTCCCTCGCACTTGAGCATCTCGAGCGATAGTGGCTACTTACGAAAAGCAACCGTGCTGACCTTACTAGGAGACGAGAAGGGCAGCATCATCGCCGGCACGGATTCAGGTGGACTCTTTATGTTTGATGCCACTTCAATGAACTGGCTCGCTGATTCATTGTCTGGCGTTAATCGTATTATCGCTCTGGCGCGAGAGGGTACGAATGTGTATGCCGCTTCTCAGAACGGGAGTAGCCTGCTTTCGTCCGATGGCGGTTTGAGCTGGATACGGCTCACTACCACGCTGCCAAATATTTCCTCCGTAGCGGTGACGAATATTGCTGGAATCCCTGGCGCATTTGCAATTGCCGGCGGGCGTATGTATCAAGTGCAGGGCAATACGGCAACTGTGTTTCAGCCTGCACAATCCTACACGACGACACTGCTGTACTATTCATCCTCTGGCAATGGAAGCCTCTTTATAGGTACAATCGATGGCCAGATTCTTGAATGGGACGGGATCACTCTATCAGCACAAGTCTTAAAGGGTGGCATTACTGACCCGGTAACGGCAATCGAAGCGTCGGTGAGGGATGTGCATGTCGGCACCTCATCAGGTCTAGTGTACATCCGAAATCAGAACATGGTCCTATGGAACCCGCTGATTCGAGTTACTGGAACAGTTACTTCGTTACTGTCCGATCTAAATACCAATTCGCTGCTGATCGCCGGGAGCTCAGGCCTTACTAGCTATGACATTACGAATGGCACCACTACAACTCTTTTACAAATTCCTGTTTCACAGATAACTCGTGATCAGAGCGGGTACATGGTACTCTGTGGGGATGGGACAATCCAATACTCCGCAAACCCAAGCGCTCCCTGGCTAGCGGCCGACAAGGGGTTGAGCGCAAGCGCGACGATTAGACAAGATCGACCGCTAACGCTCCTCCGCGGAACGCTCGATGTAGGAGCCGGTTGGAGCGCCGCGAATGTCCTCGACATTACATCAGGTTCAAGGCATGCCTTGCGAGCGCGCGTGATCAATCACTATGATCGCTATGTGAGTCCGATCGCCACATTTCAAAATGTTCTGCTGGTTCGGTACTGCCGCGAACTGAATGGAATGCCAGATTATTCGCAGCTCCCTTATTCGTGGCTGGTCTACTATCAGAAAGATGTTGGTCCAATTCTCATCCAGGAGTTTTACAAACAATCACTGCTGCGAGAATCGAGCCTTTCAAAATAGGTCGCAATATTGGCTGCTCTATGATCAGTCATACGAAAGTAGAAAGCGAGAATTGCGTTAGAGATTTAGGTCCTTACCTTCCTACAAATCCTTGAATTCTGGCACGCACCTGCAGGTAACCGCGCCTGCAAAGAGGTGTCTTACATCAAGTGCACTGTTTGCATTAGTACTGGAGGTGATACCTACTATGCGATTCTTTGTCAGACGAATGCTATTCTGTTCTTGCGCTCTGGCCTTTATTTTGGTAACTGGCTCAGTGAGTCACAGCCAACAGTTCAAGAGAAAAGCCGTACTGAGGAGTTTACTGGTACCTGGTGCGGCTTTTGTCCACGTGGCGCGAATGCGCTTGATAGTATTCGCAAACATATGGGAGATACTGCAGTCATTCTCTGTTGGCATTACAACGACAACATGGCTCTAGCGCAGGAGAATATTTTGGACACCACCTTTGGATCTCCAGGCTATCCCACTGCGGTTGTCGATAGGCTAAATCCCGCGCTCGATACACCTGTTATCTGGACACTGTCTGATAATTGGTACCAAGCGGTTTTGTTCGATGCCCTAACGATGCCACTGATGAACATCGCAATTACGCATCTGACATTTAATCCCACCAGTCGCTCCGTAACCTTCAGTCTTGCGATAACTCCAGTGGGCATTACAATCCCATCTCAAGATGCTGCATCATTCATGACAGTTGCCGCCCTAACGGAGGATAGCATCATTGCCGATCAGCAATTCGGGCCTGATACACTTGAGGGCTTCCGCCACGACGATGTCGTGCGGTCAATAGGAGGTTCTGTGATGGGCGACCGCTTTGACATTGGTGATCATCCTCAATTTCCTGTACTCATTCCCTATCAGATGACGGTGGCCAGTGGTTGGAATCTAAGCAGGATTCGCGTAAAGGCATTTGTTGCGCTAGCCTCCAAGCTCGGGCACGGCCAATTCGTATTGAACGCGGATCAAAGTAAAGGATATGCCCTCTCCTGGCCCCATGAGAGCGCTGTGTCCGCAAGAGAGCTTCCAACTACCTACCGAATGTCGCATAATTATCCGAATCCATTTAATCGAGAAATAAATCGCATGATGCGTTGCAATTACTGTATGAAAGTCATTGTGCCGTTGAGTCTCTTGCCGCCTGCAAGCAGACAGTAGTGATACACGCCATTTGAGAGCGAATGGAGATCCACGGTGGCAGTGTGACTACCAGCTTCTCGCGGTGAGTATTGCGTTCCGGCGGGGCAAGGTATCGCGAGTCTGTTCGGCTTCTGAGCGTTCACCGAATGATGATCCTTTTATCTCCAAGGTTGCCGAAGTACACTCCACTTGGTACGTACTTGAGAGAAGTGTAATTTCTTCCCATCACGTCTCTCCAAAGCGTGCTTCGAGAATCGCCGTTCGTTTGTCCTGAGAGCTTTGAGGTAAGCTCTACTGAGTTGTTAACTAGAGGGATGACTTCAACACAGTCAATTAAAGCGTGGCCGTTGCCGTTCATCGACAGGTCCTGCTTTCGGGCAAATCGTGCAACGAGGATATAGGTAGAGGGACTGTTGAACAGTGTGCGGAATCTGTAATCGTATGCACCATACCCGTGCTTCGAAGCGTCTGTACAAACCAGCGTTTCGAAATTCTCCGGATCGATTCCGCTTGCGACAGTGATTTGTGTACCTGCGTCGATCAATGCCCATACACGCACGAATCGAATGTCACTTTCGGTGTGCGTCGAGCTGTCCTGCCATTCGAAGAGAATTTTTGAGTCGCCTTCATCGATCGAAACAGGACGCAGACTGGCCATTACGGAATCATGATACTGGGAGAGATAGGCTGATGGACAATTCCATTGAAGGATCGGCACAAGGAGACTCTGAGGCCTTAAGTCCCCTGCTGCTGAAAGGCAGAGTATGATCGCTGCAATCGGTTTAAGCGTCTTCATAACCGAGAGAAAAGCGCATGCGAATTGAACTCAACTATTCCAACTCATGTCATTCCGAAAATGATTCCATGTGCTATAAGAAATAATATTGGGAAAACGGCGAAATCAGGGTATATTCGCCACTGGCGCAAATTTTGCGAATAGTTTTCGCTTCTTCACCAACTTCTTAGGGTCGTATGGCTCGAATTATACGCTCGACTTCACTTTTGCTCGTTTTTCTCCTAACAGCCGGAAACTCTCGCGCGCAGGCACAAAGTTGCTGTGTCAGACCAATGCCGGACATTGCCTTCTATCAGGATCCCTCTTTTATCATGGCACACGACGCCCCGCTCCCGTTCAACTATGTCCCGCATTCCGGTTCGATGATCACATTCAAAACCAACGGGCCAGACGCGAACGCATTCTACGTCAAAGCCAAACATCACTCGAACAAAGTCCTGCTGCTCTTTCATGAATGGTGGGGACTCAATGATTACATCAAGCAGGAGGCTGAGCATCTACAAGAAGAGCTTGGCGACTTGGATGTGATGGCTCTGGATCTCTTCGATGGCAAAGTCGCGACAACTGCAGATGAAGCCGGGAAACTGTCCTCGGGTACTAAGCCTGAACGAATCTTCGGAATCATCCAGGGGGCATTGAGCTACATCGATACGAGCAAGGCGATCGGGACGCTGGGTTGGTGCTATGGTGGGGGATGGGCGTTACAGGCAGCTTTTCTTGCCGGAGCTCGATGCAAGGCTTGCGTGATGTATTACGGAATGCCGGACACAACGTATTCAAGTCTCCAAAAACTTAAAGCGCCGGTACTTGGCCTCTTTGCCAACAAGGACAAATGGATCACGCCCGAGTACGTGCAAGCGTTCGCGGAAGCCGCAAGAAAGCTTGGGCGCTCCGTCGAGGTCAAGGAATATGACGCCGATCATGCCTTTGCCAATCCGAGCAATCCCCACTTCAACAAAGAGGCGAAGGAGGATGCAGATAGGCGTGCGTTAGCATTTTTGCGAGCCCACATGTGATCATTTGGGTTAATTCTAGGGCCCTGATTAGGAATTCTCGCTTCAATTTTGTATCTTAGTGGTGCGGCATTGTTCACTCCTAAGGAACAATGCCGCTTGCCAAGACCCCCATCCTAGTCAACACATTTTTTTTCAAGTCCCGAGTATGGAACGAAGCGCCCGAATCGTTGAGAAGGGCATTATGAAAGATGCCTACGTCTTTACCGTCGTCGACGGAAATTCGCATTCGCATAATGTGCTCATCCCGCACAAAGTGCTTTCAGTGAATCCGCGTGGATATGAACGTCAGTCTGACGACGACCATCTCGAAACGCTCGCAGTCGGTGCAGTGCTGATGTCGATCGATCCTGATTGCACATTCCATCGCGTAGATCCTGAGACGGTAACACGGGCCTATGCCGCAAGCCAGGAGAACTCGTTCGACCGCAGACGGCAACATGCGTAGCTTATAGATTTATCCAAAAAGAGCGGCCAACAGGCCGCTCTTTTTTCTAAATAGTCTCAGCTATAATGCCCGTCTGCCCTGGATGACTCGAACGAGCACCACGATTATGGCAAGTACCAGCAGAATATGAATCAGTCCTCCCATTGTGTAGCTGCTTACCATCCCCAGCAGCCACAAGATGAAGAGAATAACAACGATCGTCCACAGCATATTAATGCTCCTTGTATTCCAGTGATGATGAATATCCCCTTGTAAAAGAGGAAAAGTTATGAAATTCTATTTCCGAAAATTACATGCCAGTGCTCACCGGTCCACCACCGGATTTTGGCTTCCTTCTAATACCTGAATCGTGGCCGGTCTCGACTTCGTGCTCACCCTCCAGCCCACCTACAGTCCCGATGCCAAAACCATGGCCGAACACGGCGCTGCGGTCATCGGCAGTTGCAGGTGTCGCAACATTATTCGGCTGCTCTCGCCCAATGCTCACATCTTCGAGCAAATCGCGCTCCTCTAACTGTGGCCCATCTGCACTCGGGGTCTCATCGAACTCTACATCAGCCCCGCGCTGCGCGAAAATTCGCGACTCGTTTGGCTCGTCTTCGCGCGGATTGTCGCGCTTTGAAGAATGCGTTTTCTTTTTCATAGGCTGTGTTAGGAGATTGTCGTGAGGGATACTAAACAATTAATGTGCCGCAATCTCGGGTGAATTTGTTAAACCCTGATTGAGCTTTCAGCCACTTCCTTTTAAGGGACGATCAGCTTCTGGAAAGGTTGGTCTTCGAGAAGCCATCCAGCGTTTCATCCATTCTTGTCCCGTGACGCAAGTCACGATCCAGAACAAAGCGACAAGTGTACCGGCAGCCACATCGGTCGGCCAGTGCACACCTAGATAGAGCCGGCTCAGCGCAACGCACGCTGCAATGAAGACGAAGAGTACGCCCCACAGCCAGCGACCGATCTGCTTGCGGTTCAATGAGATAACATACCAGGCGAGGAATCCCCAGAACGTGAATGACATCACCGTGTGCCCGCTCGGAAAGCTGAAGTCATTCTCCACGACGAGATGCGGAAAGACATGCGGACGGGCTTGATGGAAGGCCATTTTGAGCACAAATACAAAGATACCGGAGCCTGCCAATGTGACAAGATAGGTGTAGGCAATGAGCTTTTGCTTCACCTTGAAGAGATAAGCTACAAAGATCGCCGAGCAAACGAGGACGCCTGCAACCGAGCCAAAATTGGTAAAGAAGAGTGCGATCTGTGTTCGAGTTGGAGTTGCATGTGCGTGTATCGCAAGCAAAATGTTGGTATTTATCTTTGAGAACTCGTTCTCGAGCACTTCATCTGCCAGCCAACTGAAGAGGTAGATCGCGGCGCCGCCGATGACGAGGGCAATGAGGTAATAGCTGGTAAGTATCCTCAGAAGTCTCTTTCTTCTTGGTTCATCCGACTGTGATATGCCCGTTGGAGTAGCCATGTTTTTTATGGACTTAGTGGATAGCAATCATTGTGCTCCGCCTCTCAATCTAAGTATCCATGGCGTGGTTGTTGAAAGGAGTGAGCGCCAAATGGATACATCACGCAAAATTACAGTCATTCTCAACCTTGCCAGTGGTCGTGCGAAGCGATCTGAGGCCGATAAGGCCGTTTCGTCAGCGTTCGAGAAGCATCATCTCGAGGTGAAGATCATCCATCTTGAAAAATCACTCTCGCTGGAGGAGACTGTAAATACGGCGGTTCGTACCGGCCAAACGATGATCATCGCGGCTGGTGGAGATGGGACGATTTCATCCGTCGCGAACGCAGTGATCAAATACGGAAGTGGATTGACGCTTGGTTTGCTCCCGATGGGCACGCTGAATCATTTCACCAAAGATCTGAAGATCCCGCAGGATGTCGAGAAAGCAGCCGCGGTCATTGCAGCAGGCAACACCCGGATGGTCGACGTTTGCGAACTCAATGGGAGACACTTCATTAACAATTCGAGCATTGGCGTTTACCCAATGGT
>JABDDM010000032.1:118-1274 GCA_013287605.1 Ignavibacteria bacterium | reverse complement strand
GTACTCGATCGTGAAACGCAGGAGCGAAAGGGCTCGGGTAAATTGCCAGCACTCGTTCGCGCATCCTTTCGCGCGTTCGAAAAATTCGATACACTGGTTGTTGAAGTTGAAATGAAAGGGAAGCGAACTCGGCTTCAGACACCGCTCATTTTCATCGGCAATAATCGTTACATCATGGAAGGCCCACGTCTTGGGGCTCGTAAACGTCTGGACGAGGGCGTACTTACCGTGCTGATCACCGAAAAGTCTTCCCCCTGGCATCTTCTTGCCGACGCCGTCGTGGCGTTCTTTGGTCGAGTTCGAAATGCCGAAGATCTTGATATCGAACATCTAAAGGAATTTACGGTCCACTGCATGGAACACGAAGTAGAGGTCTCGATGGATGGTGAGGTGGCGCAGATGAGGTCGCCGCTCGACTACTGCACTGTTCCTAGATCTCTGAAGGTGATTGTTCCATTCGATCATCATCCGAATTGAGAACCGTGCTGCATCTTTCGGACATCCATTTCGGTCGTGTAGACTACTTGACCGTAAAGCCGCTTATCGCCGCGGCACATGAGATCGCTCCGGACGTGGTTGTCGTTTCTGGAGATCTCACCCAGCGCGCTACAGCGGACCAATTTATCAAAGCACGAGCATTCCTCAACGAGCTGCCGCAACCTCAGATCGTCGTTCCGGGCAATCATGACATTCCATTGTACAATCCGATCGCCAGATTTTTCCATCCGCTGAAGAAGTTTGATCAATACATCACCTCAGACCCAGCGCCCTTCTTCGCAGACAACGAGATTGCGATCATCGGTATCAACTCAGCGCGTTCGTTGACAACGAAATACGGCCGAATCAATATGGAACAGGTCGAGTTGATCCACAAACGATTAGCACCTGTTCCAAAAGATGCTATTCGTTGCGTGGTTACTCATCATCCCTTTGATCTTCCAGCCGGGTATAACCACAAGAAGCAGTTGATCGGACGGTCAGTGCTTGCAATGCGCGAACTCGCGAAGGCCGGCATCGATGTTTTCCTTTCCGGTCATTTGCATCAAGGATATTCAGGGAGTACAGCAGAGCGTTACAAAATCGACAACTACGTGGCGCTCATTGTGCAGGCTGGCACAGCAACATCTACGCGCGGCCGCGGCGAACCGAATTCGTT
>JABDDM010000032.1:0-108 GCA_013287605.1 Ignavibacteria bacterium | reverse complement strand
TCAATGTGCTCCTGGTCGATCGTCCGGACATTATCGTGATGAGGTACTCATGGAACAAAGAGATAACCAGGTTCGAGATCATCCTGCAAGAGGCATTCGAGCACGTGG
>JABDDM010000031.1 GCA_013287605.1 Ignavibacteria bacterium | reverse complement strand
TCGCCAACGTAGATGGGACGCGATTCTCAAAATTGCGATCGACAAACGTGAGCACACGATTGACGAGATTGCCGAGAATATCAGCCAACTCGTTATTCGTGTGTGCCTGAAAATCCTTCCAGTAAAAATCGGAGTCCTTCTGTTCGGGAAAGGTGGTAGCGAACGTGTACCGAAGAATATCGGCGGCGAATGGCTCTTCCGCGAAGCGATCGAGATACTCATGCGGTTCGATCACCCAGCCACGCGATTTCGAAAGCTTCTGCCCCTGCAGATTCATGAATTCGTTGGCAGCGACATTCTCGGGTAGATTGTATTTGCGCTCGCTTGATCCTTCATTATGAGCTTGAAGCATCGCGGGGAAGAGGATCGTGTGAAAAACGATATTGTCTTTTCCCAAAAAGCAAACCCACCGGGTATCCTCCGACTGCCACCAAGTTCTCCAATCAGATTCCTCGCCCTTAAAATCTTTTGCATGCGGATTGATCTTCGGGTCAAGACCCTCGATCGTGGCAGAGATATAGCCAATCGGTGCATCAAACCACACATAGAGAACCTTGCCCTTTGCATCGTCCAACGGCACCGGCACACCCCAATCGAGATCACGCGTGATGGGGCGATCATTCAATCCTGTCTTTAACCAGCTGCGCGCAGCTTGCACAACATGCTCGCGCCAATCGGTTTTGTGTGATTCGACAAAAGCTTCAAGTGGTTTCTGAAATTTCGAGAGAGCGAAATACCAATGACGTGTCGCTTTCACTATAGGCTTGTTGCCTGTGATCTTGGAGCGCGGGTTGATCAGTTCTGTTTGATTGAGATAGGTGCCGCAGTTCTCACACTGATCGCCTCTTGCTGAAGGATTCGAGCAGACCGGGCAAGTGCCCTCGACATACCGATCCGGCAGGAACATCTTCGCATCTTCATCATAAAGCTGAGGCTCTTCTCGTGCAATGAGAAAGCCGCTCTTATAAAGATCTAGGAAGAAGTCCTGCGAAGTTTTGTGATGGACCTTGCTCGAAGTCCTTGCATAATAGTCGAACGAGATGCCAAGCCGATCGAAGGTCTGCTTGTTGAGCTGGTGGAATCGATCGACAATCGCCTGGGGTGTAACCCCTTCTTTCTCGGCCGCAATCATAATGGGCACACCATGCTCATCGGAACCGCAAACAAACAGCACATGGTCGCCGCGCAATCGCTTAAAGCGGACATACATGTCCGAAGGGAAGTACGCACCAGCCAGGTGACCAAAATGGAGCGGGCCATTGACGTATGGTAATGCTGCGGTGACTAATGTGCGTTTTGTAGCGGACATGGTGAAAGTTGTGTCTCAGGCCGGATTGTGTAGCTCTACACTAAGAGCACCCGCGGCGATTGTGTTCCGGATTTGGTGTTAAAGCAAAGCTGCTTCCAGCTCCATGACAAGATTAAGCATAACAGGCCGAAGCTGCAACTGCTGCTTGGTTTGGCCTTGTGCCTGTTCGACTGCTCGAATGGCGCGAATGATCCTTGGCGGCTCGCCAAAGCGGGAGACGAATTTGTCGAGGTCCTGCTGCTGATCGATATTGATGATGCGTTCGTGCGAGCCGGTAGCAAGCGCGAGGGCATCCCGAAGCCACAATCCCAGCAGGACGAGCCGCTGTTCGACGGCAACTCGCTTTTCAAGGAAGGATCCTCCGCCGGAGCGAGGTACGAACACATCGATCTCCTTTACGGCATTACGTCGGCTTTTGGATAAGCCCATACGCAAGAACGCGACGATCTCGGTTCTCATCGCGCGAATATCTTCACCGATCATTGTGCGTGCCTGAGAATAACTGCCGGCCGAGAGCCGTGCGAGAAAATTGGCCTCTTCTCTCGATATCTCGTCACGCGCGACTAGCGCATCGGATATCTCATCGTTGGCTAGAACATCGAAGCGGATTTCTTGACATCGCGAGAGGATGGTTGGGAAGAGTCGGTGCGGATTCGAGCTTGTAAGTATGATGATAGTATTGGCATGGGGCTCCTCAAGTGTTTTCAGAAATGCATTCTGTGCATACTGGTTCATCATGTCAGCTTCAGAGACAATGACGACATAGCGCTTGCCGCTGACAAGGCTTCTGGAGAGTGCCAGTCGCAGTTCTCGGATCTGTAAGACACCGATCAGGTGGGCTTTTGGAATTTCGATGTTATGGTATTTGTCGTTCGCCTTCAGTGCAAGCTGCTCGCGTACTATTTCAAGATCTTCGTCTTTTGGCCCGCTTGCCGATTCTACATCCTTTGCTTGAGCGTAAACAAAGTGGAGGAAAGGCGCTGAGAGTTGATCGATGCTCAGACAGTTGACGCACACGTCACACGCCTCGGTGCCGCCGCTCCTGGGCTCAAGACAGTTGATCGCTTTCGCGAGTTCGAAGGCAGCAGCGTCCTTTCCTGTACCTTCGGGTCCAAGAAAGAGATACGAACTCGGAAGCATTTCTCGCTCCAGAGCGCCTGTGAGTACGCGCTTGACGCGCTCCTGTCCAATGATGTTGCTCCACATCCGGCAAAAATACCGGTGAGTGGTGCTCCAGGTTCGAAATCAGTTCTAGGTATCCCAAAGAATTATTTTTTTTCTGCAACTAAAAGAGGCTTGCATTTTGCTGAAAAATTGTTAAATTGTACAGGTTTGCTCAACGGCTGACGTAGCCGAAAAGTAGAACGAATGAGTTATTCGGATCGAGGCGTAGCACGCGAGTCTTTTTCTTACTCTCTATCAGTCAATCCTTGCACGAAAAACGTGCATCCTTGCCGCTCATTCATGAGTAATGTTCACCATTGCGGCGATTGTCGCTGTCGTAATTATTCTTCATTTCTTCATTGCATTGACATTCTACTAACGGGAGGTGCGATCTATGTTGATCACGTTCGAAGGTATAGATGGTTGTGGGAAATCTACGCAGGCACGGTTGCTTGCGGATAAACTTTCGGAGGAGGGCATTGAAACGATACTGGTCCGAGAGCCCGGCGGGACCGAGCTCTCCGAGCATGTTCGAGATCTTTTGCTCAACAAACACTTTAAAGAACCGCTCTCGCATGAAGCTGAACTGCTGCTGTTCGCAGCGAGCCGAGCGCAATTAATGAAAGAGGTCATCAAACCAGCACTTGCCCGAGAGGCTGTCGTCATTTGCGATCGGTTCACAGATTCAACAGTTGCCTATCAGGGTTTTGGCCGTGAACTCCCGCTGGCCCGCGTCGAAGAGATCAACGCGCTCGCAACCGATTCGATCGAACCCGATCTTACTTTCCTCATTGATATCCCGCTCGAAACTGCCATCCGCCGACGCAAAGGAATGGGAGATGACCGTATGGAAGCCGAGAGCAGATTGTTCTTCGCCCACGTTCAATCGGGCTACATGTATCTCGCAGAGAAGCATCGAGACAGGATCCACGTCATCGATGGCTCCGATTCAATGGAAGATACTCAGCAATCAATTTGGCGTCTGGTGGAGTACGAACGGGGAAACGACCTTCGGCATGCTAGACATGCCGATGAAGACAGAGCAGAAGCATACGCTTACTCGTTCGATGTAACGAGCGAGGTGCTCGCAAGTTAATGATCAATTTCTGAATTGAAAAAAGGCGGGATTTTGCCCGCCTTTTTCTTGCGCAAGAATTACTTCTCGACTACAAGTCGCTGCGTGAGTTGCTCACCTTTGTCCGTAGTGGCGACTAGTAAATAAAGTCCGGTTCGAATGCTTGACAAATTCACCGGCTCTGTTCCTGTCCCTCCGGCGCAATGCTTTGATCGGGTGATCTGCAGCACTCTCTCACCGACAAGGGTATACAGTGTGAATCGGACATTGCGCTCTTCGCTGAGCGTGTAATGAATGGTCGTGGAGTTTCCAGCAGGATTGGGCGATATCGTTAGCTCCTTCAACGCGCCCGGCGGATTCTTCGGCGCAACCGAACTCGATTGCGTAATCTCAGGCAAGATCGCTGTAAGCTCAGGCGAAGGATCGTACCACATGATAACTTCATTTGTTTTCCCACCTTTGGTATTTCGAATAAGCACTGGGATCAGGTGATTCGCATCTCGCTGCTCGTCGCGGACGTCCTTAAGAACGGATGAAAAGTTGCTGTCCCATTTCGATTTTCTAGCATCATCATTTAGTTGCACGGCGAGCGGACTAGTCCCTCTATTCACCACCGAGTTAGTAATTACGCCAAATTGCTCACTCGCGATTGATATTTTTGAATTGGTGGACTGAACCTTGTTGGGCTGAGGTACGACGCTGACCGTTCCATCGGCATGTGATGTAGCAGTGGCACGTCCGTTCGTGACGTCGACCCCAACTTTGCCATTGCCGATCTCGACCGAGGGTTGATTCGAATGGTGCCGTAACGCTCGCAAGGAATCACCTTCCTGCTGCACCATAAGAAACGGGCCACCTTGGCCAAACGTGACTTCGGCCATGCCATCCTCCGTATTCGACGAATCGTTAATTTGAAAAAGAGCTCTGACATTTGACTTGGAGAAGCTACGCACCTCGAATCGGAGAAATCGTAGCTTGCCTGAACGGTCGGTTATCATGCGAGGAGCCGAACTCATTACACGAACGTCGTTAGTATCACTGATCGAAAAGCCTGAATTGACTTCCTCGTTCGACAACAAGGTGTGAGATTCAACCTGGCAGGAGTAAGTCGCGCGATTGTAAAAGGTAAGGTCACCAGAAGTGTCGGTTCGAATTCCGAGCTTCGGAAGAAACTCCTCTTCGATCGGGATCGGAATGATCCCTTCCAGATTCACCGGGCGATATGCTTCAGAGTCCGTGTCCACGACAGGGATGGGAGAGATTGTCTTACGGTGCGTAGGATCGTGTCGTAAGCTCTGGAATTGCTGGATCGAGACGCTCGAGGCCGAAGGGGACTCGATCTTCGGTGTGTTGATCTTCTGCTGCGCCGTTTGGTGGATGACTGTTGAAGGCGTTAGTAAGTTTACAATTAGGAATGTTATCGCTGCTAAACCTGCTGTAATCATGAGTGTAGTTGATATGGAGATCGCTTTACCGCCGACTGTAAATAGTCCAGTCGTGGATGGAGACATTGAAGATGCAGTTGCACTGTCAATTAGCAGGCCCCGCATCATCTTGCCTTCAAGATGAGCCGCGTCCTGTCGCAAAGCGGTAAAATGATCCTTCAGGGGTGCTTCCGATTGTCGTAATAGATCATCCAAATTGCTCGCTGATGTTGGCTGGTTGCTCATAACTTTACTTTGACTGGCAGTGTCAGCAGACTGCCGATGAATGTTTTACCTTTTAGTTTTTTCGCTGGCGTGAGCTTCGCTGATCGTGGAGCCTCAAGAAGTCGCGCTAGCGTTTCGCGACCGCGGACGATCCGCGTTTTCACTCCTGAGAGCGACCCTCCCTGAATATCACGAACTTCATTGAGACTGAGTCCCGAGATATCGAAGAGAATGATCGATTCACTCTGCTTTTGCGGTAATTGCCTCATGGCCTCGACAAGTTCTTGCGCTGCGAGTGATCGTTCGGCTTCAAGTCCGTCGATCGTCAACGAATCGAGCATCGCCGGATCGAACGGGGAATCATGATGACTCTTACGTCGAGATCGATGATGCGTTCGACGTGCGATCGTGAAGAGGAAGCGTTTGAATGCTTCGTCCGCTCGCAGCCGATTAAGATCCTGGAATGCAGATGCCAGCGTTTCAGACATTAGATCGCGAGCCGACTCGTGATCTTGAGCGATCGCATTGCAATACCGGGCTAACTCACTCCATACAGGATTGAGTAACCCAAGAAATCGCTCCTGCTTTGATAAATCGGATGAAGATCTCATCCGAAAATCTCTTGAACAGATCTCATTTGTGTTGCTTCAGTTGCCGCCACGTAGGATAAGTGGCCAACTCCTTTACAAAAGTCGCATCTTTTTCATGAGGGGATGAGATTTGTTCTTGAAGCAAGGAGGTGTTTGGGACGCAAAAAGGGCGGGAATTGACCCGCCCTCTACAAAAACGGCGATTCGAAAGTCCTACTTCTCCACGACGATCCTCTCGCTCAACTGCTCGCCGCGGTCGGTCTTACCGATCAGAAGATAGACGCCAGCGTCAAGTTTTGAGAGATCGAGTTTGATCTCGTCCATTCCTGCAGCGTGATCCGTGACTTCTCCACCGTCGAGCACCTTCTGTCCGAGCAAGGAGTAGATCGCAAAACTTATCGAGCGTTTATCGCTGAGCGTGAAATGGATGGTAGTTGACTTACTTGTTGGGTTCGGATACACACTCAATCCACTCAGCGCTCCATTCGGTGTGGTTGGTGTCGCGTATTTCTGCACCTCTTCCTTTGGAAGTTGCGCAAGTACTTTTGGCGCTGCATCGTACCAGAGGATCAGAGCATTTTCGTGGCCTTCCGCCTGATTCCTCACAAGCACAGGAATGAGCTTGTTGATATCCGGCTGATGGATCTTGATGTCGGTGAAGGCCTTTGAGATGATTGAATCGAGATTCATATTCTTGATCGTGCCAGTAACCGAATCGACCTGAGCCCTTACCATTTCAAGATGCTTTTGGATCATCTCCAGGTTGCCATTCAATGATCCAGAGTCATTGACAACGGACTCATTGTCCATGCGGATCATCATTCTCTTTCTCTTACCTTTTTCTATGCCCAATTGGCGGAGCAGCGTGTCAGCATTCATGTGCATGCTCTTTCCCTTGCCTTGCTCTATGCCCAATTGACGGAGCAACGTGTCAGCATTTATCTGCATGGCTCTTGCCATTTCAAGACTTTTCTTGCCATCCAAGTGCATCATCTCAAGATCCTTCTGCATCTTCTGCATGTCGCCAGAGGCCATGATGGAGTCGTTCACAACGGATTCGTCATTCATGCGGATCATCATTTTCCTGGCTTTACCCCGTTTGATTCCCATTTGACTGAGGAGCGAATCGATATGGGCCTTCATCGCTGGAGTGCTCGGGGTCTTGATGAAGATCTGTTTGTTAATCGATCTGAGGTTGCCATTCGCATCCGTGGAATCGATCGTTGTTTCGATCACCTGATGGCCATCTATATTTTCGCTTGCTGTGTCAATCGAGCGATCCGTCTCGATCGTCCTTCTCATTCTCTGATGAGGCAACTGCGGAAGGGCAGGAACTGTCGGCGGAGTTGGTGGCGTGGGTACGTCCTCAACATCTTCAACGTCGTCGCCATCCTCCAGTTGGTTAATGACCACACTTGAATGCGAACCGGAATCGTGTACTCCCGGCAGACCATTCCGCAACCCGCGGACAAAATTGCCATCCTCGAAGTGGAAGAATCGTTTTTGTCCATCAGCATTTGTCACCATGCGCGGATAGAAATCAGGAATAGCGAGCCCACTCGTGTCTTTGCCGGAGATTGCTACGCTCAGAAACTTCATTCCGGCTTTTTCCGGAAAGATGTGCCGAGTCACTTTGCCACCATCTTCGGTATCATGGAAGTAGTACACTACGTCGCCATTGTCATTGAAGACGATAGCCAGCTTTTGCAACTGCTCCTTCGAAGGTTCAATCGGTTTGATCCCGCCGAGTTCGACCCTGGCAAGTAACGAATCGCGCGATACGCTTGGCGTCCGAGTGTCATTCACATCCTCAAGCGCAATCAGGTATCGATACTTATGTGGAGCGATCGCAGCCGCAAGCGTTTGAGGATTTCCAATCCCTGCTCTGACGGCATTATCGAAAGAATTAGAAGCCTGAGTGGCTCTGGAAGCGGAAGACTTTACAAATAGAGTTGGTGCAGGAGTAGATAGGAAACTGACAGCAACGACGGCTGCTGCAGTGAGTCCGGTGATTGTCATGATCGTTGGTGTCAGGTTAAAATGAATGGCTTCGACCAGTCGACCCATGAGGTCGACGCTTGAAGCTGGAATTGCTGACGGATCCATGACCTTGTTCAATATCGCGAGCTTGCCACTTTCCTGGGCCAGCACCGCCGATTCCATCTCTGCCTGACTGCGAGCGGACTGGAACAACTCGTCCAACGAACCACTGACAGTGGACCGTTTGGGTGATGCATTGTCTCTCATTTCGCTCATAGTTTTGCTTTCAATGGAATCGTGAGAAGCTGGGTAGCCGAATTTGGCTTGTTGCGGATGATGGGTTGCGCTGACATCGCGTTTTCGACGCCGAGCGTTCTCGCAAGCGCTTCGCGAGCTCGCTTGACACGCGTCTTCACGCCAGAGAGCGACCCGCCTTGCACCGCACGAACTTCCTCAAGCGAGAGTCCGATGATCTCGAAGAGCATGACCGCTTCGCGTTGTTTTTCAGGCAGTTTCTCCATTGCCTGATACAGCAATTGCACATCCAGAGTACGTTCGGCGGTAAGATCTTCATGATGAAGCCTCTCGTGTAGCGCTTCATCGATCGGTGAGTGCCGGCGTTCGCGGCGTGATGCCCGATAGTGCAGCCTTACGATGATGCTGAAGAGATATTGCTTGAAGGCAGTCTCGTCGCGCAGTTTGTCAAAGTGCTCCCAGGCAAGTGCCAGCGCTTCGCTAAGTAAGTCACGCGCCGCTTCATCCTCGTTCGCAACAACACGAGCGTATCGTGCCAACTGGCTCCAGATCGGATCCAACAGGCGTAGGTATCGCTCCTGCCTCGCTTCAATTGCGGCATCCGGATCGCGTCCGTGCGAACGTTCACCGCCGCCAGCTTGAACAAAGTACATGTCGTGAATCAGTGTACCGCGCGTGATACTTAGATAAGAGAGACAACACCCTATAAAAAGTCGCAAAGAGATTTTTGCGACCGGTTCCTCACCTCGGGTTATCGCATAATCGAGCGAAATGTTGCACGTGAAAGCTTGGCGACGAGAGTGGGAATCCAGCCGCGAATTGTCCGGTGTCTCCCGGAACTCTCATTGGGCAATTCTAATTATTGGGTCGCTTCCTTAGCTCAGTTGGTAGAGCAACTGACTCTTAATCAGTGGGTCGGGGGTTCGAGTCCCCCAGGGAGCACCAAGCCATTCGCTTTTGAGCGAGTGGCTTTTTTGTTCTGCAACCGCGTCTTACTCACACCTAGTTTTTGTCTCACAGACAGCGTGTGTGAAAACTTTATTCATAATTGGGAGACTAGCACGAAGAAGGAAATGAGGATTTTGAGTCAAATTCAACAATTGGGTTAAAGGAGTGGACTTTGGTCATTCGCAATATAATTAAACAGTAATCATGCCATAAATAATTTCTCATTTTAGGTATTTAACTGCTCCCATCGGGCAAAACTACCTCGCACGCTAACATTTGAAGGAAAGAGTTATTTTTGGATATGACATATACTAAATCTCTGGTTCTATTCGCTCTGCTGTGCTCAGTGTTTTCTTCTGCATCCGCAAAGACCTGGCTAATCGGACCCACTCGCATCTACACTGCGCCAAGCAAAGTCATGTCGCTCGTCGCGAATGGTGATACTGTGCTCATCGATGCAGGGACCTACTCTGGCGATGTAGGTGAGTGGACGAGAAATAATCTTGTTATTCGCACCGTCGGTGGCCGTGCGCATCTCGATGCGAACGGCAAGATCGCTCAATCGAAGGGCATCTGGGTTGTTTCGGGCAACAACACCAACATCGAAGGTATTGAATTTTCGGGTGCAACGATCTCTGTAGCTCTTGGAAATAACGGCGCCGGCATTCGCCAGCAAGGCAACAATCTTACACTTCGAAACTGCTTCTTCCACGATAATCAGGATGGTATCCTCGGAGGTGGCGACACGACGAGCGACGTCGATATCGAAGCGTGCGAATTCGCGAGCAACGGCGCCGGCGATGGCTACAGCCACAACATGTATATCACGCATGTGCATAGCTTCACATTGAAGTTCTGCTATGTGCACGAAGCGAAAGTTGGACACAACGTTAAAAGTCGGGCGTGGAATAATTACATCCTCTATAACAAGATCACCGACGGAGAAACGGGTACCGCAAGCTATGATATCGATCTCCCAAATGGCGGGCGCTCAATCGTTCTGGGCAATTCGATCATGAAAGGTCCACTTGCGCAGAATCATCAGCTTATTCGGTACGGCGAAGAAGGGCTGACCAATCCTGACTCCGAGCTCTTCGTTATCAACAATACGATGCTCACAGAATTGGGATCAACGACATTCGTAACTGTTGCCGCCGGCGCCGCAAGTGCAAAAGTGATCAATAATCTGTTAGCTGGAGCGGGTGTCATCGTGGCTGGAAGTGCTGACACGATAACGAACGTGCACTCTGCTGACACGTCTTACTTCAAATTCAAGGATGTCCGTCAATATGACTATCACTTGACGCTGCTTTCTCCTGCATTACCGGGAACAGTAAATCTCGGCGCAACAAAGGGGTTTGGTCTAACTCCGATCGAGCAATATGAGCATCTACTTGATAGCGCAGCCCGTGCTGAGGTCACTCCTACGATCGGAGCTTACAGGTCGGTTACTGGCAGCGCAGTGGCTTCAACAGCTACCAGAGCAACTGAAGTGATGAATTTTCCTAATCCATTCTCTAGGGTGACAGTCATTCAATTGCCTACGACTGATAGGACTGAAGTGGACAAAGTGGACGTATATGACGTTGCCGGACAGGTTGTTCAATCGCAGATGGCGAACGCGTCATCCGGACAAATCCTGTTTGATCGAAATGCGCTTGCGTCGGGGGTATATTTTTATTCCATTCTCAGCGCACACAAACTTTATCAAGGACGGTTCATGATCTCTTCAGAAGCACAGAGGTAGCATTTCCAGTACAGTACTGATCCTCCGGTATATTTGAATCATGCTGCGCACGCTCACTGCTACTCGATATGTCATGCCCCTTCGTGAGGGCGGGTCGTTGCCTGCCATTGTTGAGGCGGATGACGATGGACTCTATGTCCTTAAATTTCGCGCTTCGGGTCAGGGTGCGAAGGCACTTATTGCCGAACTCATTAGTGGTGAAATTGCGCGAGCGTTTGGTCTGCTCGTTCCAGAGATCGTCCTAGTCGAAGTTGATGCAGCACTTGGCAGAAATGAGCCTGACTATGAAATTCGAGAACTGCTAACAAAGAGCGCCGGGATCAACCTTGCACTTGATTATCTTCCAGGCTCGATCACATTCGATCCAAAAGCAAATGGGAGCATTGACCCACTACTTGCTTCGAAGATCGTTTGGCTTGATGCGTTCACAACGAATGTCGACAGAACGGCGCGAAACGCAAACATGCTGATGTGGCATAAGAATCTTTGGTTGATCGATCATGGTGCATCGCTGTATTTTCATCATCAATGGAGCGGTGAACTTGAGAAGAGTAAGAGTCCTTTCGCGCAGGTGAAAGATCACGTGCTGCTCAAAGCTGCTTCGGCGTTGCGTGAGGCGAATGTAATGTTGCGACCCCTCGTGACGAAGGAACTGCTTGAAGGGATTGTCGATCAAATTCCGGAGAGCTGGTTAGAGCCGGGTTCTGGTTTTGAGAACGTGCGTTCTCATCGTGCAGCATACGTGCGCTATTTGCTCGAACGAGTGAAGGCTGCAGATCTTTTTTTATCGGAGGCAGAGAATGCTCGAGCCAAGCTCGTATGAGTACGCGATAGTGCGGATTGTGCCGCGCGTGGAGCGTGAGGAATTCGTGAATGCAGGCGTGATTGTCTATTCGCGAGTGCTTCGTTATCTCGCAGCGCGAGTACAACTCGACACCGACCGCATTCTCACGTTATTTCCCGGGACCGATCCTGTTGAGATCGAGCAGCATCTCTCGATGATACCACGCATTTGCATCGGAGGCCCTGAGGCAGGAGCGATCGGTGAACTTCCACAGCACGAGCGTTTTCATTGGCTTGTTGCGCCGCGCAGTACCATTATCCAGACCTCACCGTGTCATTCGGGATTGACAGAGAATCCTGAAGAAGTCCTCAATAATCTTTTCGATCGATTAGTCAAGATTTAGTGGGGAGGTGTCGGACGACCGCCCGCTTCGGCAGCGCAAAGAAAAGGGCGAGTGCGAACGACATAATGACAGAGATCTCCACACTCCAGAACGAAACCGCGAGGATGATGAGGTAGAAAATCGGTCCAAACGCATAAGACTTCGAGATTCCGCGTACTAACTCCTGATCGGCTTGATGCGATAGTAACCGATGGCCATGCGAAGCATGACGCCAGAGTAAATTGAAAAACACCGAAGCGAAAAAGAATGTCGCCGCATAGAGTTGGGCAGCAAGAAATTCACCGCTGTGTCCAAAATATTCCGCGAGCAGCGACGTTGGAAAGGGAATAAACGTGATCATCAAGAGGAGTAGAAGATTCAAGATCAACAGCATGTGGTCCACCCGCCGGATCACAGTGAACAATTGATGGTGATTGATCCACATGATGCCGATGGTAATGAAGCTCGTCAGGTAAGCGGCGAATGTGGGCCACTGAGTGAACAGCGATCTTGCCAGTGTAGCTGGTTCTCGAATTGCTCGCGGCACTTTGAGATCGAGTACGAGAAGCGTAATCGCAATTGCGAAGACACCATCGCTGAAAGCTTCGATGCGTCCGGTCTCGCGCTCCTCGCGCTGCAACTCCGTTTGCGAATCGCGATTCATGGGTTAAAGGGGTCTTATAGGTCTCATCGAATCATATGCTTCTACCTGAAACTGACTCTGGACGTTTTCGTTCTCTCACCGGTAGGCGCAAAAAAAAGCCTCACGCATTGCGTGAAGCTTCGTAAGCCCTCGTACACTTCGCTTTACCCTCTTTATTGTTAGGATCTCATTCGATGCTGGACAAAATCATCGGTGACCTATCACCTGTACTCATTTGTCGAATATGAGCTTCGAAACTGCTTGACCCTGAAACCCACTGATTAGCGACGACGATGACCGTCTCGCGTAAGAACTCATACACGTACTATGCCAAACGGTACATTTGTAAAAACAAATCGAAAACATAAGGTAGTCAACTCGCGCCTGTCAAATGGAAAAACAATCATTCTTTCTCAATACTGGCCTTATCGCTCTTGCTCTTCTACTTCCTATTGCAGGGTTTGCGCAAAGTTCTGCAAGCAGGAGCCACGATCTTGATTCGCTCCTTCGAGCCGTTCGAGCGAAATACGATCTTCCTGCACTGGGAGTTGCTCTGATCCTGGATGGTAAAGTAGTCGAAACTGAAGTCATTGGTGTACGCAAGTACGGAGACACCACGAAAGCAACCATTAATGATACCTGGCATATTGGCTCCGATACGAAGTCGATGACTGCGACGCTCATCGGGAAGCTCGTGGAATTAGGGAAGTTGAAATGGCAAACAACGATCATCGATGTGTTTCCCGAACTCAGCGAGAAGATAGACACTGCGTTCAAACGAGTGACAATGGAGATGCTTCTTTGCCATCGTTCAGGTCTCAAAGCAGATAGTTGGCCAAGCGGCATGACCTATGATGCTTTGCTAGATCTCACTGGGAGTTCTCGCGAACAGCGGATTACCTATATTAAAGCAATGCTTTCAGAGTCTCCAGAAGCATCTCCTGGAACAAAATACATTTATGCAAACGCCGGATTCGTTATCGCAGGTGCGATGGCGGAGCGCGTGATGGATCGGCCGTTTGAAGATCTCCTCAATGAATTTGTGTTCCTGCCACTGGGCATCACATCAGCAGGGTATGGATCGATGAACACTCCAGGCAAGGTAGACGAACCCTGGCAGCACACGAGAAGTGGTGGCGTTCATGTCCCCATTGATGGCGGCCCTCGAAGCGACAATCCGATCGCGCTAACTCCCGCCGGACGGGTGCACCTTTCTCTAGCAGACTGGTCAAAATTCGCGATCGCGCACCTACTAGGTGAAACAGAAGGAGGCATTCTCAAACCCACTACCTTTAAGAAACTTCATTCGCTTCCATTCGGAGGTCAGTATGGGTTCGGGTGGTTGATCGTCGAGCCGAAGTGGGCAAATGGAAAGGCTTTGGCACACGATGGGAGCAACAATCAGAATTATGCGTCCATTTTTCTCACACCGAATTTAAAATTTGGCATACTCGTCGTCACGAATGAAGGTGGTGAGCAGGCAAGCGCCGCCGTGCCAATTGTCGTGAGCAGCATCATTCGCAAACTTTGGGTCAGATAGAGATTGGTTGAGATCTGGCGGAATGAAGTCTCCGCAGATTTCGGGAAATCATTGCCCTCGAATCATTTGTTCGGACGCGTAATATGATCATTGTAATGCAACGCGGCGCGAGTGAGGACCATATCGCGCGAATAATCCAGTTTCTCACCTCGCTTGGCATTAATGTCGAGCGCATGTCGGGCCAGCAGCAAACCATCATCGGTATCGTCGGTTCGAGCAATGGTCTCGATATCCAATCGATGTCGACGATGGATGGAGTGCAGGATGTCGTGCGCGTGAGTTCGCCGTACAAACTGACTTCGCGAACAACTCATCCGGCCGACACCATCGTCACCTTCGCTGATGGCACGAGAATCGGCGGCAACGCACCTTCGATCGTAATTGCCGGGCCCTGTTCAGTTGAATCTGAAGACCAGCTTCGACGAACTGCTGAGTGTGTTCGCAAAGCTGGCGGGCGATTCCTTCGCGGCGGTGCGTTCAAGCCGAGGACCTCACCCTATGCGTTTCAAGGCCTGGGCTTTGATGGTCTCGAAATGCTTCGCAAGGTTTCTCAGGAGTTCGGACTCTTTATTGTAAGCGAAGTTATGGAGCCGGCGCACGTCCCCTCAATCGCCGAATTTACCGATATCGTGCAAGTCGGTGCGCGCAACATGCAGAATTTTCCGTTGCTGCGTCAGCTAGGAAATATTACTCGACCAGTGCTTCTGAAGCGTGGCCCTGCTGCGACGATAGAAGAGTGGCTTATGGCTGCTGAGTATATCATGGCTGGCGGCAATCAGAATGTGATCCTCTGCGAGCGCGGGATCAGAACATTTGAGACGGCTGTGCGGCATACCACTGATATCAGCGCGGTGCCAATCGTCAAAAAGTTGTCGCATTTGCCAGTGATCGTCGATCCTTC
The DNA here is from genome assembly GCA_013287605.1 of Ignavibacteria bacterium. GTDB lineage: Bacteria > Bacteroidota > Ignavibacteria > Palsa-1295 > Palsa-1295 > JABDDM01. The sequence continues at coordinate 10,624 of JABDDM010000031.1, read as the reverse complement.
ACACGGCACGGGCAAACGCGAATATGTGAATGCGATGTCTCGCGCCGCAATCGCTGCTGGTGCAGACGGAGTGATGGTGGAAGTCCACCCTGATCCTGATCGTGCATTAAGTGATGGTGGACAGAGTCTGACATTCGAGTTATTTGAAGAGATGGTCTGCGATCTCGTCCGCATCGGTGATGCGCTTGATCGGCCACTTCTCATCGAGCCGTTTACTGGCAGCACTACTTTAAAACCACGGCCGAAGGTGAGCGCGCATTAACATGACTGTTCCTGAACTACTTCATTCCGCGAAGACGGTTGCAGTGGTGGGGCTGAGTGATAAGCCCGATCGTCCCAGCTACAGTGTAGCCAAACGGTTGCAAACCAAAGGGTTTACTATCATCCCTGTCAATCCCAGACTCAAGGAATGGGAAGGACTGAAAAGTTATCCTTATGTATCTTCTATTCCTGAAGATATATCTATCGATATTATTGATGTCTTCCGGATTAGCGATGCGACGCCAGACGTTGTCCGAGATGTCCTCAAGCGGAAGTCCGGACCTCGAGCAATCTGGCTGCAATCCGGGATCATAAACGCCGAGTCGCGAAAGCTTGCAGAGGATGCTGGCATTTTCTATATAGAAGACGACTGTCTGGGTGTTGAAGCTCGGATTCTTCCCAACGTGGCGTAAATTAGCAGAAGTTTTCTCGCAACCTTTTTCGTCGTTGCGTCACCTATTCTCAGATGCAGGACTCCGACGAAAGATTCTGGCAGTTGATCGAAGCGTGCCGGGCGCCACTATGGCGGTTCGCGCTCGGACTCACTCGTTCGCGTGAGGACGCCAAAGACCTTGTGAGCGATGCGGTCAGCAACCACACTCAGACCTATGGTGGCATACTCCTTTCGTTTGTGATGGGAGACCTCTGATCGCCTCACTCCTCGGCCATCGTCTCATTCACATCGATGTTGTCAACCGTATCGGCACCTGTCACGGCGATGAGAGCCAATGCTTCCGCATAATCTGCTGGCTCGACATAGACTTTCACTCCGTCAGCAAAGTCCACAGACGGAAACATGCCGGAGGCATCGTGGGATTCGATCGCGGCTTCGATCCCTTCGCGCTCGAGTTTATTCTTGACGAGTTCAGCTTCAAACTGGGTTGGAAAAGTCATCAGCAATTTCAAGTCGTTCATAATAAAGCGGTTAGTAAATGTTAGAACTGCGAATCGTCATCAACAAAAACCGCGCTCAACTTAATCCACTGAAGAAAAAAAGACAATATTCATTTTTGTTGAATCAATTTCCTCTGCGCAAGTGTTAAGCCCGCAACTTAATCGCAGCACGGGCTTTCACCCAAGAGTACCTATCAGGTATTCATCAGAATGCCGCTGCTGTTACTGAGTTTGCAGACCTCTTGGGGGAGACTGCATTTCAAGCGCAACGTTGCACACGCGGCCTCACCACCGCGCTTTTCAGTGCCGATGCTTTGCTTGCCGAGATCATTTAGACGTAACAGATGTCTCAGATCTTTCACCGAAGTACGAACACACTTGCCCGAGTCACAATTTTTGGTGCGCTCTTTATCGTTGTAGGCTCACTTTTCGCCATCAACGAATTTACTCGCTCGGACTATATTACTCATGCATTCGTTGCTCGCGAACAGCCGGTGCAGTTCAGCCATAAGCATCATGTCGGAGATGTTGGGCTCGATTGTCGCTACTGTCACACCTCTGTCGAAAAATCCGCTTCTGCCGGTATTCCTCCTACTCGTATCTGCATGAACTGCCATACGCAAATATGGAAGGATAGCCCATATCTCGAACCCGTACGTGCAAGTTATCGCACTGGCAAACCGATCCATTGGACACGCGTGCATCATCTTCCGGATTTTGTTTATTTCAATCACAGCATCCATGTAGCAAAAGGCGTTGGCTGTTCGACCTGTCATGGCAGGGTTGATCAAATGCCGTTGATGATGCAGGTGAATTCGCTGCAGATGGAGTGGTGCCTCGATTGTCATCGCAACCCAGAGCGAGCTCTGCGCCCGAAGAACGAAATTTTCAATACTACCTGGACCGCACCCTCCGATCAGGAAGAGCGTGGGAAACGGCTTGCAAAGGAATACAATATCCAGGCAAGAGCTGTGCTTGAGAGTTGTTCGACTTGTCATCGCTAAGAAACAGTGAACGAGAAGATAGAACGAGAGAAAGATGAAGTGATGCCGATCATGTTCGATTCCGGGAATGGCTTTGCCCTTCCGGTTCTCAACCAGTCTTCCGGGGCTCAGGACCCTAATGCTGAAGGCACGCGTCCTGCAGTAGGAGATGAAGTGCGAGCGTTTCAAAAGCGTGTTGATGGAAAAGCTGGTAAACAATACTGGAGAAGCATCGAGGAATGGACGGGGACACCTGAGTTCGAAGCGTATGTCACTCGTGAGTATCCTTCGCAAGCTGAAGTGATCGTCGATCCGGTTTCACGCCGACGGTTTTTGCAATTGATGGGTGCTTCGCTTGCACTTGCGGGTTTCAGCAGTTGCGCGTATCAACCCAAGGAGGAGATCCTACCTTACGTAAAGCAACCTGAAGAGATCGTTGCAGGCAAGCCACTCTATTTTGCTACTGCCATGCCAATGTCGGGTGGCGCGACACCTCTTCTCGTGCGCAGCAACGACGGCAGACCTACGAAGATCGAAGGCAACGTCGACCATCCCTCTACACTTGGCGGCACAGATATTTTCTCTCAAGCTTCTATTCTTGGACTCTATGATCCAGAACGTGCTCAGGCCGTAACCTACACGGGTGAAATCCATTCATGGACAAGCTTTATTGGAGAGATTCGCGCGGCTCTCGAAGTTGAGAAGACAAAAGGTGGACAGGGGTTACGATTGCTTACAGAACCGGTTGTATCTCCAACACTTGCAAAGCAGATCAAGGATCTACTAGCGCTCTATCCCAACGCCAAGTGGTATCAGTTTGAAACTGCAGCAAGCGACGGCGCCCATTATGCTGCGCTTGAAGTTTTTGGAGAACCTGTTCGGCCGATCTATCACGTTGACAAGGCAGAGCGCATCCTTTCTCTCGATGCCGATTTCCTGGCAAGCCATCCAAAAAATCTCCGTTACATAAAGGAATACGCAAAGCATCGCAATCCTGAATCAGGCGTAGCTCCGAGCAGATTGTACGCAGTGGAAACTACGACAACTGCAACAGGCGGCTGCTCCGATCATCGCATTCCGATGAAGCCGAGCGAGGTGGAAGTATTTGCGCGAGCGATCGCAGCTGCGATCGGAGTCGGCGGAGTGCAAGAGGTGCCCGAGGCATTGGTGCAACTGGTTGCAGAAATAGCGAAAGATCTAAAGTCGCATAGGGGCTCTGGTCTCGTGATCGCTGGTGATGAGCAGCCTGCCGCCGTGCATGCACTCGCGTTTGCAATGAACGGAGCGCTCGGAAATGTTGGAACAACAGTTCAATTCACGCAGCCACTCGAAGTGAATCCTGTTGCACAGCTCCAGGGGTTGCGAGCACTCGTTGCAGAGATGCAACAGCAGAAAGTTACAACGCTCATCATCCTCGGCGGCAATCCGGTATATGCAGCACCAGCGGATCTGCATTTTGCCGACGCCCTGTCATCGGTGCAGCTTCGGATCTACCATGGACTCTACAATGATGAGACGAGCGGCTACTGCCATTGGCATGTGCCGGAAGCTCATTACCTCGAATCATGGTCGGACACACGCGCCTACGATGGTACTATTTCAATCGTGCAGCCACTCATCGCTCCGCTGTATCAGGGCAAGACAAAGCACGAAGTACTGTCGGCGATCACGGAACAGTCTGACCGAACGAGTTACGACATTGTCCGTGCGTATTGGAAATCGCAGCTAGGATCAAACGCTGAGCAAGCCTGGCGCCGCGCGGTTCACGATGGATATATTAAGGATAGCGCACTGCCGGCTCGCTCATTAACTGCAAAACAGAATAGTGCTCTGCTGACGACTCCAACGAAGCAGGCGCAGCCAGCAGCGAACACGTACGAAGTGAATTTCCGACTTGATCCTACAATCCACGACGGGCAGTTCGCCAACAACGGCTGGCTTCAGGAGCTTCCGAAGCCGATGACAAAGCTTACGTGGGACAACGCTGCTTTTTTCAGCCCTCGTGATGCTCGTGCGCTTCATCTTGAGAATTCGATGGGCTCGAGAGGTGGTGATTTTGAGGTCAATGTTGTCGAGCTTGAACTTGCCGGTCGAAAGATAAAGGCACCAGCGTGGATCCTTCCTGGACAACCCGATGGAGTTGTTACGCTTCATCTTGGCTATGGTCGGACTCGTGCTGGACATGTCGGATCAGGCACCGGATTCAATGCGAATTTACTTCGAACGAGCATTGCCCCCTGGTCTGCAAACGGGCTCATCGTGCGCGTGACTGACGAGTACTTTGAGATGGCACAAACGCAGACCCACCATTCGATGGAGGGATGGAATCTCGTACACGAAGCGACCTTCGATGAATATCGAGAGCACCCGGATTACATCAAGGAAGAAGAGCCACCGACGTCTAAGGATCTTTCAATGTTTCCATCATGGCAATACAAAGGCTATGCATGGGGCCTCGCAATTGATTTGAGCGCATGCGTCGGCTGCAGTGCCTGCACGGTGGCTTGCCAATCGGAGAATAATATTCCGATCGTCGGCAAAGAGCAGGTAATGATGAGTCGCGAGATGCACTGGATACGCATCGACCGATACTTCACCGGCGAAAGCGATAATCCGAATGGATCTGTATTCCAGCCGGTGCCTTGCATGCACTGTGAGAATGCCCCGTGCGAGATTGTCTGCCCGGTTGGTGCAACCGTGCATAGTGCCGAAGGTACGAATGACATGGTCTACAATCGTTGCGTTGGCACACGCTATTGTTCCAATAACTGTCCATACAAGGTTCGCCGATATAATTTCCTGCTTTATAACGATTGGAACACGGAGTCGCTAAAGCTCTCGCGCAACCCCGAAGTGACCGTTCGCAGCCGTGGAATTATGGAGAAGTGTACCTACTGCATTCAGAGGATCCAGAACGCGAAGATCGATTCGGAGAAAGAGAATCGGCTTGTGCGCGATGGTGAGATCGTCACGGCCTGTCAATCGGCTTGTCCCGCGGATGCAATCACCTTCGGAAATATCAACGATCCCAATAGCAAGGTTGCGAAGCTCAAGGCGTCGAAGCGCAATTATTCACTCCTCGATGATTTGAATACGCGTCCACGAACAACATACTTGAGCGTATTGCGAAATCCGAACCCAGCACTGAAGCCGACGAAAACCGAACCTGCATAAAAAATAGATAGAGCACTAACTGCATGGCAGAACCAGAACCGATCATGGCAGAGAAGGAGGTACTCCCGATTATCGTACCGGGATACACCTTCGCAACTGTCACGGACAAGATCAGCGCGATCGTACTGACGAGAAAGACCCCGCGTGGGTGGTATTTCGGTCTTGCGATCTCATTCGCGCTGTTTATGTGCTTCCTTTATGCTGTGTCAGTTTTGCTCATTAAGGGCATCGGTGTTTGGGGCGTGAACATCCCGGTGGGCTGGGGATTCGCGATCGTGAATTTCGTTTGGTGGATTGGAATTGGTCACGCAGGCACACTCATCAGCGCCATTCTTCTTTTGCTCAAGCAGGATTGGCGCACCTCGATCAATCGGTTCGCCGAGGCAATGACACTCTTCGCGGTGGCTTGCGCCGGTGTGTATCCAGTGCTGCACCTGGGCCGTCCATGGCTTGCGTATTGGCTATTCCCGTATCCGAATACCATGTCGATCTGGCCGCAATTTCGTAGCCCACTTGTGTGGGACGTATTCGCCGTCTCGACATACGCGACAGTCAGCTTGATGTTCTGGTTTGTCGGACTCATTCCTGATCTTGCAACACTTCGTGATCGTGCTACAGGTAAGGTGCGCAAGGTTATCTACGGAATGCTTGCTATGGGTTGGCGCGGTTCAGCTCGACATTGGAGCAGATACGAGACCATGTATTTACTGCTTGCCGGACTTGCAACTCCGCTTGTAGTGTCGGTGCACACGGTCGTAAGCTTTGACTTTGCCATTTCAATCCTGCCGGGCTGGCACACAACGATCTTTCCGCCGTACTTCGTCGCGGGTGCGATTTACTCTGGCTTCGCGATGGTGATGACGCTCTCGATTCCGATTCGAAAGTTCTATCATCTGGAGGATTTCATCACGATGCGACATCTCCAGAACATGGCGAAGGTGATGTTGGCGACGGGTCTGATCGTCGCGTACGGCTATTCAATGGAGATCTTTATGGGATTGCTGTACTCAGGCAATCCGCATGAGCGCTTCCAGATGCTGAATCGCATGACGGGACCTTACGGGATATTCTACGGAGCGCTTATTCTTTGCAACATCCTGACGCCGCAGCTTATGTGGATGCGCAAAGTGCGCAATAGCGTCGGTGCGCTGTTCGTAATCTCGATCATTGTGAATATCGGTATGTGGCTGGAGCGATTTGTCATTGTTGTCGTCAGCCTTCATCGGGATTTTTTGCCGTCGTCCTGGGGAATGTATTCGCCAACACGGTTCGACTGGCTCACGTACGTTGGTACGATCGGACTCTTTTTGACACTACTCTTCCTCTTTCTGCGCTTCCTGCCCGCGATCTCGATCTTTGAGATTCGGACAATGCTGCCGGCGGCGGAGATCAAGGAAAAACATTGATCGTGGTGAGAAGGTAATATTGTGAAACAGATCAGAACGCCACTTTTCGGATTGCTTGCGGAGTTTGAAAGCCCGACCGATCTCGTGCGCGCTGCGCGGGCGACCTATGAAGCAGGCTATCGTAACATCGATGCGTATTCGCCATTTCCGATCGAAGAGCTTTCCGAAGCGATCGGCTTCGGTCATAACAGATTATCTCTCATCGTGTTGATCGGTGGTATCATCGGAGGATTAGCTGGATTTGGACTTCAGTATTGGGCGGCAGGCATTACGTATCCGATAAATGTTGGTGGTCGTCCACTGAATAGCTGGCCCGCATTCATTCCGATCACGTTTGAGATGACAGTACTGTTTGCTGCGCTCGCGGCTGTACTTGGAATGCTCGCACTAAATGGACTACCACAGCCATATCACCCGGCATTCAACGTACCGCGATTCGCGCAAGCATCGAATGACAGATTCTTTCTGCTCATTGCGAAGGCCGATCCACATTTCACCCATGAAGGGACGTTGGAATTTTTGAAGAGTCTGAATCCACGGGAGGTATCGGATGTCGATCGGTAAATATCTCATTCTGCTGATCACCCCGTTCGCTCTCGTGTCGTGCAGAAATGAAATGCACGACCAGCCGAAGGCAAAGTCTTATCGCGCAAGTGCGATCTTCGACGACAGTCTCTCCATGCGGCCAGTCGTCGAAGGTACAGTTGCTCGCGGTTATCTTCGAGCAGATCCGCTCTACGATCAAGGCAAGATGATAGATGCAAGTGGCAAAAGCATCGACGCGGCAACATTTCCATTTCCAGTGACAAAGACGATTCTTGATCGAGGACAGGAGCGCTTCAATATTTATTGTTCACCTTGTCATGGCATGACGGGAGAAGGCGATGGAATGGTTGTTCGACGTGGATTTCGACCACCGCCCTCTTATCATATGGATAGACTTCGCACCGCCACGCCTGGACACTTCTTTGATGTAATCAGCAATGGCTTTGGTACCATGCCGGACTATGCAATGCAGCTCAGCCCTGCCGATCGATGGGCCGTTGTCGCTTACGTCAAGGCTTTGCAAGTATCCCAGCATGCGACGGTAGCTGAAATACCGCCTCCTATCCGATCGGAGCTTGATGCTCCGAAGACAGCAACAGCCGCACCATCCAAGCCTGAGTAAAACAACGACCGAGCACTTGAACGCTACTATCGCATCTGTTCCCGTTACTTACGCGCCACCGCCAGGGATCGCGCGCTATCAGCGCATGGGTCTCATTGCTGGTGGACTCGGCCTCGTCGCTTCTGTGATCGGGTTGTTCGTCGACCGCTTGCAGTTCTTTCATTCGTATTTGATAGCGTTCATGTTCGTTGTCAGTGTGCCGATAGGCTCGCTGGGTCTGTTGATGCTGCAATACGTTACAGGCGGAGCTTGGGGATTGGTAATCCGACGGATATTGGAAGCGGCTACACGCGTACTGCCTCTCATGTTTATTTTCTTTATCCCAATTGCGATTGGATTGAAGGATATCTATAGCTGGTCCGATCCGAATCTTGTGAAAGCGAGTGCATCCCTGACGGCGAAAGCGCCTTACCTCAATATCCCTTTCTTCTATATCCGAGTTGTCATTTATTTCGCGATTTGGTATCTGCTTGCATCGTTGCTGAATAAATGGTCTGCTGAACAGGACAACCAGACGAACCCGCTCTGGACGAACAAGTTGATCCGTTTGAGTGGCCCAGGCCTTCTGCTTTTCGTGGCAACGGTCACGTTCGCGTCGTTCGACTGGATGATGTCGCTTGATCCCGAATGGTATTCAACCATCTATGGTCTTGTTGTGATGGTAGGACAAGTGATAAGCGCGATGACATTCGTGATCATTATGATCGTGCTTCTCATGCGCGTTGAGCCGATGCGCTCAGTGATCCTGCGAAGTCACCTGCGCGACCTAGGCAAGCTACTTTTTGCATTTGTGATGCTCTGGGCGTACTTCGAATTTTCACAATTTCTTATCATCTGGGCTGGAAATCTCCCCGATGAGATTCCGTGGTATCTGAGTCGGACGCTTGGAGGCTGGCAGACAGTGGGCATTCTTCTGATCGTTGCGCATTTTGCACTGCCGTTCTTGCTGTTGCTCTCGCGAGAAGTAAAGAGCAAGGGCCGTTCGCTGATTTGGATCGCAGCGCTGCTACTCTTCATGCGACTTGTCGATCTTTACTGGAACATCGAACCGGCATTTCACCGTAGTCATTTTTTTGTAAACTGGATGGACGTTGCGCTTCCAGTTGCACTGGGCGGCTTGTCATTCGCATGGTTCTGCTGGGAGTTGCAAAAGCGTCCGCTCATGCCGATCAACGATCCAGAACTTGCACAGGCACTGCTGCCAACAGATCATTTCCACTAACGCTTGCTCACGATGGATAACGATCAGAACAAGCTTCACAAACATGCGGACGATGAGACGCCCGATGTATCACACATCCTGAATAAGAATGTGACGCACGAGCAGAGTGACGTGAACATTCGTGCGATCATCATATTTACTGCCTCACTTGCGGTTGGGTTTGTGGTCGTGGGAGTGATCGTATGGGGCCTGTTCAATCTTTTGTACCAGCGGGAAATGAAGCAGGAGATCAAGCTGACACCGATTGAGCGCATGACAGCTGAAAAGCCGCCTCCGGAACCGCGCCTGCAACTCGCTCCGGGGCATCAGATTCATCCGCTGGAAGAAATGGCAACGTTTCGTCACGCGCAAATGGAGAAATTAAATAGCTATGGATGGGTAGATAAGACCAATGGGATCGTACACATACCTATTGATAGTGCGAAGTTACTCTTATTGAGAAATGGGATCCCGTCGCGTCCGATAGATTCGGCCGCTGCCACAATAGAGAGTGGAGGAGTTCTGATCCCAAGTGCGGCGAGTGCGGGAAGAATGATGGAATGGAGGGACCATTGAAGAAGCAAATGAAATTCTTATTTCGACTCATTGCGATGCTTCTACTGGTTAGCTTAGCGGGCAATGCATCCGCGCAACGTCCACGAATGTGGAAAGGCGGCCCAGACCTGACTTCTCGCCCAGCCGAGAATACCACGCCGCAGCTTCTTGGCAACGTCGGTATCGATCAACATCTGGACGAGCAGATCCCGCTTGATCTAAACTTCAAAGACGAAGATGGGCGGAGCATCAAACTAGGTGATCTGTTTGGCAAACGTCCGGTACTATTGGCCTTCGTCTATTTCGAATGCCCAATGCTCTGCACTGAAGTATTGAATGGCCTGACAGGCGCGATCATGCCGCTCGACTTCTCCGCGGGCAAAGATTTCGATGTAATTGCTATCAGCTTCAATCCTCGCGATTCCTCACCTCTCGCTAAGGCGAAGAAACTTAATTATTTAAAACGATATCACCGCGCAGGTACTGAGGGTGGCTGGCATTTTCTGACCGGAGACAGCGCTGCAATCAGGCAGGTTACGCATGCGGCAGGCTTTCGGTATATCTATGATTCGGTCTCAAAACAATATGCACACGCATCCGGTGTGATCCTAACCACACCTGAAGGGAAGATCTCAAAATACTTTTTCGGCGTCGAGTATGCGCCGAAAACGATGAAGTACGCATTGATGGAGGCTTCGAACAATCGTATCGGAACGCTGACCGATAAGTTTCTTCTCTTTTGCTATCACTATGATCCGATGCGTACGAAGAACGGATCGACGATCGTCAGCCTGATCCGATTTAGCGGAGTGGCGACATTGCTCGCGTTGGGAATGATGTTCATCGTGCTCCACGCGATTCGCAAAAAGCGTCTGCTACTAATGGAATTAGAAGGTACAGGCGTCACTACAACTCCGGGCGTATTCCCGGTCCAAACGGGAGGAAAAGGATAGCGCATGGGTTCCTGGTTGCCATTTATGCC
>JABDDM010000030.1 GCA_013287605.1 Ignavibacteria bacterium | reverse complement strand
GTCGGCACGAAATGTTCATCGAGCGGGACCTGCTCGCCGGTACGCGGATTTCTTGCCATGCGTGGCTTGCGCTTTTTGGTCTTGAATGTCCCAAAACCACGGATTTCGATGTGCTCTCCGCTTGCGAGCGCGTCCGCGATAGTCTTAAAAAATCCTTCGATCAGGATCTCGGTTTCAAATTTCGTCACACCAGTCGCAGTTGCGACACGATTTACAATATCAGCTTTGGTCATAAGAGCAAACTTCGGGGATGAAGGGAATACGGTACGGGCGCCATTCCCACTAGTTAAACGGCTTAACACGTTCGAGTAGCGAGAGCGTTCGCATGACGCAACGCTTCCAGGTAAACTCCTTTACTCGGTCCAGGCCTCGCGAGATCAATTGCTGTCTGAGTTTTTGATCTGAAATGATCTGCTCGAGCGCACTATCAAAGGCTGACTTGTCGTTCGGATCGAACAGTAATCCAGCATTGCCAACGATTTCTGGAAACGAATGAACATTCGAAGTGGCGACCGGAATACCCGAGATCCAGGACTCAAAGATCGGATTGCCAAAGCTCTCATAGCTCGATGGAAAGATGAAAGCCTTGGCATGCGCGTAAAGAAAGCGAAGCTCGTGCTGCTGGATCTGCCCCACAAAGCGAACAAGATGTTCGGTACCCAAAGCCCTTGGTAACTCATGCAATCGTGAAAGGTATTTGTCGTCTGTGCCAGTGCCCTTGCCTGCGAGCACGAGCGGTATCTCACGCTGAGTTTTCTTGACTAACCTAGCATGAGCCTCGATGAGCTTGTCCTGGTTCTTGTATTGCCAAAGCGCTGAAACGTAGAGCAGATATTCGCCTTTGTCAAGGTCAAATCGTTTGAGTAAAGAATCTCCTTCGAGATCATGGCGATTCTTCTCTCCATCAAAGAGTGCGGTATCGACACCATGCGGTATCACCTCGATCTTCTCCGCTTTTACTCCAACAAAGCGGATGACATCTTTCTTAATATCTTCGCTCGGAGTAATGATCCTTGCAGCCCGCTTTGCACTGAAGGGCATCAGGAGCTTACGCATCACACGGCGTGGAAGATCAACGCCATATTCATTGCCATAGTAATGAGCAACTGCGCGGATGTTCAGCACGTAGGGCACAGGACAAGAGAAGCTTGCGAAGTTGCCGGGGAAATACATCACGTCAACCTTGGCACTTCTGATCATTGACGGTAGCCGAAGTTGTTCACCAATGACCTTGTGTAACGGGCTCCCGTTCGAGTTCGGCACTGTCACGATCTCAGGCATTGCAGAGCCAAGATCAAGTTTTTCGAATTGACTTTCGCTCAAAAAGAGAACGATCGTATGCGAATGTTCGATGGTTGCGAGCGTCCGGAAGAAGTGCTCGATGTAATTGCGTCCTCCGGTGTCACCGCTGGCATCGCCTAATGATGCAATGCCGATCCTCATTGAGACGTCTCCAGTTGATCGTATTGCATGAGCGCGCGGTACCAGCCTTCAAGAGCGATGATCGACCAAACGGTGAGATAATGAGCGCGGCCTTTTACAAATCGCTCTGCAGCTCGACGCACGGCAGTTCGATCGAGATGACCATCTTCGATCAAATGCAAATCACCTGTCTCTAGCATGCGCAAGTAGGGTTGCAACTCGCCATCGCGAAGCCAGCGAGACATCGGGAGCTCAAATCCTGTTTTCGGTTTCGTCAGGAGCTCTTCGGGAAGAAGATCAGCAAACGCTTCACTCAGAAGTGCCTTCGATGCTCCGACCGCTTTTTCTTCCAACGGAACCTGCTGCATGAATTCAATCAACTTTCTATCAAGAAACGGGGCACGCGCTTCCAGACTTTGCGACATCGTCATTACATCAAGATCGCGCAAGAGCATGTTCGGCAGGTAGTTCTCGATATCGAGCCGCTGAAGTTTGGCGCTTGCGTTGCGCTCGGTTGCGATCGATCGATCGTCGATCACGCGATTCGTCCATCCGGAGATATCATCAGCATTGTGCGAACAAAGCTCTGCAATGTCATCCGAAGTAAAAAGCATACGAGTGCGAGTCGGTTCGAGCAGCATGCGCAGCGCGTTCTTCAACTTGTTCGTGGAACTCTCGAACTGACGAAAGAGCGAGTGCCTCGCACCACGAGGAACCGCTGCGACACCTCGCTGAATATTCGGATGTTTGGCCAGCCAGCGAAATTTCTTGTACCCAAGAAACAGCTCATCTCCACCCACTCCGCTCAATACAACCTTCAGTGCAGGATCAGCATCATGCACTGATCGCGCAACAAGATAGCTGTTGAGCCCATCGCCGGTGGGGCTATCCATCGATCCAAAAAAATCGGGCAGCCAGCGAACAACATCAGCACCGGTGATCGACAGCTCATGGTGATCCGCACCAAATGCGCGAGCACTCAAACTGGCAAGCGCACGCTCGTTATTTTCCTCTTTGGCATTCGCAAACCCAAGCGTGAACGTCTTGATCGGCGCTGCAGTCATCCGTGCCGCGAGTCCCGTGACGACATTCGAATCGAGTCCACCTGAAAGAAACGAAGCAAGAGGTACATCGCTAACCAATCGGTATCGAACCGACTCTTCAAGAAGCTGACGTATCGAAGCGACGATCTCGCTTCTCGTACGACCCACCACAGGAACATATGCAGGAAGCCTCCACCATCGATCAATAACAACATCACCAGAAGCGCTCACACTGAGTGTATGGCCAGGTGGAAGCAGTGCAACACCCTCGATCATCGTCTGCGGAGCAGGCATTGAGTAGAACGAGAGATACTCAGCCAAGCCTTGCTTCGAGATTGTCTTTGGGATCATCCCACTCGCAAGCAACGCTCGAAGTTCGGAAGCGAAGAGAAGATGACCATCGCGGACTGTATAATAGAGTGGCTTCTTGCCAATGGCATCTCGTGCGATCACGAGCGAGCGATCGCGCTCATTCCAATAGGCAAATGTGAAGAATCCGCGCAGCATAGGCAATACGGCAGAAATGCCATTTCGCGAGAGCAACTCCTGAAGGACGAACGTGTCGGAACGCGAAGGTTCGATCTGGCTGGTTCGGGCAAGCTCTTTATAGTTATAGATCTCGCCATTGAAGCTGAGGACCGAATGACCGTCAGACCGCACCATCGGTTGATGCGCCTCCTGACTGAGATCAATGATTGAAAGCCGTCGATGCCCAAGCGCGATCAAAGAGGATCCATAGAAGCCTTCATCGTCAGGTCCGCGATGAGCGAGCGCTCGCGTCATCAGGCGGACGCGATGATCCGCGTCTGCGATTAGTTGATTCTGTCCAAGAGCTAGAATACCGGCAATGCCACACATGACTACGAATTTACCGCTCTTTCAGGAGCTTACCTCTACGGCCCAAAAAAAGACCCGGCAATCTGCCGGGTCTCGAAAGAATCTAACGGAGCTTACAGGCTTACTTCTCGATCGAGATGCGGCTTGTTTCTGTCCATGTCTGCGGAGCAAGACCTCCACTGATGCGGCAGTAATAGCCACCACTCGTGAGCTGCGAACCGTCAAAGTGCAACTCATACACGCCGCTGTTATGCATCGAATTACTAGCAAGCGTCGCGACTCTCAGACCGAGCATGTTGTAGATCTCTATCGTAACTGGTACGTCCTGGCCGTGTACTTCGTATCTGATCGTCGTAGGTCCGCTGCTCGGATTCGGCGTCGAGCCAAGAAGGTGAACGACGCTGCCAGCATCTTGCAGAAAGCGCGTGATCGTAGACTCACCGCAACGCAGTGGCTGCACATACATCGAAGGATCGTTCGTCGTCGGCGTGTAGCAGATCGATGAACCGTCTTGTCTGAAGAAGGTGAGGTTCATCGGTACAACAGCCGTCGTGTCCAGCTTGGAAAGACGTGATGTCATCACAAGATGTGCAAGTGTCTTTTGACCATCCGCAATCTTGGTGGCACCGGTCGCACGAATATTCACCGTGACATAATTTGTATCGTTCGACTTCGACACACTCTTCGTTATGACTGGCTGATATCCATTATCACCCGCATTGACTGTCATATGATTGATATCGAACATATCCGAATTGAACCTGACATCGACATCATATCCGTAGATATTTCCAATGCCAAGGTCCTGCTTCACCGTGATAGGTACGTCAACTGACTGATCAACAAGTGCGCTGTATGGAGTATTCGTAACGTTCGCGCTGGTCACTTCTACTGGCAGCACGTGACCATTTCCGATGATCTGGCGATTGACAGTAAGTGTAGTGCCGTCACCAGAATCGTAGCTGAAGACCACAACAGCTCGCGCAACACCCGTTGCGGTTGGGTTGTAGATGACCGGAATTTCGATACAGCTATCCTTCTTGAGCCAGATACCACCAGCGTCAACAAAGAGTGTCGAATCTGTCTTGAGCTTGCCGAGCGCACCGATGTCGCCGAAGACAAACTCGCTCGCATTGATCGCAGCCTGCGTGTTGTAGTCAGCCGAAACGATCGCAGCGCTCATCAACTTCACCGGTTTCGTACCGCGGTTGCAGAACTCAACGTGGCGCAGGTTCGACTCGCAAGTCCACGTCGTATCGTATACGGCACCGACAGCACTGACGGCACGGCTTACATAGAGAGCGTGGAGCGGTAGAATGAGATTGCCACCGCATTCTAGCGTCGTGACCGTTAAGTTAGCGTCATAGATTCCTGCGACAACGTTCATCGCCTGAATTGTCACCGGCACAACATCTCCCGGCTGCAGCACCTGACCCTTGGTAAGGCCTGAAGTCACAGTGAATGTCGGGTCGCTTGTCGTGAAATCCACGATCGTAAGCGGAGCCGTCCCCTGTTTGTTATCGATCGATACATTGAGCGTCTGCGAAACGCCGGGATCGACCTCAGCGAAGCTGAGTGCATTGACGTCAGACGCGATGAAAGGATGTTTCACATCAGCAGTGAATGCAACCGCCGACGTATCGTGGCCGCTACCCGCAACGGAATAGACGAGAAGATTTGCGTTTCGTGTTCTCCACGCATTTGGGCCGGTCGTGTTTGCGACGAATCTGACCTGCACTTCGAGGCTGCTCTTTGCACTGATGGGGAATTGGGTCGTCCAATTCGTGAGCGAGCCTACTTTGAGGATCGTGAACTCAGCGGCATCAGGTCCGCCCATCACAACAGAATCGATAAAGCCGCCGGCATCACCGGTATTCTGAAGCTGAAGAGTGAAAATCGTATCGCGAACACAAACGGTTTGTGCTGCTCCCTTGGTCAGATCCCAGTTAACACCCGCCTTTATGGCCGAGCCCCTAAGGATCGAAATGTCGCGTATTGTATGGGTAAAGGGCATAGGAGTCAGAGTCCCCCACGTAGTGACAGTGGAATCCAGACCTGGCTTCGCTGGAGTATAACAGGCATTCACCGTTATCTGCTCTCCCGGATGCAAGGTGATCGGCAATTTTGCCAACGTTGCTGCATCAAGTGTGAACACAGTTGAATTGAACAGGATATCCTTTGTCAATACTAGATCCATGTTCGGGCTGACGTTCTTGATAACGACATCCTTGCACTTCGTTGAACCGACAACGACATTACCGAAGTCGACGTCATTCGAATAGATCTGTGGTACTGCTCCGTAGGCATTGACTTCCGCGAGGTTGGCGGTATAGCAATCTGTGACAATCTGAATGCTATCCTTGTGTGTGTTCACGATGCCAGTATCTGTGGCAGTGTAGCAGACCTGGATCGAGATGGACCCGCCTGGGCTCACAACAGTCGGAAGTGCTGGTGTTGTTGTAAGTGTGAATGCCGAAGTCTGACCATTCGTCACAGATTCAAGCGACACGCCTTTGACGGGAATCGCAAGCTTGCCAGTATTCGTCATCGTGTAGTTGACACATTTGTTCGTGCCATAGAGCACCTCAGACATAAGTTGGGTGCCAGGCGTTGCCGTGACCTTCACGCCCGAATAACGGAACGTGTAGACCGTGTCTTTGCCTGCGCGATCGGTCACGTAGATTGCTGCAAAAGCGTCAAGAAGAGCATTCGTGACTTTGACGTGAGCCGTGACTGACTTGGAGCCAAGATCAAACGGATCAACCGTCAGCGTGACGTTTGTGCTTACATAAGGCTTGCCTCGATAGACGAGTCCGGCGGGATCGTTGAGCAGGTTGATCTCACCAATGCCTCGGCCGTCAATCGAAGTATCAGTTAGAGTAACATTAAAAGTAGTGCAGGTCGAATCGAACTTCATGCGAGGCGGAGCTGCATCCGAAATGGAGCCAAAGCTTGCCGCCGCGGCTGCTGCATAGCCATATGTTGCCTTGATCGCATCGTTGTCACGCGTGCCGTAGTTGTAAACCGCAAAGTCGCACTTGCCGCTGATGATCGCTTGCTTTGGCTGATCGAGCTGCACGACACGAACAGAGTAATTGTCAACTGTGAATTTCAAACCTGGAGGCAGCGAACCGATCGAATGTGGTGGTGCTCCGCCCACAGAAACCTGAATGTTGTCAACGCTATCCTTTTGTGCGACGACCGCGAAATAGGTGAGCGCATATCCTGTCGGAACCTTGAAGGTTGCGTTCTTGCGCCAGTTGTGACGCGGCACGAGCACCATCTCCGTGTTTGAGGTGCGGGGAGAATTGCCTTGATGGATATCGAGGTAATAGTCATACTGCACCACCATGATCGGCTTATCCGATGTGATGTGCACCGGATCGGTTGTTAGAGGAAACTCCCAATACGTGCCGACATTTTCTATGCGTCCGTTGAATACGATCTGCGTTGGCTCTTTTGCATAAACGCGGTAGAGATCGCCCGCATAGTCTTTCTTAATTCCCCATTTGTTGTCGAAAGGCGCCGAGACGTAATCGGTACCCCAGGCCTCGACTGGGATCATCTGTTCGACCGTATAATCGTTATAATCGAAGTGGCCCTGAATCACCATTGCGTCAAGTGCGCGCATGATCTCGCAGCCGGCAATAACTGCCACAGGCTTCGTTGAACTCACAGTGGATTGAGACAGATCGTCCTGATCGTCTCTCGCAGCACCTTGTACCCAATAGGTCTGACCCTGATTCATGTGCACCGTCCACTGATCACCACCAGCATGGTACTTGGTCGGCGAGTGCGCGTGAATGGTTACGTCGGTATTGTCTTCAACTGCAGTTACGGCAAATGCACCGGAAGTGCTATCGAAGCAATTCAGGCAGTTGCCGGAAATGAACGGCTGATCGTTATACGCAGAGATAACATATTCCTGGCCGAGCGAAGAGGTGGGCAACACGAGAAATAGACCCACGTTGTTGTCTTCGTCCGTGAGACCTTGCATCGAGATTGGATTCGAAGCAACGACGTGCACGCTTCGATTTTCAACACGCTCGCACATTGTTGGCTTTGCAAGGAAGCCATCTTTGTTGATGATCTTGTATTCCAGCGGCGCGTTCGGCGAGATCATCTTCTCGTCCTTGATCGAGTTGTCGTCCGTGTAGTAGATCGTGACCTTCGTGTTCGGCACGTTCGTACACATTAAGAGCCAGATCGCTGCAGAGTTCTTTTTACTCGGCAGAAACGTGACCCAGTAATCTTTCGATTGTGCTGCGCTTTGCGCCTGTGCAATTTCTGCGGAAGCAAAAAGTGCGGCAAAGCATAGTAAGACGATTGGTCCGAGGCGACGGAGATGGTTCATGATACGAGATCGAAATTGTGAAACGAAAAAGCCTTGATTGTGGCCAAAGCTATTTGCTACAACACAGTGGAAAGCAACTCAGAAATTTTTCCCTCTACGACGGATCATAGAGGCAACTCAATCCTTAGAAGATAAGGAGTACGACACCATAATGAAAAGAACTCCGGCAAGGATAATTCCAGGCTAAAGGACTTTTTTTCCCATTCCAGCGATTTGGAGTCCATGCCCAATTTTCAACATCGAGCCAGCGCTCTCCTCAACTTCTGCAACATATTGAACATAACACTTCAGAAGCCGCGATGTTACACTCTGGCGTTGCTGCTCTTCGCCGGAGTGCTTCTGCCGCACGACGCAGTCGCTCAGGACATCCATTGGACACGAACGCTGAACCCCCTCACGGAGGCGATCGCATTCAATCCACTCTCGCATGGACTCGTTATTTATGCCGCTGCAAAGGATTCAGAGGGCATTTATAAGTCATATGACGGAGGGTATCACTGGCATCATTTGTACGGCGGTGCGAACCCGCTTGAGGCCGGTTCTTCTGCGAACATCGGGCAGATCTTTGTTTTACCAAGTGACACGAGTGTCCTGCTCGTTGCTTCAACCAACGTTCGAACAGGGCTGTACCGCTCAACGGATGGAGGGTACAACTGGAAGCAAACGCTTCCGAATGTCAGCAGCGACGGCCAGACGATCTATAGTTTTCTGGATAAATTAAATCAGGGCCACGACACCATCTATTTCGGTGAATCCGCGACTGGTCATATTTGGCGAAGCCTGGATAAAGGCGTGACGTGGGACTCTTTGCCTAGCGCAATCAATCAACCAGGTCTTTGCACGCTCGTTGCTGATCCGGTAGCCCATACTGTGCTCCTCGCGGGTAGTGCAGGAGGAGTCATCACTCGTTCAACGGATGGCGGCAGCTCGTGGGATACCACACACTTCTCGGAGCCTACCGGCCTGGCAGATGTACCTCGACTCGTTTTTGACCCGAAAAATCATTTGAGAGCTTGGGCCACCGTGTATTATTATCCGAATGAATGGCTTCTGCGCTCAGATGATGGAGGAAAAACCTGGCAGAAGCGTCCAAGTCCGCCGAACGAATGGGCATTTGACATTGACCCGGCGAATCCGAAGCGAATGTGGATGGGACGTTTCAGTGGGTTGGACTCACTGTTTGGCGGCACGGACACGCTACGCGACCACTTCGATCAATCAACCGATGGTGGAGAAACATGGACGAAAGCCGGACTGGATACAGTCGTAGATATTTGGGTTATCAAGTATGACTCATCATCGGGCCGGCTGGCAGTTGCATCGGGTAGCGGTGTGTACATCGCTGAAGTCGGGACAAGGTCCGTTGCGCGCGGAGTGCCTGTCACACAAGGCATCTATCCAAACCCAGCTAATTCGAGTATCAAGGTCAAGAGCACGGCTAAAGAATTAGAGATCATCGATCTACTCGGAAGAACGATGTGGCGGTCAAGTGCCAGAGAGCCGAGCGCGATTTCCGTCGCAGGGTGGCCGAACGGCATGTATTCTCTCGTTGAACGCGATCGTAATATGCTTCGCACCTCACGTTTTGTTGTAAGTCATTAATCCTTGATCGATTGTGAATTCCGCCAATTCCGCTCCGCATGTTGTAATCATTGGCGGTGGCTTTGGCGGGTTGCAGGCTGCCCTCGGGTTGCGCCGAGCGAATGTGCGCGTTACGCTTCTCGATCGAAATAATCATCATCTCTTCCAGCCTCTTCTATATCAAGTTGCCACTGCCGGCCTCTCTCCCGGTGATATCGCCGCACCGATCCGTGCCATTCTTGCGCATCAAAAACACACGGAGGTTTTTCTTGCTGAGGTCGTAGGAATCAACAAGGAGATTCGAGAGGTCACGTTCATGGATCTGACTTCCGAAGCAGAACGCACGATCACCTACGATTACCTTGTCATCGCAACAGGTGCGCGGCACAGCTATTTCGGCAGAGATGAGTGGGAGGAATTCGCGCCAGGACTGAAATCCATTGCGGATGCCACCGAGATACGCAAGCGCACGCTGCTTGCCTTCGAAGCTGCGGAGCTTGAATCTGACGACGCACGACGTGCAATTGATCTAACCTTTTTATTAGTCGGCGCCGGACCAACAGGCGTCGAGATGGCGGGTTCGATCGCCGAGATGGCACACCGTGAATTCACTGGCAATTTTCGCCATTTCGATCCGGCACAAGCTAAGATCATTCTGGTAGAATTAGGCCCGAGAGTGCTCCCGGCGTTTCCCGAAGAACTCTCGCAAAAAGCTCAGTCCGATCTTGAGAAACTTGGCGTATCAGTTCGCACCTCGACGCGCGTTGAAGCCATCGATGCCGATGGTGCAACGATGAACGGAGAACGTTTGCGTGCACGTACGATCATTTGGTGCGCTGGCGTTGAAGCATCGCCTGCGGCAAAATGGCTGGGCGTCGAGGCTGATCGTGCGGGAAGAGTGTTCGTTGATGAGAAGTTGAGTCTCGCGGGTCATACAGAGATCTTCGTCATCGGCGACACTGCGAGCGCAAAGAACCGCGATGGCAAGCAATTGCCGGGTGTTGCGCCGGTAGCAATTCAGCAGGGAAGATATGTTGCAAGAGTGCTAAAAGCGCGAGTCGCTGGGAAGCCCTTTGAAGAACGCTTTCGCTATTTCAACAAAGGCGATCTTGCCACAATCGGGAGAAGCAAAGCGGTGTTGAAGCTCGGAGCGATCAAACTATCGGGCTGGATCGCGTGGGTCGCAGGACTCTTCGTGCACCTCTTCTATCTCATCGGTTTTCGCAATCGGATCCTCGTCATCATGCAATGGGCCTGGGCGTATTTTACGTATCAGCGAGGAGTGCGACTGATCGTTGTCGATTCTCACGAGCACGCAGCTAGCGGTGCCAAACAAAAAAGTCCGCCGGTTGGCGGACTTTCGTAACGTTCTTTTACAGAGCGATTATGCGACCTTGACCTGCGATCTGGTCACTGCTTTCGCAAGCTTCCCCTTCTTGTTCGCTGCATAGTTTTTATGCACAAGTCCCTTTGCAGCAAGACGGTCCAGTTTGCTCTGCAAACCCTTCAACTGCTCGAGGGTCTTCGTGTCAGTTGCTTCGAACTCCTTCAGCATTTTCCGCAGCTCGACCTTCTTCCCCTTGTTGACTGTACGACGTTTCTCCGAAAGTCTGACTCTGCGAACCGCGCCCTGATGTTGTGGCATGCCTTAGAATTCGATCAAATAAGTAGAAATTCAACACTTGAGGCCCGGCATACGCCTGAGCACCCACTATCCCTGCTGCCTGAAATTTGGCTTGCAAGAAACGCCGACATATCGGAGAGAGTTCACAGGAATTGGGCACTTGACAGGAGCAGGCTAATGAGCTATCTTCGTTCGGCTGTTCATACCTTCGTCAAGTTTCCCTCTGCCAAGGCTCATCTCACGTGCATTGAAGGATTTCAGGTGGTAACGATGGCACAACATCTACCCTTAGTTTTACTCTTTGATCGCCTTCGCCGCACGCTCCCCTGGACTATTTTGATTCTTGCATGGGCGGCGATCATCCCAATTGCCGCCTTTGCACAAATGCCAGGGCATTGGCAGCGAGTATTCGCCGCAAAAAATTGGCAGCCGAAAAACATTGCATTCTATGATTCGGCTTACGGGATCATCCTCGCAGACTCTACGCACCTCTGGCGAAGTGGGACCATTCGCACAACCGACGCTGGAGCAACCTGGCAACTCCACAGCTTTCTCGACACTGGCAACTTCTCATTCCCTCGCGATGCGTATCACGTATTTGATCTTCCCACGCGCTCAGATGTGTACGCCATTGAATCGGCATATCGTGGATTAATCTCCCACGATAGTGGACTGACCTGGACTGTAATTGCTTATCCAAATCTTGTGCACATCCGACCACAATTTGTTGGCGCGCGAGTCTTTGCGAACGGGCAGGGATTCTGCACAGCAATTCTTGACAGCGGTTCAGCGCTTGCTATCTATATCGAAAAGACAGTGGATTCGGCAAGCAGTTTTTTTAGGACAGCATTCGAAGGGCAACCTGCATTCGCAGGTATACTCGATGCCGTGTACTTCGATACACTCGAATTTTGGCTTTCGGATGCGATCGGCAAAGCGCTGCACACAACGAATGGCGGCAAGACTTGGGAGATCAAGACGATATTCGATTCGCTTGCAAATGCCCGCACTTGCTACATATCCACCACGTCCGACCGGTCGCATTTCTACGTCCTGGTCTATACTAATATGGGTGTATTTGATAAAGTCGCCGAACCGGATTTTGCAGTGACTACTGATGCGGGCTCAACCTGGAGGATCGATTCGTCGCTAGGCGGTGCGCGAATGTATCGACTCGTAGCGCAGACTCCAGACAAGATATGGGCCTTTGTTGGACATTCGCAGTGGGTCGCATCTGCTGATCTCGCATCAGTCCCAACCGGCTTCAACCAACAGTTTGCCGACTCACTCTTCTACTCTTCCGATGGGGGGCGCTCCTGGTTCAAGGATTCGACGACATTTATCGGTGATACACTCGCAGAGATGTGCTGGCCGGATTCTGCGCATGGCTATATAACCGCATGGTGCGACAGGACGATGTTCGTTTATCGCTATGTCTCGAACTCGGCGAGGGTTGAGCCTCCACCTGAAGCGTTAACCACGACGCAGCTCCGAATTCTGAATTCGCCGGTTGCGGATGTGCTTTCGTTTGAGTCTCAAGCTTCGGGGAATGCCACAATACGGGTCTTCGATCTTCTGGGTCGCGAGCGAAAGGAGGAGTCACGAAGACTTACTTCACCCTCACGGACTGATCTTGCTGTCGGGGATCTCGAACCAGGCTATTACTTGCTCAATCTTTCGATCGGAGCGCGGAGAATCTCGACTGGATTCATCAAGCGATAATAGAATTCTCGCCGCGTCTGTAGAAAAAAGAGGACTCGGATTAACCGCCTCCGAATGATAAAATTACTCACAGCAGGAACAATAATACATCTTATTGATGTTTTATAGTCGTTCAACCTAAGTTGGGTCAAAATGGATGGTCCTAGCCAATCCGCACGATTTTCTACTTGCTTGGAATTACCCAAAGCTGCTTTTCTGCAATTTCGCTTCAACCATCTGTCTCAACCTCCCTGCAAATGAACATCTCCAACCCCCATAGCCAGCAAATTGCCGATTTTGCCTTGGAAACAGCATCTTAGTTTTCTGTGAGAATGAGAATTATGAATAAAGTTTTCACACACGCTAGGGTAGGGATGGGGAACAAGTAGCAGTAGAAGGGAGAATGAAAAAGTCATGATATCTAAGGGGTTCAATCTTGAATTACGCCCTGTTCCCCGTTCCCTGTTCCCTTTGCACCCAAAAACTAATCTGCCACTCTTCCGCTTGTTGAGGGTTCACAAATAAGAGAATACATGGAGATTCTTCTCACCGGGGCTACGGGGTTTGTTGGGTCGCATATTGCCGACCGTTTGATTGCAGGTGGACATCAGGTGCGGGCGCTTACGCGCAGGTCGTCGAGCTTGAAGTGGCTTGAGGGCAAACCGCTCGAGGTGGTCGGCGGCAATA
Source organism: Ignavibacteria bacterium (assembly GCA_013287605.1). Taxonomy (GTDB): domain Bacteria; phylum Bacteroidota; class Ignavibacteria; order Palsa-1295; family Palsa-1295; genus JABDDM01. The sequence goes on along the minus strand of JABDDM010000030.1, from coordinate 13,325 downwards.
TGCTTGAGCCGGAGTCGCTACGGGAGGCGATGTCAGGAGTTGGGGCTGTCGTGCATGTAGCCGGAGTGACAGCCGCACGCGATCGCCAGGGTTATTTCGAAGGTAACCAACTCGCAACACGAGGGCTGCTCGAGGCCGCGCGTGATTATGCCCCAACATTAAAGCAGTTCATTCTTTGTTCAAGTCAGACTGCCGTCGGGCCATCGATGGATGGCGAACCGGTGACGGAGCTAACGCCGCCGCATCCGATCACTTCCTATGGCGCTTCAAAACGGGCTGCCGAAGAAGAAGGCGAGCGCGCTCGTAAAGATTTTCCTGTAACGATCCTTCGCCTTGCTGCGGTCTACGGCCCGCGCGATACGGCGATCCTGACGTTCTTTCAGACCGTGAACAAAGGTTTGAAGCCACTGATCGGGATGAAGGATAAGAAGGTCAATCTCGTTCATGTATATGATGCCGCGCGATCGGTCGAACTTGCGCTCGAACACGATCGCGCCAAGAATGAGACATACATGATCGGCAGCGAAGAGCAGTACACCTGGCGTGAAGTCTCGCACCTGACCTCGGAAATTCTGCAGCGAAAAGGCTTCACGATCAAACTTCCGCACACACTCGTCTATGGAGTAGCAGGAATTTCAGAATTTTTTAGTATGTTCCAGAAAAAGCCTAGCGTCCTCAATTGGGAAAAAGGACGCGACATGGTGCAGTCTGGTTGGACATGCAGCGTGGAAAAGGCAAAACGTGAAATGGGTTATACCCAACAAGTGTCTCTCGAGGAAGGTATTCGGATCACATGCGACTGGTATCGCGAACATTCCTGGCTATGAAACATCAACTTCTCTTCACGCTCCTAGCTCTCGGAATTCTCGGTTGTATTGAGTCAAATTCTGCAAACGCGCAGGATTACAGAATGCGCCGGACGAATTCGGTCGGTCATTGGGTAATGAACATCGAGAACGAGGGCCACTTCTACAATGCCGATGACTCGGTCTTCCATCCCAGGTTTCCCGGAGCTTACTGGCAGAATCCGCAAGGCGGAATTGATACTCTGATTTTTGGAGGAGGGATTTGGATTGCAGCGAAGCGTCGAGTCGCGGGGCAACTGCAAGCGGCAGTAAGTTATAGCTACGAGCCAAATAGGGCATTCGACATTTTCGTACCTGGCAGCACAATCAACGATGGGATTTATGGTGACACAAGCCAACCCGCGCGAGAGAGGTACAAGGTTTATCGCTCCACCGACCAGACACTCCCTGTGTGGCCCGTTCGATTGACATCTACTGGCCCGCATTATATCGATGATGTTTCTCAGCGAGTAAGCGCAGGTCCGCCATTCGTGGTCGGTGACGAAGATCTCTTTGCTATTTACAAAGACTCCGATCCGAATCAATACCTGGCGACGAATACGCTGCTTGCAGCCGGAGTGGAAGTTCGGAGTCAGCTAAGCTTTTGGCGGACCGGCCATGGAGCAGATGTGGTGATCGTTCGCAACGAGATCATCCACACTGCTGCTGACACACTCTTTGATCCTGTCGTTGGGTTGGCACTCGATGGCGACATCAATAAACCAGACGATGATAGGCTCCAGGGAGTTTCGAATGAGGCCGTGCATGGAGCGGTTTTTTACACCGACCAGAGTACCACGGATCCATATCTGGGAGTAGTAATGCTTTCGGGGCAGCACAATTCGCATCGTCAGGATGCAGGTCTGACCACTCTTAAGTATTGGAACATAAACGAAGACCCGGTAAATGATACGGATCGTTTTAACTTCCTGACTTCGGGAGCATGGGACTCACGCACAAGCGCAGTCGGTGACGCCCGACTTCTGATGGCCAGTGCGAGCCATGAGATGTTACTGGGCTTTGATACGCTCTATTTCGATTATGCTCTGTACGCGGTCCCTTCTTCCGGTAAGCCCGCACTCGACCCAACGGACTCCGCAAGGGTCCTGCATTTTGCCGAAGAGATCTCGAATGATTATGGAACCGGGAAGCTCTCGCATTTAAATGGTGTTCCAATGCAGGGATCGGTGAGTAGTTTTTCGGTTTACCCGAATCCGGCGAGAGATTGGACAACTGTTACATTATCTTCACAGAAGTCCGAAATCGTCCGACTTTTTGATATCATGGGAAGGGAAGTTGGCGACTTCGTTTCTCAATCGGGAAGAGCAAATATTGATTTGAGAGGCCTTGCCACAGGGAGCTATTTTCTGCGTGTGCCAGGCGAGAGCTCAGCGGCGGTCATTGACCACCTACATTGAGTGAGACGGGATATGTGTCTTTTTAGAACTCAGAGGCTAGTCAATCCGACAATGGGACAAATAGGCGAGCGTGAAATCTGCGAAAATCATTTGATTTTGGCCAATTTTTCGGTTGGCATAGATCTTCGTATCTTCTTAATCGGCAAACTAAACAAGAGACTCACCTGAAGCGCAAGCTTCTCACGAGAGCACCGGGAGGGCAAACCTGGTGCTCATTTTTTTTACCCAATTTTAATCCTGCGTTTCGTCCGGGTTTGGCTGTTGGGCGGAGGATTCGAGGACTCTAAATTCAACTCGGCGATTCTGTGAGCGGCCCTCTTCGGTGTCGTTCGTTGCGAGTGGCTTCGTAGGTCCGAATGCTGCAATCGTGAGCCTGGACTTCTCGACGCCTGCCTTCAGTAGATAGTCGCGGACTGCCTGTGCTCGGTCCTTTGAAAGTGTCAGATTGTGCTCTTTGCTTCCAACTGAGTCGGTATGGCCTTCGATCGAGATCTTCATGACAGGATCCTGATCAAGCAGCGTTTTAAGATGATCCAATTCCGGAAAGGAATTGGGCAGTAGCGTTGCTTTGTCGGTCTCGAAGAATATGCTGTTGAGCCGGACAAGAGCACCCTTCTTGATCGGCGTCAGAACGAGGTTGCGTTCAATTGCTTCAAACTCTTTTAAATCGGAAAGATCGATATGCTCGGAAGTAGGCGCGAACCCCTTCTTCTGCGCACGAATCCCATAGAGAGCGCCTGCTGGTAGCGTAAGCTGGTAGTCTCCGGTAGTAGGATCACTGCGGGCAGATCCAAGCTGCTTGCCGTCTGAGAGGCGCTCGTATCGGATCCTTGCTGCGACTGGGTGACCTTCGTTATCCAAAACGTGACCGTGAATGAGCGCGACGACACTCGCCTTCTGCTTTGCGACGCGCGCGCGGAAGATGTCTGTCTGCTCATTCAAGTTTGGTCGCCAGACAAAATAGGCGTACTCGCCTCTGGCGTCCTCGGTGTAGTAGAGTGTTCTTCCAGGATGATTGATCGATGGTCCAAGATTCTCTGGTATGGACCAGCTCTTCCATGAGTCATCAAGACGCACGCTGCGATAGACGTCGACATCACCGTAGCCATTCGGCCGATCGCTCGAGAAGTAAAGTGTGCGATTATCCGTAGCGAGAAATGGCGTCATTTCGGAATACGGCGAATTGATCTTCGAGCCAAGCCAAAGCGGCTCCGACCACCGATTCCGCGGTTCGTCCAGGAAGCTCACGTAAAGATCGCGCTGACCCATCGTGGAATCGCGTTCGACCGACATGACAAGTGTCTTCTGGTCCGGACCAAACGAATAATCAGTAAACGTGCCGCGTACTCTAAGACTGTCAATGTGGATCGACTTTGGCTCCGACCATCCGTCCTTCGTTCGATGAGATACGTAGATCCGATCTTCTGGAGGAGTGATCTCCTGCATCTTGCCCATCAGGTAGAGCGTGTTGTTATCGGGGGCAATGCTCGTAACAGCAATGCCATATCGGCTCGAAAGCGCGCCTCCGATGATCTCTGCCGGACCGAATCCCGATTCGTCGCCCTGGACGCTTCGCCAGATGTCGACAACGATCGAGCTATCGAGTCCATACCTCGGCCGTGCGAAATAGAGAGTTTTGCCATCGGAGCTAATGACGGGAGCGAGCTCGCTTTGTTCGGAATTGATGTTGCGCGAAAGCCTCTCAGGCGGCTTTTGTGCAAAGAGATCTATCGGAAGAATGAGAACGAGGAGTACTATGAGGGGGCGAAGTTTCATGGAGGGTACAACCAGAGTGCTTTTCGGGGAGTTCGAGGCTTGTGAAAGTCGCAAGCGCATTAGATAAGAACAAACTTATTAACCGCTCCACAAGTTTTTGACGTACGTGCTCTGCTTCGGCACGCTCAGCCTAAAATTCCTAACGATCCTGATGCGTAGATCCCTTCGTAGCCTCGACTCTAATTTCGTCCTGACTGCTCTCCGCCTGACTGTCGTGGCATTGCTCGTTCTTCTTGGAAGTGCTACGCTCACACCCGCTCAAACCAACGACACCAGAGGCGCTGTGACGCACTCCGGTACGTGGCAGGGTGGCAAGGCGAAGACTGTCAGGCACCACCGTCACCGCAGGCATCATAAGCACATGGTCCAACCCCTCTCTCATGGAAGGATGCACATGCCGCCTCCAGGATCAAATGGGGAAGAGCCAAACACGGATTGGTACCGCAAGAGAGCATGGCCGAACACCGAGATCGATCCCGAGCAGTATCCTGCCGCAGTAAAGGCAGCACAATCGATTCCGATCTGGGGTCAATCTGGGAAAAATCAGACATTAGCGGACCCTGCTGTATGGCAGATGATCGGGCCGAACTCGATCGGTGGTCGAGTCTCCGCGCTTGCTGTCGATCCGAAAGATTCGAATGTGTTTTATGCAGGCGCCGCAAATGGTGGCGTCTGGAGAACGCTCGATCATGGCAAGAACTGGTTATGCATCACCGATACATTCGCAGCGCTTTCAACAGGAGCGATCACGATCGATCCCAACAACACGAACATCATCTACCTCGGCCAGGGCGAGTGTGATTTCAGCGCAGATTCTTATCCAGGTAACGGTCTCTGGCGCTCGACAGATCGTGGCGCAACTTGGGCCTATCTTGGCTTGGCAAAGACACGTTATATCGCAAAGATCCTGATCGATCCATCCGATGCCAATACTCTTTACGTTGCCGCGCCGGGATTACCAGGAAGCAACTCGGCAGGAGATACCAACCGCGGTGTTTATAAATCTACGGATGGTGGATTGACGTGGCTGAAATCATTGTCTCGTTCGACCACTGCCAAGAATGCTACAACACTGCCTGTTATTGATCTTGCCATGAATCCGCATGACCGTACTGACCTTGTAGCGTTCGCGATGGATGTGCGTGGAATCAATTCTGCAGGCGGTACCATGACTGGTCTCTGGCATACAACCAATGCTGGTACGGTTTGGCGCAGGATTGATACGATCCCGGGTATTGGCCTGCCGAACGGAGTTACTACTAAATATCTTAGTCGTGGCGCACTTGCATGGATCGACTCAAGTGGAACAAGTTTGTTGTATGCCGCAGTAAGTGTTTCGGGCGCAAATGTCGTAACAGGGCTCAGACTCGATGTCAATTTCTATGGATTATATCGTTCAATCGATCCTGATCACGCATGGACGAAACTTCAGGACTCCAGCTTGCGGATGCCCTACGGTGTGATCGGACCGGACAGCACTGATATTCTCTATAGACAGGGCGATTATAATTTTTATCTCGCAGCGAATCCCTGGCATCCGAATGAACTCTACATCGGGGGCATCGACGTACAGCGCTCCACGGATTACGGTCGCACATTCCACGACATCACGATCGGGTATCCGAGATATTTCCGGAATGACCGAACTCAGCATAGCGACCAGCATGCACTAGCGTTTACTCCAGCTACAACAGGAGATGATCTATTGCTAGGAAGCGATGGCGGAGTCTTCAGTACACGTGACTTTGGGACGACGTGGGAGCAACTCAAAGGCCTGCCGATCACGATGTTCTATGGTATTGAAGGCTGGTGGCCCGTGATGGACCATATGGCTCCCATCACTGATCCCACGCAACTCAAGCTCTTCGGAGGTACCCAGGATAATGGTACTGTCGCACATGGCTTTAGTGCAAACTCTGATTGGGATTGGATCAATCGCGGCGATGGAGGTCGAGCAGTCGCAAGTATGTTGGACAGTAATAAACTGTTCACCTCACAGCAATTGGGAGGTCTTGCCTATCGGGATGGACTCGATTCGCTTCAACCCAATCTTGCTTACGATCTTTACGGACTAAGCCCGGATAATTATAACTCAAAGTGGCATTGGTTCAGCTATCAGTTGCTCAAAGCCCCGAATCGCCTGACGGATACAACGGAGGTAACTGCATTTATCGCGCCGATGGTGCTTGACCAGATAACAGGAAAAGATATTTACACTGCTCGCGTCCACATCTATCACGCGAAGTTCGATTTCGTGAACAAGAGCGTTTCGTGGTCCAAATGGTCACCAGTCATTGGCGGGAAGGCATCAAATCCAAAAGACTGGACCTGGGGCGATATTGAATGCATGGCGGTTGGTCCACATGATGCAGTTGGTCGGCCAATTCTTTGGGCTGGGGGAGCTGGCGATGGCGCAGTCAGTCTCTGGCGCACGACTGTCAATACTCTGCTATCCCCCGACTCTGCACCTACGTGGATCAGAGTTACTGGTGGACTGCCAGCGAATTATGTCTCCTCGATCGCGCCTGATCGTTCTGATTCACTCGTTGCGTTCGCTTCTGTTTTTGGTTATGCTTCTGGTCATGTATTCAAGACCACTGATGGTGGAAAGACGTGGAAGAGCATCTCAGGCAATCTACCGAACATTTCAGTTAACACGATCCTGATCGATACGCTAGCAGAGCAGGGCGATCCGAAGGCACGCAACAATTGCATCTTTGCGGCCACGGATGTTGGCGTGTTTGTCACCGTCGATGGAGGAAAAGATTGGTATCGCTACGGTGCGCACATGCCAGCCATGATCGTCCATGATATCAAGCAGTACAAACAGTGGCTTGTCGCAGCGACTGACGGGCGCTCTGCGTGGGCGGTGAAGATCGATGGTGTGTTTGCCTATGAATCGGGTGTTGCGAAGCAGACACCCAACACATCCGATCAACTTCGTATCACGCAAACGTGGCCCGAGCCTGTTGCATCCGGGCAAAACCTTCATCTCGCTGTTGAGGGTGCAAAGGATAACCAGGTACTCGATATTGAGTTGGTGGAAGCTGCTTCAGGAAAGATTCTGTCGGTACAGCATCACACAGGAGCCGCTAAGCTGCAACTCGCGTTGCCTTCAGGTTTGGCATCCGGTGTATATTTCATTCGACTGCTCTCTCGAGGTGCGATCGTTTCCTCGAGATCGATCACCGTTCTCAGGTGAGGACTAACCCTGATGACTTGACATCTTGTTTGCCCTCATGAACACCCTCAAACAGATCAGCCGAATGTGGCTCCCATCTGGCTGCCTCTTTGTGCTCTTTCTGGGTCCGGCCCTCCCTTGCGTGGCTCAAGAGGTGAAGCCTAAGGTGGTCCTGCCGAAGGAAGTCGTGCCTAAAGAGGAGCGATACACGCTGCGCTATAAACCGCAGTTGGGGACGACTCTGTACGATGCCGAAACTGTCGTCACACACACGCTTGAGAATGGCGACAAATTTCCAATCATCAGCAGGGCGCAACTGGTATGGAAGAACATAGCGGTCGATCTGAAGAAGGGCATTTGGACCTTCGACCGATACTACGGACGCCTGAGTACGATCGATCGAGATACCACTATCAAGGAAATTGGATCGATCAATAAAGTGTCACGGCTGACGTTCAGCATGGACGGACAGGAAATCCATCAGGAAGTGATCGACACAGCAATTCTCAGCGAAGATGCCCAATTCCTTTCCTATTTTTTCCGGGCACCGCGAATGATGCTCCCGCTGCCGCTGGCTCTTGTTACGTATGGTGCAAGCTGGATGGATGATCGTATTGATACCGTCATCGTTCCTGGAGGTAGATTCCGATATAGTATTCACTATATCTATGAATTCGACGGTGTAAAGGATACCCTTGGAGGGACCGCAGCAATCATTACATCTGTGCAGACCGGTACCTTTAGCGGGATGCAGCAGCGAGTGGGGGAGCAACAACTACTCTTTAATGGTCCGATTACTGGGAGGGATACGACTTATCTAAATCTCCTGACGGGAAGAATCGTCAGGAGAGATAGTTATGTAAACATCCCGGTCCATGTCCAAACAGAACATGGTCTCCCTTCCTCGGACATTCTCGACGTCCACTCAAGCTACGTGCTGAACCGCTCGAATATTCGGTCAACAGGTCTCAAGCGCGGAGACTGAGAAGAAGCCTAGCCCAGGTGCGCCTGGATCTGAACGTACTGCGGGATCATTACGCGTTCCGTTGTGGCCTTCTTCTTTTTCTTGGCAGCAGTAGTGATTGTGCGAGGGAATTGGCCGTCCGGCACATCGGTGCTCTTTACGATCGAGAAGCTTTTCGCGCTAACCCCGTTCGAAAGCAGGAAGGAAGTGATCGCATTGCTGCGCCCTGCAGCGAGTTGCTGCTCCTTCACATCCTTCTTGGGGTTCTTGATCGGATGATCGGGATAGACCGTAATCGTAAGTGTAAGCTTTGGGTTATGCTTTACTTCGTTTACGATCTCGTCAAGCTGAGACAGTGCCGATTGTTCGATCGTAGCGCTTTTCTCCATAAAGACCGGCTGCGACAGAGCGAATGCCTGGCCATCGTGCAGCGGCCTGAGCGACGCATGCAATGGTACTTCCAGATATTTTTCTGTTGCCGGTACTACTACTGTTTCTTCATTGTAGGAGTACTGAGGATGCGTGAACGTCACCCGGTACGTTGTTGCAGGGTGAACGATTGCGGTGAACTTTCCATCGGTGTTCGACCGGGTTGTGGTGACTTTCTCTGTCCCGTTGTAGATGGCAACGGTTGCACCAGAAAGCTTTTGACCATCGCTAGTAACCAGTTCACCTTTAAGAAGGCAAACAGTTTTTTGCAACTGTGCAGTAGCCGGCGTTGAAAGCGCCAGTATCAATATGAGTGAAAACGGCGCAAGGGTGCGCAGGTATCGGATTGAACGCATAGGGCGGTTAATTGTAGAGCTTCTAAAACCAATGCATGAGGAATGGGAAGCCATCTGGGGAGGTAAAATGTTCCTGAGTATAGACTTATGTGCCTTTTTGAGCTTATTTCGCCACTCCTAGGGCCAGCCCGTCCCCAACAGGGACGATAATGCTGAAAAGCCGTTGCTCGTTAGCAAACGACAAATTGAAGGCTTGCACAGAGGTTACACTGAGGTAGTCCGGATCATTTTTGCTGATCGAAGTGTCCGTGATCTTTCCCCAAGCCAGCGCATTATCTCCGGCAATGACCCCACCTGATTTGATCAATTGAAGAGCGTGATCGAGGTAAATTGAATAATTCTCCTTGTCGGCATCAATGAGAATAAAGTCGAAACTGGCAGCTTCGAGCGTTTTAAGAGATTCTGCCGCCGGTCCGACAATGATCTCGACATTCTCAATGCCTTCGGCTGCGAGATTGGTTTTGGCGACCTCAGCATGCATTGGAAGAAATTCGAGCGAAACAACGTGAGACTCCGGACCCATCGCCCGACTCATGATGGCGGCGCTGTAGCCGAAGAGCGTTCCGATATCGAGAGCGCGTTTGGCTTTGATCGCCTTCAGAAAGACTTCAATGAATTTTGCCTGTTCCTCGCTGATCATGATCATTGGGACACCCGCCTCCTTCGCACGAGTACTCATGCGTTCGAGCAGCGCAACTTCGTCTTTCGCGAACAGATCGACGATATAGTTGAATGTCTTTTCTGTTAATGGCGTACCTTTCATGGAGCTACAAAAAATTGGTTTCGAAGATTAGGAGCCGAAAAGAGATTGTTCCTCAGCGCGAAGCCGTGCGGGATTGAGTCCAAAATGCCGCATCGCGAGCGGAGTGATCTCCCTGCCACGCGGCGTTCGGTTTAGAAATCCTTCCTGGATGAGAAAGGGCTCGTAAACTTCTTCGATCGTACCACCTTCTTCGCCAACTGCGACCGCGATCGTGTTCAATCCAACCGGTCCGCCATTGAATTTCTCGATAATCGTAAGCAGAATCCGCTTGTCCATCTCATCCAGACCATGCTGATCCACTTCCAGTGCCTCAAGTGCGATGTGTGCGATCTCCTTCGTGATGCGACCGTCACCCTTGACCTGCGCGAAATCCCGTGTGCGACTCAGCAATCGATTCGCGATACGCGGTGTGCCGCGAGAGCGACGTGCAAGTTCGAAGCTGCCTTCTGGCTCGATCTCAACATTCAAAAGTCGGGCACTTCGCGTTACGATCTTCTGCAACGTGTCGGCACGATAATAATCGAGACGGTTGGTAATGCCAAATCGAGTGCGCAATGGCGCCGAAAGCAGACCAGCGCGGGTGGTAGCTCCAACAAGTGTGAATGGCTTGAGCTCAATCTGGATCGAGCGCGCGCTCGGACCGGAGTCGATCATGATGTCGAGTTTGTAGTCCTCCATCGCGGAATAGAGGTACTCTTCTACGACCGCAGAGAGGCGATGGATCTCATCGATGAAGAGAACATCGCCTTCTTCCAAGGAAGTCAACAGTCCTGCGAGATCGCCAGGGCGTTCGAGAACCGGACCCGACGTAGTCTTAATCGCTGCTCCCATCTCTTGAGCAATGATATGTGCGAGTGTCGTTTTGCCCAGGCCTGGCGGTCCGGTAAACAGTACGTGATCTAGAGCATCGCCGCGCTTTGTGGCTGCCTGGATAAAGATCCGGAGGTTATCGAGTATGCTCTCTTGTCCCACGAACTCCGCAAATGCTTTCGGCCGAAGCGATCTCTCGATATCGGTTTCAGTCCGTTCGGTCGCGAGAGCCCCCGCGCGGTCTGCTGTTGGAGTCGGACGAGGTGTTGGAGATTTTGGCACAACGACTATAAAAGAGCGACAGTTGAGTTTGCTGATTCCAGCGGCAGAACAGCGAGCCGGAGACTATCCTTCCATGACCCAGAGGGGATAACCTCGCCTGATGAATCCTCGGAGCTCGATATTGCCTGTGCGCCACTTGAAACAAGCCGGTGGATCAAAACTGATTTCCGGTTTGCCCCAATGTTCACCAAAATAGAGAAGGAGTGCAGCATCGATGTCGTCATTTTGTCCTGCGGCCACGGACGTCTCGCGCGGCGTAATCGCGAAACGCCGAAGGTGGCGGCTCGCATCATCAAAGACGAAGACCATTCGCATGTAGGTCAATCGGCAAATGATTGAATCCACAAGATAAATATGAAGTGATTTATCGCTGAACGACTGTGTAAGTGAGTCCTGATCAATCTCGCGCATTTGAGCGCCACTGTTTGCGAGCGCCTTCCTGGTGCTATCCAGTGTGATTCCTGGGCGAATGCCGAAGAGTTCGAGCGAGCGCACGCCTTTCGTTGGTGTGGTACCCTTTCGAGCGGGCGAGTGCAACCAAGATTGGTGATGTCTGAGCCCACCTTGACTGTGAGCGGAGCCAGCACCAAAGACAATGATGAACGCACAGATCAGGATGCGCAGGGCAAAAATAAGGTTCATACACCTTGTGAGCTCTGTGATGACTTAGAACTATGATGACCTACGATAGGATGTGAAGTTAGCAGCTCCGGGAATAAGTCGTTAGCATCCGACTTGATTCCATTCCAGAATTCCATTAAAACTGCTAGAAGGCTAAGTCTTACCTCCAGAGACACGCTGTGTGTGAGAAAAAAGTCAGCAGTTCATAAAGACTGCCTCCTGGTCGCTAAATACGGAATCTCTCCTCAGTCCAAAAAGGTTATGAAGCAACAGTTGTGATACGTGCAGTGGGTGCCTTGAAGCCCATGAGTTCAAATCGACCAACCGCAATCCTTTCTTAGATTCTATGTCTCTTGCCTCTGAAGCCCCAACGACCGAAGTAGCCAGTGTCAAAGCACAACGGAAAGAGAAAACGGCGAGCGTTGCCATTGTATTTACTGGTGGGACGATTGCGATGACTGCTACACCTGGGAATGGGATCATTCCGACCCTGGGTGGCAAAGACATCATGGCGCGAATTCCGGAGCTGGAGCAATTCCTGCCGAGCGTCGAGGTCGAAGTTTACGATTTCGCAACACTGCCTGGCCCGCACATTTCACCAGAAATGATGCTGACCCTCGCGGAGTTCGTTCGCGCCATTAGCGAGCGTGTCGATGGCGTGGTGATCACGCATGGTACGGACTCAGTCGAAGAGTGTGCCTACTTTCTGGACCTTGCGATTGCGGACCACAAGCCCATCGTCTTTACTGGCGCAATGCACCCCTCGACAGATGCAGCGTGGGATGGCGGAAAAAATCTGCTCGATGCAATCGGAGTAGCAGCCAGCAAAGAATTTTACGATCAAGGTGTGTTGCTCGTCATGGATGGGACCGTTCACGCCGCAAGCGAAGTGATCAAAGGACACACTACGCGCATTGACACATTCCGCTCTGCGGATTTCGGGCCGCTCGGCATTGTGCACGTGCTCGAACATACTCCTCCGCAGCGAACGCGCTCACCCCATCACAGGCTTTCCATTCCGACGACCGACGATGTCGAGTTGCCGTATGTCGAATTATTGAAGGCTTACTCTGGAATGGACGACCAACTCTTCATTGCATCGATGAAGGCTGGAGCGATGGGGATTGTTGTCGAAGCGATGGGGCAGGGGAATGTGCCGCCAGGGGCAGTCAATGGCATCGCCAGGGCATGTGAAATGGGGATTCCGGTCGTGATCACGTCGCGATGTCCTGCAGGACCCGTTCGTCCCTATTATTCATATCAGGGTGCTGGCAAGGAATTACGCAGGCTTGGATGTCTCTTCTCACCATACGTAACGGGACCGAAGGCACGCATTAAACTGATGCTTGCACTCGCGGCTGGTTATTCGAAAGAAAAGCTGCTGGAGATTTTCCCGTGCTGATGAGGTCGCCTTAACCACTGCAATCATTTATGGTACCTCGACGATTGCTCCTCACACTCTCGGTCACGCTTCTTGTGTTGCTGATGGCCTCAGCAGCAGAGGCGCAGCGCTCTTGCGTGTTCCTTGATTTCCCCGTATCAACCTTTGCAACCGCGCATCGCCCGTCAGCACAGCTTCTGCGGCTCTGGAAGAAACCAGGCGTTGAAGTGCTATCCCTCGCGAACAATGCGCCGGATTTTCCGAACATTAATATCACGAAGGATTTCACTAAACCCCAGAATGAGCCATCCATATCTGTTCGTCCAGGACATCCAGAACTTCTGGTCGCAGGTGCGAATGATTTCCGGTCGGATAATGTGCTCTGGTCATACAACTCCACAGATGGTGGACTTAACTGGAATGCACAACCATTACCGACGTTCGGAGATCTTCAATTTGCGACCGATCCAGCCGTTAACTTCGCGGCAAGCGACACCGT
>JABDDM010000029.1 GCA_013287605.1 Ignavibacteria bacterium | reverse complement strand
CCTGATCGAGACACAGCAACTCTCAGAGCAGCTCGAGTTGCTTAAGAAGACTGAGGCCGAGGAATACAAGCTGGAAAACATACTCGTGGGCCGAAGTTCACAAATGATTGAGATCTACAAGACGATCGGCAGTGTGACGCGCTCACGGGTTACGGTACTCATCGAAGGCGAGTCCGGAACAGGCAAAGAGCTTATTGCTCGCGCCATTCACTTCAACTCACCGTGGAAAGACGAGCCGTTTATCGCCGTCAACTGCACAGCGCTTGTCGAAACGCTCCTCGAGTCCGAACTCTTCGGTCATATGAAGGGCTCGTTCACGGGCGCGAATGCCGATAAGCGTGGCAAGTTCGAACTTGCGCGCGGCGGTACGATCTTCCTGGACGAAATTGGAGAGATTTCTCAGACGCTGCAGGTAAAACTGCTGCGTGTATTGCAAGAGCGGGAGTTCGAACGCGTTGGAGGTGAAAAGACACTTCCGATGAACGCCCGAATCATTGCGGCAACGAACCGCAACCTGAAGAAGGAAGTCGATGAAGGTCGATTCCGCGAAGACCTCTACTATCGTCTGAATGTCGTTTCGATCAAAGCCCCTCCGCTTCGCGAGCGCAAGGAAGACATTCCGATCCTCGTTACAAGTCTCCTGCGGCGCATCAATGAAGAGCTTCATACGAAGGTCCTCAAAGTCAGCGCCATTGCGATGGAGCGCATTCAAAAGCACGACTGGTCAGGCAATGTTCGTGAGTTGGAGAATGTGCTCACTCGCGCTGTCGTGCTTTCGAAATCGGATGTGATCGAGGAATCAGTTCTGCCGCGTGGCCCCTCGGAACACACGGGACCAACGAACCACTACGAATGGAACCGATCGCTCTCGGATGTCGAACGCGAGCATATCTCAAGAGTCCTCGAAGCCGTCCATGGCAACCGAACGGAAGCAGCTCGTATCCTCGGTATCTCGAAGCCGACGATTTATGCAAAGCTCCCAGCCGCAAAGCACGACGAGAAGGCGGAATAGACTTGAGGTTTGGAGATCGGGGTTGAACCCACCTAGGAGGCCCCTCATGCCAGCGCCAGAGCGGGCGACGACAACAGATATTCGATAACATCCGAGGCTGTATAGACCCGTGTGCCATTTTTGAAATAGTGCTTCAAGCGCTTCAGCGAATCGCCGGCTGTGACAAGTGCCTTCTCGATGTACCCCGAAGATTGCTCCTGCGCAAGACCGACATTGGCCATGAGCGCATTGCACAAGCACTTGCGCCCGACAGTGTCTTCCAGCTTTCCACCTTTTCGAATGTAAGCCCCAATCGGTTCTCCTGGACAGCGGTAGCCGATCCTGCCGTCGCTCTTTTTGTAGGCCTGGCGTAGAAATCCTAGCTGACATAGCCTCGGCCGCTCTTCATAGACCGCCGCGTCGGAAAGGGTGCCGGAGAGTTGCACTACCTTAAATGGAAATCCCGTAGGCGAAGCAAGCGGGTCGGTAAACACCTCGACCTCACGATTGGCTAGCTCCTCGAGAGTCCGATTACGGAGATCCTTATCAAGTCCTGATTCCGCACAAAAGGCAAAGTCGGTTCCGACCTGAATACCGGCGGCGCAAAGCGCTAGTGCTGCACTCAATTGCTCCGGACTCGCGCAGTCCCCGGCTAGCCAAAACGGTAATCCCAACGTCTTTATCTTATCGATGTTGGCACTGTCTCGAGGTCCGTAAATCGGCTGGCCGGATTCAGAGAGCTTCATCTGTCCGCGCGGCGGAGCATTATGTCCGCCCGCGATGGCGCTCTCGATGATCAACCCATCAATGCGACCGGTAGCCTTCTGGACGAGCACCTGAGCCAGAACATCCGAAGAAACGATGGCGAGAAACTTCGGCCTCCGCAATGCTGGCAATTGCTCTCCAAAGATGCGCCTGGGATCAAGGGTGATACGAATATCTTCATCGGATGCTGCCCCTTCCACATGAAGCTTGAGTGTGGCGACTTCATGCCTGGCAAGCTTATCGAGTACCCCAGGGATTTCTCGAGGTATGCCTGCTCCCATGAGGACATAGTCAACATCGGCAAGCATTGCTCCGTAGAGCGACGCAAGATTCGGCAACTGGACTTTTTCGAGAAGATTTATCCCAACGATTCCATCGTGACCTTCCTTGGCCAAATACACTTCACAGAAATTTGCCGCGACGGTCAATTTGATAAGATCATCGCTCGCATCGAGAGTGAACGCCTGCACGCCGCGGAGGGCTTTGCGACCGCTGGCTCGTCGCAGGTTGAAATGCTCGTGCAAAATATCTTCCCCAACGGATGGGACAGGAAAGTGCTCGAGGGCTCGGCGAAGATGTCCGCCCGCATCGCCTTGCTGCAACCGCTGGGCGAACACAACATTCAGGCTGGTACCGGAGACGACGCCCAGTTGCCCCTTCCGCGAAACGGCCCGCGCCAATTGCCAACCTGAGATCGCGACTCCCATTCCACCTTGAATAATTCTAGGCCAGCTTACAGTCCCCATCTTCACCTTTCCCCGCATCATAAACAGTAAGTATGTTTGCTCACCGTTAGAACGGCGAAGCATTCTCTGAAAATCGTTGATAGTTCGTACAACTTCTGCGCCTAGTAACTCATCGCACTCCGTTCGTCATTGCAACTCTGTTTGAGCCGACGACATGCAAAGCGGGGACAGGTTTGCAAATCCGCTCGAAGTGAGATGTGAAGTGTCTCAGCACTGGTGGTTCGTAGGCAATGCGAAGTCCGGGAAGATGATCCCGATCTACATATACTTCGCAGACGGCTTCGGCAACATAGTCTATATGACTTTGGGTATAGACACGACGAGGGATCGCAAGTCTGACTAGCTCCATTGGAGAAGGAAGCAGAGACCCATTGGAATCGTATTTACCGAACATTACACTTCCGACCTCTACTGACCTGATCCCCGCTTGCTCATAGAGTGCGCAAACGATGGACTGGCCAGGATACTCCGAGACTGGGATGTGCGGAGCAAATCGCTTCGCATCAAGATAGACCGCGTGTCCGCCTGTCGGCCGCATAATCGGTACGCCCTGCGCTTCGAGGGCATCACCCAAATATTGCACGGAACGCAGACGATATGCAAGATAGGACTCGTCAAGCACTTCAACAAGCCCGATCGCGATTGCTTCAAGATCGCGACGTGCGAGTCCTCCGTAGGTTGTGAATCCTTCGGTGACAATCAGTACGTTGCGCGCTTTCATTGCAAGCGCATCATCATTCATCGCCAGGAAACCACCGGTGTTGACAAGTCCATCCTTCTTGGTACTCATTGTGCATCCATCTGCGTACGAGAACATTTCCTGTGCTATCTTTTTGACTGGTACGTCGGCGTAGCCCTTTTCACGGAGTTTGATAAACATCGCGTTCTCTGCGAATCGGCACGCATCCAGGAAGAAGGGAATGCCATGGGAGTGAGCGATACGACTCACTTCTCGAATATTCCTCATGGAGACCGGCTGCCCACCACCAGTATTGTTCGTGACGGTGAGCATTACGAGGGGCACGTTAGCCGGCCGTGCCTGAAAAATCAATGCTTCGAGCGCGTCGACGTCCATTCCTCCTTTGAAGTCTGCGATCACTTCAGGCCGGATTCCGAGTGGATCCGGGAGATCGACCGCCGCGGCACCTGAGTCTTCAATGTTTGCGCGAGTCGTATCGAAATGCGTATTGTTTGGAATGATCTTGCCAACTCCCCCAACGAGGCTGAAGAGGATCCTTTCCGCCGCTCGTCCCTGGTGTGTTGGGATCACGTGCTTGAAGCCGGTAATATCCTGGACCACCTTTTCGAACTTGTAGTAGCTGCGTGAGCCGGCATAGGCCTCGTCTCCATCCATGAGAGCAGACCATTGCTTCGCACTCATCGCGGTTGTGCCACTATCGGTGAGAAGATCGATCAGGACATCGTCAGAATGTAATAGAAAGGGATTATAGTGAGCAAGTTGCAGGAGCTCTTCGCGCTCCTCGCGAGTGGTAAAGCGCAATTGCTCGACCATCTTGATCTTGAAGGGCTCGATGATCGTCTTCATGCAGGTTCGTTAGTGCAATTAACAAGTAGATGAGTAACGAGATGACAGAACCGAGACGTGTGTCGCTTGTTGCTATCCCTCGTTACTCAAGATTTCTTTCCTCTCCCGTTCTCTCTTCAGCGAGTGGTTGCTGGCTTTGCCCAGAATGTTTTCCCAACTAGCGGAGCGACGAGACAGAAGTTCAGTATACCAGCCAGCAGTGGAACAAAGCCTATGATACCGACAATGGCACCAGCATCTCCCCAAAAGCCCCACCAAATAAGAAAAAGCCCAAGCACTACGCGAAGTGTTCGTCCAACAGTACCTCTCATGAAATCAATGAAGCTACCCATAGTTTTCCCGAGTTAATTTGCAATTCATTGCCTGAGCCTTACTCGACTTCAGCTTGAAATATCGATTCCCTTCAAGGCCCTAGCTAATCCACGATGATGATGCTGCAAGCTGCTCGTTATGTCTTTTTTAACGATTCTCGCGGTACGCACTCATGAAAGCATCAAATCCAACTTCCTCGATTGCGTCCACGACCAGAGGAAAGTAGCGGTCAAGCGCGCACTCAACCTCGGCACGGTCCGCACATTTGGCTGCATTGCCATATGTGCACGTTCGGCAAACATTCACTCTTAGCGATTGGGCATAATCTTCATAGCGATCGCTTTTCACACGTGAAACAGCGGTAACGACCTTGTCAAAGTATAGATCGAACGGACAGATCTTCCCACCCCCAATCCGACAATTGCCGAACTGATCGGCATCAATGCAGTGCACGCACACTTTTTCTTTGATATAGTCGCGATAGCCTTCTAGTGCGGAATTCGACATGGTATGCCTCCCTTTCCAGTCCTTCACCTCGACGATGTCATCGCCCGCCGATGAATCACCACTTCTAATCCTAATTAGCGTCAACAGGCATACCCGGAGATCCAACTGGCAGAATTCACTCATTCTTGGCCATACGTGCATTGATCTCCGTTCGGATGGTAAGAATTCTTTACGCACCCGCTAAAAATTTTGTCATGTCGACCTGGCATGTCGTCAACTATTACCCGCGGGAGTGAACAAGTTTAGCAGAATTGATCGACCATGCTGGAGCATCATTGAGCTCTCGAGAGGCACCCAATTCAGTGTTGTGTGGCTCGAACTTATCTATTTCAGACTATTGAGATAAGCAAGGAGTTTATCCAACTCAGCATCTGGGAGATCGACGGGATCCATATTGCCGTCGCGCATCTTCTGCGTTGGGTTCTTGAGCAGCCCGATGATCTTTGCACGATCGAACTTTGTGCCAATCCCGATCAACTTCGGACCTACGTCGGTTCCGTTTGCGTTTTCACCGTGGCAGCCGTCGCAGGAGTTGTTAGCATAAAGCTTCTTCCCCAGCATCGCTTGCGGATCGAGTAACGCGGCATTCTGAGCGGTAAGCGTGCCGCCGGAGAGTTCTGGCGTGAAGGGCGCTTTCATAAATGCCGCAGTCTCCTCGGACTGCTTTGTGAGCTGCTTCGCTACTGCTGGGTCACTTGCATCCTCATGGCCGCTCTGCCACCCAAGGAAAATAAGCGAGCAAATGACGATCGCAAACGAGAACGATGCTACTGGCCGTTTCCACGGTCGACGCTCAAGCTTCCGATCCAGAAACGGCAGCGCAACAAGCAACGCCGCAATGATGCCAGGAATCACAACGATCCCAATGATCGCGGATGCACCATTCCAGTATTTAAGCCACTGAAAGATCGGCAAGTAATACCACTCGGGTCTCGGAAGAAATGACGTATCAGCAGGATTTGCCTTCGGTCCCAACTCCACTGGCGAAAGGTAGGATAGTAATCCAAGCGTACCTACAAGTATCGTCGCGAAGACGATATCCATGATCACCTGCTTGGGATAGAACTGCTCGGTCTGCTGCTTAGGCTCGAATGGGTGTTCGTCCATCGGCCCTGCCGAGCCAGCCTTGCGAAAGAGAAAGATGTGTGCCGCAACAAATGCGAAGATGCAACCTGGGATAAGAAACACATGCGCGACGAAAAAGCGCGAGAGCGTAAGCGTCCCCATCTCGGTGCCGCCTCGCATCAACTCTTTAAGCCAATCACCGATGATCGGTACTTCACCTGCGATGTTAGTGCCGACGGCCGTCGCGAAGAATGCCTTTTGGTCCCATGGCAGGAGATAGCCAGTGAAGGCCATCCCGATCACAAGGGCAAAGAGAATGAGGCCCGAGAGCCAGAGGATTTCGCGCCGGCCTTTGTAGGAGCCGAAGAAGTAGGTCTGAGCCATATGTGCGACAAGCGTCACGACCATCGCACTCGAACCGTACATATGGAGGCTTCGGATAAACGATCCGGCCGTCACCTGCTTAGTGATGTACTCGACAGTCGTATGCGCGTGATCGGCGCTCGCAACGTAATACATCGCGAGAAAGACACCGGTCGCAATCTGCGAAAGCAAGATGTAGAGAAGCCCCGAGCCTAAGACATATGCCCATCGCGCTCCGCCTGGAATCGGCTCGTCGAGCGCTTCACGCGTCAAATGCCGAACACCGGTACGTTGATCAAGCCAGTTGACAAATCGGTTGTTTTGAGATTTCATTGTCATGCCAACTCCTCTTTTATCTTGACTAGCTGCCGGAAGGATTGGTAGCGAACCTGAAGGTGACCATCGACGCTGCGCGATTCGAGTTCATCCATGTCGCGCGGTGGTGGACCAGACATGAGCTTCCCCTCGGTTGTGAAGACGCCGTTGTGACATGGACACTTGAATTGGGTTCCGGTGTCATTCCACTTAACAGCGCAGCCGAGATGAGGACAAACTGAGGTGAGCACGATGAGCTTTCCATCGGCTTTCTTTATCACGTACACTGGCTTTTCAGTGACAACCTTTCTCCAACCATCGACCTGCGTGATCGAAATCGAGCGCTTCTGAGGAATGCTGGTCTCGCTGAAGTCCGACTCGGGACCGAGATCACTCCATGAAGTTGCGGTTGTTGTGCGCATGAGTGGATCGAGTGCGAAGCGAAAGAGCGGGACCGAAAGCATCGCTCCAATGGAAACTGTCCCGATTCCGAAAAACCATCCGAGAAAGGTCCTTCGACCCGTCCGAATAGTCTTATGCTGTGATCCGGCGGACCCGATTGGATGTACGCCGGTCTCTTGGTGAGTATTTATCGCTCTCTGTATTTTGGTATTTTCAATCATCGCCACCGGGACTAGACAGTGTATTCACACTCAAGCTTGCACAATCCTTCTTGTTATTTCTTCTTGAGCGAAGCGAGCCAGACCGTAAGCGTCTTCAACTCTTCTCCGGAGCCGGAGAACTTCTTCATGTGTTTCTTGCCGTTCATCTCCACTTCCTTCATAAGCCACTTTTGCATCCATTCGGAGTCGTGCTTTAGGCCGACACCCGAGAGATCGGGTGGCAGCTTGCCTGGAGGAGTGGCACCGGAGCGGTCGATCCCTTTGGACTCGATCGTGTGGCATTTCGCACACTTCTGGTCTTCGAAGATGTCCTTGCCGGCACTGGCCCCAGTGCCTGAAAGATTGCGAGCTCCTGTAACGATCAAGGCCGCAAGTAATAATGGGATTGCTAATTTTTTCATCGCTATCTAATACAATTGGAACATGTAACTCAAAAACTTCCTCTGAGTATGGACACTTCTATCCTCTCGTTTCCGGACTCCAAAGCCTGGCATGAGCTCTCCGCCGTGTAGGCTCGCGTCGAAGAAAGTGTTGTGACCTTTCTCGTTCGTGCCAACAGGCGGAGTGTTCTTTCAAGCTGAGCTCGTGCAATTACTGAACCCAGCTAATACGCAACTGGAAGGTATTGTCCGCCTGAGTGCCGAGTGTGCTCAGACCATCAGAGCCTGGCATCCTCGAACTCTTTACAGCATATTGACCGATGAGCTGGAGCCCATCGCCAAAGTTATAATTGACGAAGCCCGTAATTTGGGTCTGCTTGTTGTTGTCTTGGGACGTGTTCGGATTAATGAGGTCATAGCGCACACCTACTCCGACCATGTCCGTGATATTGTAATCGCCCTCGGCGAACCAACCACTACTCTTGATATTATCGGCATACGCAAAAGACTTGAGCGTCCAACTATTATCGAGTCCGTTCTCATATCCTGCGAGCAGAAGCGCTCTCGAGATCGGATAACTTGCGAATATCGCCCAACGATTGAACTTGTCGGTCCAGTAGAGCGAATCAATGTTCGAAGTCGCAGTCTTCGGCAAGGAATTGACATTGGTCCCAATGTCAGCCTGGCCATGATAGTAAACCGCCGAAATTCCACCGCCATCTTCCGTCAGAATCTGACTTGCGAAGACTTGGAAGTCGAGCGAATTGGCCGATGGTGCCAAGCCTGATGGCTTCGGGCTGCCTCCTCCAACCGCTGCGAACGGCTTATCTTTCACATCATATGCGTATCCGCTAAACACTGCGGCATGGATCGTTGCTGGGTGATCCTTAATAGTGTTGAGCGTATAGCCCAGATCTATCCCGGCCTGCGAGCCGCCAATACCCACGAATGAGGGGATCATTTTGTCTCCAGCAGCCATCGCGGGCAGATCTGTTGCATATCCGGAGGTCATCATAGCACTACCGCTGCTAATGCCTCGGTCCGACGCACCATAGCCTTGATAGCCGCTAATGATACCAGCCCGGGCGGAGAACCAACCGTTCTCCTGGCCAGTATAATATCCGACCGAGGCGGTTGAAACACCCACGGGGAAGCTCATTCCCGATATTCCGTTATTAGTCGGACTCGGCACATTGAACGAAAATTCGGCCTCACTCGAAATGTTCTTGGTCAGCGCGCCGAAGAGCACATAGAGCGATGCTCCGGCAAACTGGAGATTCATATTGTTTATAGCGGCAGAACCAGGAGTTGCCGATGTTGACGATTTGTCGGTCAGAGCGACGTTCAGTCGCGCCGCAATGTAATCGCTCAGGTTGAATACGGAAGCAGTCTTGCCAATCTCGTCCGGCAGACGATAACCAGCCGCGCGGAATTTCCAACCAAATTCGTTTAGTCTAGGAACAACCGAATGGCAGCTCGAACAGGCGAGGCTGTACTTGCGCGCAAAATTCGGCAACGCGCTTGCCGATATCGTCCATCCAGCTATCAGGAGAACGATCATGCTGAGTTTCAGGCTTAGAGAACGCATACGGTTTTGTTGGTTTGTGATTGCATGCACTGGGTCGTTTCAAGAACGCAGGCAACTCGCGTACCTAGGCGACGTTTAGGCCGATTGCACCTCATTTGTAAGCTATTGTTCGCATCGAGCTCCTTCCGAATGGTAAGTTTTTTTTATTGACCGTGTAAAATTTTGACGCAACACAATAGAGCTAGCGTCAATACTTTACCTATTGTGACGCTTAGCGGTGTGTCTAAACTTTTCAGTAAATGAAAGGGGCCTTCGCTCTCGCGAAAGCCCCATTTTGTTCGAGGTTTAGTCAAATGGACCAGGCAACCTGCAGAAACCTAAAGCACGGTCACCGCTAACTCCGATAGTTCTTAGAATCCGAGCACAGCTTGCACGACAAGGCCACTGAATTTTCCGCCGTTGCGAATATCTGTTGTCGGAAAGTCTTTGTACTCTTGTGTGACATATTCTGCCTTCATCATGACGCTCGGGGTGAGGAACCACCCAACGGAGCCGACGATGCGGTTGATCGTTACGTCCACATTGCTTACTGGAAGCGTCGACTTCACTGTGTTGTATCGAGCACCGACCCAAAAGTTTTCTGTAGCACCGAATCGATAGATAACGTCTCCAGCGATTTGCGAAGCCTTTCGGGAAACAGTCTCGCTCACGGTCCGGCCCTTAGCACTTTCATAGGTTCCGAAGACCTCGAGCCCAGCGTACTTGACGAATGGGTTAATCATGAAAGTTGTAACTTGCTCGCTGAAGCCAGGGTTGAAACGTCCCGAGAACGCGTTGCCAGTCGTGCTCGCGGCAGTGTTTTCCATTACGAGGAAGTAATTCGATCCCGTCCGGTCTCCACCGAACAAGGTGCTGCTGGAAGTGCTGCTCTCGCTATAGACGGATCCCGTGAGACGCACTCTAAGATCGTCGCTGAGCTGCTTGTCATAACCGAGCTTTGCGTGGAAAGCAGGGTTGTATTGGTTCGGATTCTTGGTCGCACTATCGATTTTGCTTGACGCTACAACGGTAGGATTGAGCATGCCATCGGTGACGCCGATCATTGCGACAAGACCATTATTGAAAGGATGGTAATAGACCTCAGCTCCGATTTCGGTCGCGAATTCATCCATGATGTAGTTCTCGACGAAGGGGTTGTACATTTCATTGCCCCCATCAGCTCTGCGGAAGTGCTGATCGCCATAATCCACTTCCAAATCGCCGACCTTTAATGTGACGCTCTTCATCACATCATTAATAAAGTCGCTATGGAAAAACGTCATCTTATCCAATTGAAGATATCCGTTCTTCACCCATGACTCATTATGGTGCTTGGACGATAGATATACAGTCACGTTTGCCCGAATGCCATCTTCCAACAGCGCATCAAGTGTCATGTTCGCCATAGCGAGATTGAAGCCGCCCGTCAGCGGATCGAGCAGGGTGGCATTAGTGGAATCTGTTTTGGATGTCTTTACGTATGCGGCTGTATTCTGATCCGCGAGTCCCTGGTAAGACTGCGCAAAGCTGCCGCCGATTCGGAAACGCATGCCCGAGTATGCCGTCGTATCGAACTTGGTCGTTTCGAAGACGTTAATTCCTGTCTTGTCATTCGGACGGAAGAACGGGATGCCTGGCTGTTGTGCCCTTACGGCACCAGAAGCGAGGCACAGGATAATGAGTGCTCCGATAGTCTGTTTCATGGTGTTCTGTGTAGGTTATTGTTAAGTTCGTTTCGTTCTCGATTGCCTTACTTGACAAGGACAAGAGCATAATTCAATGTCAGTGCATCGCCTACCTTCATCGTACCGAGCATAAAGGATGGCCGTTCGATGTTGTATTCTGACAGCTTGATTGGCACGGTACCGCTGCAGCTCACGGAACCATCAGCATTGACGATGGCGGAAGCATTGAGCGTCACGGCGCGAGTTGTTCCGGCGATCGAGAGATTCCCGATGGCTGTAAGCTGGTACTTGTTTCCTCCAGTCGATGCAATCTTGGCCGACGTAAGCTTAAAGATGATCTCTTTGAACTTATCTGCTTTGAGTGCCTCGTAGGCATTGTCGTTCATGCCATCGTGCTCGCTTTTGAGGTTTTGCACTGGCAGAATCATTGTGAGCGCGCTGATCGAACTCAATTCATTTTCGGCCGAAAGACTAATTTGCGCGCTGCTTATGAACGAGTGTGCAGTCATGGTCCAATCGTGCAGGGTCGATGTTCCGTACAAGGTCATGACCGGTTTGCCACCTAGCTTGTAGGCTGTCTGGGCGCTCGAGGGGCTCGTCATTGCGAGCGAAAGCATGAGTGGGATCGCGCACATCCCAAAACGGATTGCCATAGTGTGTTTCATTGCCTGCTTGTCGTTAGTGTGCATGGACGTAGTGTGCATGGACGTTTATTTTGTAAAAATTAGGTTGTACGACAGTGTCATTTCGTCACCGGCTCTGATGACGCCAAAAAACACCGAAGGCCGCTCGACATTGTAGTCCGACATTCTCACATTCTCCATCCCTGTGAATATGATCGATCCATTTTCTGCGACGCGTGAATGCATTTTTAACGTCACAAACTGCGTGACACCAGCGACAGTCAATGTGCCACGTGCCGCAATCACGTACGCATGTTGACCTTGCTGTGCAACACTCGCAGAGATGAGGACAAAAACGATTTCTCTGTAACGATTCGCCTTTAATGCAGCGTAGCAATCATTGTCCATTCCGCGCTCTTCGCCCCTTAAGTTGTAGACGGGCAGGCTGAAGGTAAGCGACTGGATCTCAAGCAAGTTGTTATCGCTTGTGACCATCTTCGCGGAACCCGTGAGTCCGTGAGCTGACATTTTCCAATCTCTGATTGGGGTTGTGCCTGCAAGATTCATCACGACGTCATTGGAAGGGCTGAGTCGATAGACCACCTCTTCTGTTCCGTTCGCAGTGCTCTGCAAGCGCATGCTTTCTCCCTTCGGATTGAGGCGCTGCGGATGGAGTGGAGTAGCGTTCACCGAGATAGCTATCGCAATTAGAAGCGATATGATCACACTCGTTTGAAGGCCGGAAGTACGCATTGTCGTAAGTCGTTGAACTCTGTGTGGGAATGCCTACTGTTCGGCATTTTCCCTTTCGCGTCGGATTAGCGCCACTTCTGTTCCATGTATCAGAAGTGCCGAAATCACGCAATGCCAGCAATTGTGAGGAGAATTACCGTAAGAATTCCTTACGGCCAGCGGGAGATTTTTCCCAATGTAGATGGATTAAGGACCTTCTCACGAATGGTGAGGACCGCTGGAAGGTGCGTCATTATTGAGCTTGACGCGCGTTAACTCTTTGCCTCGACCGACAAGAATTCTTCCCACGCCTTTCATTTGATCTATCTACAAATCTTGCATTCCGATCTCGTTTCCGCGATTACCTGCAATCCAATCTTGGTGGCACGTCTTTGTTGCTTTTCCCTGAATTATCGATTTATGATCATGCACTTACATCAAGACTTCAATGGCCTCTATCCGGACAAGAGAGACGGCCTAACTTATGCAATGGAAATCGAAGATATGGCTGTCAATACATTGCGAGGGTCCAAACTTAGAGTGGTTGGAAGGCAAGAAGTGTCTCCCAAATTCGTTCTATTAATTGTCGAGGACTTCGATGAGATCCGGGCATTCCTCTCGCGACACTTTACGAAGGGTGGCTATGAAGTCTTTTCATCTTCAACACTGCGCGATGCGCTCGCCATTTTATGGGAAGAATGGCCTCATGTAATCATTATCGACTACGATCTCGATGGTGAATCATCATTGCATGCTGTTGAGCGGCTGCATGATGCTAGACCAGAGAGTTATATCGTACTTATCGGAGGTCCTGGCACTTCGGATGTTGAAGAACGCGCACTAGAGGCCGGAGCCTCAAAAGTGCTCTCGAAGGCGTATGCGATTTCAGAGATGGACCAGATTGTCGAACGCGTGATGAATCGATCATGGAATGAGGATCGAGCATTCTCCTGACATCTCGGACTCTTACGATGCGATGATAATCTTGCGTTGGGCATCGTCCCATTTCGCATCCTACGAATCGAAATTTGATACAGCACGATGAAGACACTTAGCTTGGACACATCAGAACTGCGCGACGACGGCCAAACTGTAGCTGCCGACCTCGGTTGCTCTTCGCACCCGCTCGAGGTCTTCTTTCATCCTAAATCTATTGCTATTGTTGGCGCCTCTGAGCGCACGGGAAGCCCGGGACAAGTGATTACCACGAATCTCTTTGGCTCTATCGCTCCCGGCATTCAAGTATTCGCGGTCAATCCCACTCGTAAGTCGATCTTCGAGCATCCGGCGTTCGCACGAGTTGCGGATGTACCCGCTCAGATCGATCTAGCTATTATCGTTACTCCCGCCGCGACGGTACCGGATATCATCAGCGAATGTGTCGAAGCAGGCGTTCGTGGCGCGATCGTGATCTCTGCTGGTTTCCGGGAATCTGGAGCAGCAGGCAAGGAGCTGGAGCTCGAAATAGCACAACGCATACGCGGAACGCAGTTGCGTATGATCGGGCCCAACTGCATTGGCGCAATGAATCCTCTCACCGGCCTCAACGCAACATTTGCACGGAAAGCTGCGCTGCCAGGCAGCGTCGCGTTCATTAGTCAGAGCGGTGCACTCTGCACCGCAATCCTCGATTGGAGCTTAAGCGAAGTAATTGGTTTCAGCGCATTCGTTTCGGTCGGTTCGATGCTCGATGTTGGTTGGGGCGATCTGATCGATTATCTCGGCAACGATCCGAACACGGAGTCGATCGTAATCTACATGGAATCGATCGGTGACGCACCGCGCTTTCTCGCAGCGGCTCGTGAAGTTGCACTTCGCAAGCCGATTATCGTCGTGAAAGCTGGCCGAACCGAGGCAGCTGCCAAAGCGGCCGCTTCGCATACCGGCTCGATGACAGGCAGCGACGCCGTTCTCGATGCAGCGTTTCGACGCGCAGGTGTTTTACGCGTCGATTGGATCGGCGATCTGTTCCACATTGCCGAAGCACTGTCGAAGCAGCCGCGTCCGAAAGGCCGTCGCCTCGCCATTGTCACGAATGCCGGCGGACCCGGTGTGCTCGCGGCTGACGCGCTCATCGCAGGCGGTGGAGAACTCGCGCAGCTTTCGAGCGAGAGCATAAAAACGCTCGATGAAATTTTACCTCCCCACTGGAGCCACGGAAATCCAATAGACATCCTTGCCGATGCATCGGAGGCCACGTTCGAACGCGCGATTGAACTTGCACTCAAAGACGAAGGTTCGGATGCGGTTCTTGCGATCACAGCTCCGCTCGTCGCGGCACGCCCGATCACCATGGCTAGGAATATCGCAAAGTATGCGGCACTTGGCAAGCCTCTCATTGCATCGTTTATGGGAGGAGGCGATGTTTCGGATGCTGATGATTTCATGAGCCGCGGTGGCATTACAACCTTCGCGTTCCCCGACGATGCCGCGCGCGTCTTCAACTACATGTGGACCTTCGGCGAGAACTTGAAAACGCTTGAGAGCGCTGAGCAATCTCTCCTACATCCCGAGCCGCGACGAAATCACTCACTGCTAATCGACAATGTCCGTAACGAAGGGCGGACGATCTTTTCGGAGATCGAGTCGAAGCAGTTATTGAGCGCCTATGGTATCCCTGTCGTACAAACCGAAGCAGCCCATAGCATTGAAGAAGCTATTCGTGTTGCTCGGAGGATCGGATTCCCTGTAGTCGTTAAGTTGCTCTCGAAAACGATTACACACAAGTCGGAGATCGGTGGAGTAAAACTCAACCTCCAAAGTGAAGATGACGTCTGCATCGCCTATAACGAGATCAGGAAAGCTGTGCTCGCTCTCGGCAATGCAGCAAACTTTGATGGCGTTTCAGTCCAGTCGATGGCACGCCAGGATGGATTCGAACTGATTCTTGGCAGCAGCAATGACCCACAATTCGGTCCAGTGATCCTCTTTGGCGCAGGAGGAATTTTTGCCGAAGTGATGAAAGACACCGTCCTTGAACTTCCGCCGCTCAGCACAACACTTGCGCGCCGGATGATAGAGCAAACGCACATCTGGCAAGCGCTCAAAGGCGCGCGTGGGAAAAAACCGATTGACGCAACTGCACTCGAATTGCTTCTTGTCCAATTCAGTCAGCTTGTGATCGACCAGCCATGGATTGCAGAAATAGACATCAATCCGCTCATCGCCACCTCGGAAGGTTGCCTGGCACTCGACGCGCGAGTGGTGCTGCATGATCCATCAATATCTTTTGAGAATTTACCTCGACCGGCGATGTTGTCCGGAATTGTGTATGAACATTCATCACAGTAGATAATCATTTCTACCTAATGGAGAAACTAGAAAAAAGAGCGTGGGCCGAACCGTTTAAGATCAAAGTTGTCGAGCGTCTACGCATGACGACGCCCGAGTACCGCGAGCGCGCGCTGAAGGAAGCTGGCTACAACACTTTCCTCCTTCGGTCGCGCGATGTCTATATCGATCTGCTGACTGATAGTGGCACGAATGCGATGAGTGATAACCAATGGGCTGGCATGATGCTGGGGGACGAAGCCTACGCCGGCAGTGAGAACTTCTACCATCTCGAGGAGAAGGTCCGGCAGTATTACGGCTACAAGCACCTCGTGCCCACACATCAGGGCCGCGCAGCGGAACATCTGATTTCAAAAATACTTATTAAGCCGGGTGATTTTGTGCCAGGCAATATGTACTTCACCACCACGCGGCTGCATCAGGAGCTTGCGGGTGGCACGTTCGTCGACGTCATTGTCGATGAAGCGCACGATCCCGAAGATACAAGTCCATTCAAAGGCAACATCGACTTGGTCAAACTCGCTGATCTCATCAAGCGAGTTGGAAGCGACAAGATCGCTTACGTCACTGTCGCGGCAACAGTCAACATGGCGGGCGGACAGCCCATCTCGATGAAGAATCTGCGCGAGATCAGAGAGCTGACGAAACCGCATGGCATCAAGGTCGTACTCGATGCTACGCGTGCGATGGAGAACGCCTTCTTCATTAAGCGGCGTGAGCCGGGATTCGAGTCGCATACAATCGCGGAGATCCTGCTCGAGATGTGCTCCTACTCCGACGCATGTACAATGAGCGGGAAGAAGGACCTGCTCGTTAACATTGGCGGATTCCTTGCGCTGAATGATCCGGAAGTCTTTGAAGAAGCACGAAATCTTGTTGTAGTCTACGAGGGATTGCATACCTACGGTGGACTTGCAGGTCGCGATCTCGAAGCGATGGCGCGCGGAATCGAAGAAGCTGTCGAGGAAGACCATCTCCAGGCCCGCATCGGACAAGTCGAATATGTAGGTGAGCGATTGCTCAGAATCGGTATTCCTATCGTTGTTCCGATCGGTGGCCACGCTATCTTCCTCGATGCCAGAAGATTTTTGCCGCACATAAAGCAACTCGAATTTCCTGCACAAACACTCGCTGCCGAACTCTACCTCGAAAGCGGTATCCGCGCGATGGAGCGCGGTATCGTCTCTGCCGGACGCGATGTGAAGACCGGAGATCACGTTTATCCGAAGCTCGAACTTGTTCGCCTGACCTTCCCACGCCGCGTCTATACGCAAGCACATTGCGATGTTGTCACTGAAGCGGTCGAGGCAGTCTATGATAGACGTAAGGACATCCGCGGGTTAGAGATGATCTATGAACCAAAGTATCTACGGTTCTTTCAAACGAGATTCGAGCGGCTGTGAGTCGGGGAAATGGTCAGTCGCCAATGGTTTGAAATTCAGGCGCGAAGCTTTGGTCGAAGACTACCTCGCAGACTTCTATTGCGCGGAGCATCGCTTAATCGTAGAAGTCGACGGCGACATCCATGACCTGGAAGAAGTCAAACAACGCGATACGTATCGGCAACAGTGATTAATTAAAAGACGCTGGATATAGAGTGATCCGATTTACTGCAAATCAAGTCTATGGTTCTCTTGGGTGACGGATGCGATTGTGGAAGCAGGTCGAAAGGGTGATTAGAAAAGAAAATCAGAAAGTCGCTAACTCTCTAGGAGTTAGCGACTTAGCTGCCTCGCCAGGACTCGAACCTGGAATCTACTGCTCCAGAGGCAGCCGCCATACCATTAGGCCACGAGGCAATCTGCTCTCATTTCTGAGAGCGGAATCAGTAACACAGCGTCTTTCTCTTTAGGTTTCGGTGGCAGAGAAGAAGACTTGAATACCGCCTATTTCTTCGCCTGCTCTTGGGCTTCGACAAACCAGAGCCATTTATCCAGGCCGCGCGAGATCTCGGTCAGAATGTCCGTGCTGTCGGCATCTTCGAGTTTGTCGGTTTCGTCAATGCTGTGGCGAACGCCTTTGCCGCAGCTGGCGATCGCGTTCGAAAGTGCTTCGACATGATCATGTCCGTCGGCAATGTCAATGGGATAGGGTTTCATTTTTGACGTTCTCGTAACTTCCTGTCTTGTTCCAAGTGCGACGCCGCCTAATTGCACGACACGCTCGGCGACGAGGTCAACGTATTCTATCGCGGCGGAGACAATTTTGTCGAACAATTCGTGGAGCGCGATGAAGTCGGGACCTTTCACATTCCAGTGAGCCTGCTTGGACTCGAGTTGGAGATCGATGAGTTCGGCGAGACGAACATTCAGGATTTCGATGACTTTCATGCGCGTCTCGAGCGGCAAGTCGTTTTTTGTCTTGTACATGGTGGTGAATCGGTTGATGAAATAAGTGAAGTTTGAGAAAAGCAAACTTCAAGCAAATGTGAACCGTACTTCGATAACCAATACTTTACAACTTTAGTACTTATGCTAATTCAGCAAGCTCAGCCCATCGCTCGACATTCTTATCCAGGGTTTGCAACAATGATTCAAGCTCAGTAGAGAGTTTTTGAACTGTTGCGAATGAGCTTCCATTGTTCGAGAGTTCCTGTTCGATCTCCAATTTTCTCGCTTCGGCTTTTGCGATCGATTGCTCCAGCGATTCGTATTCCTTCTGTTCTTTATAGGTGAGCTTCCGTTTGCGATCTTGAGGACGCGCTGGCGCCGCTTCAGGTTTTTTCGCAGTCGAGCGATCGAGCGCCTCCAGCTCACGGAGCTCACGCTCTCTGATTCCCAGGAACGTCGTGTAGTTACCTGGGTATTCGCGCAGGCGACCATCGCCTTCAAATCGGAAAATGTGATCTACGGTACGATCGAGAAAATATCGATCGTGACTTACAACAATAAGCGATCCTTCGAACCCATCGAGATACGATTCGAGCGTGACGAGCGTGGGGATATCGAGATCGTTTGTCGGCTCATCGAGAAGCAGGATGTTTGGAGTTCCTACGAGCACACGCAAGAGATATAATCTGCGGCGTTCGCCACCGGAGAGTTTTGAGATCGGTGCGTATTGCATCTCGCTCGGAAAAAGAAACCGCTCGAGCATTTGACTCGCGGAGATCGTTGAGCCATCGGATGTCGGGAAGTGTTCGGCGATCTCCTTGATGTAATCGATGACGCGCTGATTTTCATTGAGCGAGCGAGACTCCTGATCATAATAGCCGAGCGCGACCGTAGAACCGATTTCTACTTTTCCTTTGTCAGGCTGCAATCGTCCGGTGATCATCTCAAGAAGTGTTGTCTTGCCCGAGCCATTTGGACCGATGATTCCGATACGCTCACCACGCGTCATCGCATAGGTGAAATCTTTGACGAGCGTCTTGCCGTCGAAGGCTTTCGTGACATTATCGAATTCGATCGTCTTCGTGCCCAACTTTCGCGTACCGAGAGATATCTCAAGCTCATCTTTCTCTCGTTCTCTTGGCGTAGAGATCAGCTCTTGCGCTCTGTCAACGCGGGCCTTCTGTTTCGTCGTGCGAGCCTTTGTCCCGCGGCGAAGCCACGCAAGTTCTCGCTTTGCGAGTGCCTGCCGCTTCTCGCCTTCGATCTTTTTCGACTCATCAAGCTCTGCTTTTTTTTCGAGATAGTATGCGTAATTGCCGTTGTAGGTCTGCGAGGTACCGCGATCGATCTCGAGAATGTGGTCCGTGACGCGATCGAGAAAATAACGATCGTGTGTTACAAGTAGCAGGGCACCGGAATAACGCGAAAGATATTGCTCGAGCCAGCCGATCGTCTCGGCATCGAGGTGGTTCGTCGGTTCATCGAGCATGAGCAGATCGGGTTCAACGATCAGCGCATGCGCGAGCGCAACACGCTTACGCTGTCCGCCGGACAGTTCGCCCATCTTGTCATCCATTTCGGTGATCCCGAGCTTTGCGAGGATGATCTTCGCATTCGTCTCGATCTCCCAGGCACCGGCGGCGTCAATCTTGGCGCTCAGTTCGGTGATCCGCTTTGAATGCGCCGCATCGTCATGGTCCGCAGCAAGTGCGTGACAGGCTTCTTCATAATCATGGATCAACCCGAGCGCGTCACTACTACGAGAGAAGATTGCATCGAGCACTGTTTCGTCGGGATCGAATGTCGGATTCTGCGGAAGATAACCGACTCTGCTTCCTTCCGCTACGCTGACAAGGCCGGTGTCTGTCGACTCTTCACCTGAGAGAATGCGCATGAGTGTCGTCTTGCCGCTTCCATTTGTACCGATAAGTCCAAGTCGTTCGGACCAGTCGATGCTGAATGTGACATCACTGAAAAGCGGCTTGTGCCGAAAATCCTTGCTGATCTTTTCGACGGATAAAATTGGCATGTTTGAGTTGTAGCAGTTGTCGCCGCAGAGAACGCGAGGGAGCGTGATTCCGTCCCGCAGACTTCGGGATCTGCGGGAGTATTGTAGCCGTCGTTGGCGGCTACTTTTGTAGCTGCGTCACGAAACAACTCAGGCAGTCGCCTTCTGCGCTTCTTTTTCTTTCATGCGGTTCTGCATCTCCTGGGGGCTCACATCTTCAAAATGTGTAGCGATCCACCAGCTATTGCCAGAAGGATCCTTGACACCTGCATTCCGATCACCATAGAATTGATCGGCCGGCTCCATCAAGGAGGTGCCACCAGCAGCGACAGCCTGATGATACGTTGCGTCAGTATCCTTGACGTACAGATAGAACGACGATGGCTGCGCCGGAAAGTTTTCCATTGCTGCGGCTAGCATGAGTTTCGAATTGCCGATGGTGACTCCGGCATGCATGATACGGCCGTCGTTGGTCCGCATGATGTCCGATACTGTGGCATCGAATGCCTTTGTAAGAAAGTCTATCGTCTCTTCAGGCTCGGATAATACCATATACGGAGTTACGGTATGGTATCCTTCGGGAATAGGTTTTACTGACATAAGTTTTAAAGTGACAGAGTGAAAAGTTGTGCGAGGGATTGAACGAAGATACGAAGGAAATTTCTATTTTCAAAAAGACTTAGCACACCATCGTTTGCGACATTCTTTCATTCATCATCGTTGAATATCGATAAGATTATCCTAAAAGACTCTCTCACACATCACATATGCCGATAATTCGAGGAGAGCGTACAGCCTTCGGCGCGCCAGGCATTGATCCGCGGTGGACTGCGGGCAACAAAGATGCGATCGGGACCGCTTACGATGATGCGAGTCTTGTCTGGTTCACGATCTGGCGCGGCATCGTAACCGAAGTCTATTATCCGACGATAGACCGTCCCCAGATTCGCGATCTTCAACTCATGATCAGCGATGGCAAAACGTTCGTACACGAAGAGAAGCGACATCTCATCTCAACGATCGAACCACTTGCAAAACACACACTTGGTTATCGCATCAGGAATTCGGATCCTGAAGGCAGATATAGTATCGTCAAAGAGATCATCACCGACCCGCATCTTTGTTGCCTTTTGCAGCGCATTTGGATCGAAGGAGATCCTAATGTTCTCGATGCACTAAAATTCTATGTGCTCTGCGCGCCGCATTTGGACGTCGGTGGCGCTCACAATTCTGCGTATGTAATGCATTCACCTGAGCATGACCTCTTGATGGCTGAGCGGAATGGTACGTGGCTCGCACTTGGGGCAGATGTTCCTTTTCGCAAACTTTCGGTCGGTTACGTTGGTGCGAGCGATGGGTGGCGGGATCTCACCGATAACTTCGCAATGGATTGGGAATTCGATAAAGCGGAGAACGGTAACATCGCACTCTTCGGTGAACTCGCGCTTGAGAGTCGCCACGAGTTCACACTCGGACTTTCGTTCGGATCGAGCGGACAACATGCGATGTCGACGTTATTCCAATCGTTGGCGATTCCCTTTTCGGAACATCGAGAGAAATACATTGAACAATGGCAGCGGCCTTGCGAACACATTCTTCCCATCGATCACGCGAGCAATGATGACGGCAGACTCTACCGACACAGCTACAGTGTACTGCTCGCTCATGAGGATAAGACCTATCCCGGCGCAATGATCGCTTCGCTCTCGATTCCCTGGGGCGAAGTAAAGGACGACAAAGATACCGGAGGATATCATCTTGTCTGGACGCGCGATCTTGTGCAAAGCGCCACGGGCCTGCTGGCCGCAGGCGACACAGCCACACCGCTGCGAGCACTGATTTATCTCGCAACGAGCCAGTTTGAGAGTGGAGGCTTTCCACAAAATTTTTGGGTTGATGGAACGCCTTACTGGAAGGGCGTACAATTGGATGAAGTCGCATTTCCAATTCTTCTTGCAGGTCATCTCGATCGCGCAGGTGGCTTGAAGGCGTTTGACCCTTATCCAATGATTCTTCGCGCAGCAGGCTTCCTCGTACGCGAAGGCCCTGTTACCGGGCAGGAGCGTTGGGAAGAGTTATGTGGCTATTCTCCGTCAACGCTCGCTGCCACGATCGCAGCTCTGATAACAGCCGCTCGCTTTGCACGTGAACGCGGTGATGATACTATCAGTCAGTACTTACTCGACTATGCGGACTTCCTTGAGTCACATATCGACAAATGGACAGTAACAACGAGAGGAACGCTCGTCCCTGAAATCCCACGTCATTTCATACGGCTCTGCCCGTCGGTGCTTGGTGATAACTGTCCAGCCGAAGATCAGAATGAAGGAGTGTTGCACCTGCCCAACATCGATCCATCCAAGCAATCGAAATTCAAAGCGAATGAGATCGTCGATGCGGGTTTTCTTGAGCTTGTTCGATATGGCATTCGTGACGCCAATGATCCTTTGATCGTTGATTCGCTCCGAGTAATTGATCATACCATCAAACGAGAGATACTGACAACGAATGGCGAGCTTGCACAGTGCTGGTACCGTTACAACAACGACGGTTTCGGACAACGTGAAGATGGCAGCGCCTATGACGATTGGGGGGTTGGACGATTATGGCCGATCCTAACCGGCGAACGTGGACATTATGAGCTTGCGCATGGTGCCTCTGCTGCAGATCATATTCGCACGCTCGAATCACTCACGACAGAGACGGGCTTACTTCCTGAACAGGTATGGGACGCACCCGACTTGCCTGAGAAGCATCTCTTCCAGGGAAAACCAACTGGAGCGGCCACGCCACTGATGTGGGCTCATGCAGAATATATCAAGCTGCTTCGATCAGTCCATGACGGCAAAGTCTTTGACTTCGTACCTGAAGTCGAGGAGCGTTATCTTCTAAAGAAGGAACATCGCCCGATAGAGATCTGGAAACCGACTCGACAAATTCGATCCGTTAAAGCACAGATCCCGCTTCGGTTTCAGGCGGAGCAAAGTTTTACACTTCAATGGCGGGTCGATGATGGCGAACAATCAACTCTCGACTCAACAAGCGTTGATCTCGGCATCCATTATGCCGATCTACCGGTATCGCTTAAAACAGGAATGATACTCACATTCTCCTTTCTATCGGCGACTGCTGCTCAATGGATCGGACCGACCTTCACAATCTTGACTCAATAATTAAATGACAAAGATCACTGCACTGTTTTGGGATCTTGGCGGCGTAGTGCTGACAAACGGATGGGATGTGCGTACGCGCAAACTTGCTGCAGAAACTTTCGGCCTCGACTGGGAAGAATTCCAACATCGCCATCAGGCTCTCGTCGATACGCTTGAGACCGGCAGACTCACGCTCGAGAAGTATTTGAAGCTTGTGGTCTTTTATCGAGAGCGAAGTTTCGACATGGATGAATTCATTCGCTTTATCAAATCTCAATCGAACGTGATGCCTGAAACGATCGCGCTTCTGAAGCAGCTCAAGAACAAACGCAAGTATCTCATTGCGACGCTTAATAACGAGTCGAAGGAATTAAACGACTTTCGTATTCAGGAATTCAAGCTGAAGGACTATTTCGAAATCTTCTTCAACTCCGGAAACCTTGGCGTTCGAAAGCCGGACCCTGCCATGTTCGAACTTGCATTAAGCGTCACGCAGCGCCCTGCTGAAGAATGTATTTTCATTGACGACCGCGAGTTCAATCTGGAGCTTGCCCGCGAACGCTCGATGAATACGATACTTTTCAAAAGTCCAAATCAGCTTAAAGATGAACTTTCCGTGTTTGGGGTGACAGTGTAGACCAAAGATTCGCATCGCTTCTGTAACAATTCAGCTCGATTCGCATTATATTGGTGGTGGGAGACCACAAGATCTTCCTGCTCTCTTCCCGTCGCTATTCTCAAGCACTATGCGAATTCAACTCCTTCCCCTTGTTATCGGAGCACTCCTTTTTTCTTCTGTTGCGACGGCACAGGATTGGTCCGTGCTGAATTCTGCCCCGAGATATAGACTCATCACTCCGTACTGCCTTAATCCAAATGTTGGATTCGTCTTTCCGGCTGGGCTAGCCTTCCAAGGTGTCTTCGGAAGGACAGGTTCCAAAGGCTTGCTTTCGCGCACGACGGATGGTGGCAATTCGTGGACAAGTTTGCCCTTTTGGGATACACTCAATTGCTCGATTGCTCAGATCTATTTCGTGAGTGCGAACCACGGCTATCTCGCCGCGATTTCGATGAACGATTTCGTTACCCCAAAAGACGCCGGTATCTACGAAACCTACGACACAGGATCAAGTTGGACTCGCATTACACCGGACTCGACTTCATTTAGCGCTGTCTACGCAACGGATGATGCTGTCTACGCGACCGAGTATGCAGAGCAAACATCCTTCGGTATTCCTGCCTACGAACCGCTCATGGTCACGCGCGATGATGGCAAGCATTGGCTGCCAGTAACTGGTGTGTCTGGTCTCCTGCCTGGCGAGACACCACAGTACCAATACGTAACCGGCAACAAAGAAGGATTGGTCACTGCAATCTATTACGACTCGTTGATCAATCCCCATCTTGTCTTTTCGTCCAATGGAGGAAAAGACTGGCAATCAAGAACGCTTACCCAAGGGGGTAGCCGTAGTTGGCCAATGGTCGCCTTGTTCTCGATGGCACATCGTCTCGATCTCGTAAGGGAGTATGTTCCGGACAACGATCAGCAATTTGACACGTACACTCTGTTGCGCAGCGTAGACAACTTCGCCAACAAATTTCTTTCGCTTGGATCAAAGGAGATCGGCGCGTGGGTTGCTGGCAATGCCTGTGTGATGTATGTCTCCAACGCAATCGAACAGCCGGGTCCTGGGGTTTGGCGATCGACAAATGGAGGACTGAACTGGCAATTCGTCCAGGGTCCGGATTTTGAAGAACTTGATGATCAGGATTATCAGAATCTTTCGGTAGTAGGGCACGGGGCCGTTGTTTACGCTGGCGATCGTTTGGGGCAGCTTTGGAAGACAACCACGGGAGGCGATGGTACACTTTCGGCCGGGAAGTTTCAAAGCAAATTCGTTATTGATCATGGATTCCCGAACGGATCTGTTGACACGTTGCAGGCAGTCGAATGCGATACAGCATCGATGCAGGTCATCACGCAGAGTTTGACGTGTAATTATGCAAAGCTTCGTTCGATCACTATCAGTGGGCTTGACCCCAGCGAATACACGCAAACAACGATTCATCATCCGAACACTGACGGTTTGCCGGACACCACGATCGCGATCATCAAGCCGATTAATGCCGGTATTCGCAATCTCATCGTTCATACAACGTTTGTCGATGACGAGTACGAAACGATAGATTCAAGCATTGCGATGACATTGTCGGTCAAGCCGTATACCGGTCCTGTTGTCGGCGTAGATGTTAAGCCATCTCAAGTGAGTGGTGTTGCAGGCGACACCGTCGGTGTGCCGATCTATATCTTCTCATCACAACAGGCCCACCTTGGTACGACCTCGATCAGTCTTGATTACCGTTTTAATACCGATCTGCTTCAACCAATCGCTTTCGTGCCAGCAATGTCGGCTTTCACTGCGACCCCACTCATTCTTAAGCCGAATGAAGTGACAACAACACTCAACGCATCGGGGAGTTTAGACGTGAACGGCGAGATGCTGCTTGGTTGGTTGAAGTGCAGAATGATCCTTGTTGATACAACCGGTACGAATGTATCGCTCGCATCCGTGACAATCTCTGCAACTGGCGCAGGTTGTACTGCGCAGTCCCTGCCGACCGATTTCGTGCAGGTTTCTCGACTCAATCAGTGCGGTGATTCAACGCTTCTGACGTTCATGAACGGAACGCCGATGAACACGATACTGAGCATCATTCCAAATCCGGCATCCACTTCGCTAACTGTGCAGTTTCAAAATAAGGATCACGAACTCATCGCGTATGAGCTCTTTGATGCGACAGGTTTCAGAAAGCTAGTTGGTTCGACATCACAAGCCGAAGTTCTCCTCGACGTCTCCTCGCTTCCGACAGGAGTGTATTTTTTACGATCCATCTCTGCAAGAGGTCTTCCATCTTCAAGAAAGCTTTTGGTAAGAAAATAATCTCAACGGCCTTCATTGGAAAGCTACTTTGCCTCGGAAGAAAATCCGAGCGTCGCACTTCATCGTAATTATCGGTGAGTTGCGACCATTGAAATATCTTCGATGGTCCTGTTTCATTTTCATTATTTCTTCATGTTGGAGGATTATCATGGCTGCTGAAGAGAACAAAGCAATCTTGCGGAACTGGGTTGACCAAGCCTGGAACAAAGGAAATTATTCACTTGCCACCGAGGTGTTGTCACCATCATATAAACTCAACGACCCCTCAGCGCACGGGACGTCGACCGGACCCGAGTCGTTCAAGCAATTCGTATCGCAGTATCGGACTGCCATACCAGATCTGACGTTAAAGATCGAAGACATGGTCGCAGAAGGAAACAAAGTCGTTTGGCGCTGGCATGCAAGCGGCACGCATAAGGGAAAGCTCATGGGAATTTCCCCGACCGGAAGCCATGTCGAACTCAGCGGTATTGTCTTCAGCCGTTTCGAGAAAGGAAAATTGGTTGAAGACTTTTCAAATTGGGATACCCTTGGGCTCTTGCAGCAGATCGGTGTTGTCTCAGAAGAACTCGTCTCGTAGTCCGCTGTATTTTCAATCAAAATTAGGCAGAGGCTTCAAGCCTCTGCTTTTGTTTACTTATAGGTCCCATAGGACCTATGGGCTTCGCCTACCCAGAAAAATCAGAGCGCTCCGCGGACGAGTACAACTGACGTGCGATGCGCTGGGTTGTTTATCCATAACGTATCCACGATCAACTTGTAGTTTGCCGTGTCCGGATGACCGCTCTTGCCAATAAACATGATCTTATTATTCGGGAGAATTGCATAATAGGAGCGATGCAGTT
>JABDDM010000028.1 GCA_013287605.1 Ignavibacteria bacterium | reverse complement strand
CAGTAGCATCTCAGCTTCAAGCTTCAGCATTTCCGCGACTTCCGGAAGAAACCTTGCTGACAGTGGCACTCCGATATAGGCACCATCAAGATCAGCCGTTGCTTTTTTGTCGGGGTGATATCGTGAGTAGAATCCGTTCGCGGCGATATCGGCTTCCATCCTTCCAATAAAGAAAAAGTTGACCAGTTGACTGGCCTTCGCAGCGTAAGATTTCACTCCGGTCATATCAAAGACCTGCATGAACCCCTCAGCAAGATCCCCAACATCGGTCGGATTGCGCTCGCCTTCATGTTTGCCGGACATGATTGCGTCGATCTCCTGTCCAGCCTGCTTCGCGATCGATGTTGCAAACTCAAGAAATCTTGAATCGGATCGTGAGATTCTATAGAGGATCAAAGCAGCTTCCGCAGCGATCATCTTATCTCTCGGAATAAACGAGATCTGCGGTTTCGTGAGTGCCGCGAGCGCAACGATTGCCCATTGACGATAGACATTGTCGCCAGTGATGCGGTACAGCCTGGCGGCTGCGAGCGCGCCATAGCTCGTACTCACTCCCATCGGACGCTGGTCGTTCGAATTCCATGCCCAGCCTGCAGGCGTCTTGTCGGTTGCTGCTTTCCAGAATCCAAGCGCGACTAAGCCATTGAACGCGCCCTTTGCGTCATTGAGATAGATCGAATCCTTCGTCGCTTCAAAACAATTGCAAAGAGCAGCGATCCATTGGAGATCGTCATCACCACCGACATAAATCTGA
Source organism: Ignavibacteria bacterium (assembly GCA_013287605.1). GTDB lineage: Bacteria > Bacteroidota > Ignavibacteria > Palsa-1295 > Palsa-1295 > JABDDM01. The sequence continues at coordinate 27,837 of JABDDM010000028.1, read as the reverse complement.
GATCCCTGGCGAGCGATGATCCTTGCACCTTGGCCATCATCAGTCCGTTCGTAGAGCGCAGTTGAAGAGCGATAATAACGCAGCAAATCTTCGGGCTTCAGACTACCGGAACGGACCATGTAGGAATACGCATCGACCACGATCGTGATCCCCCACGAATCCGATCGCTGCCCTTGAATCGGTTGATCTGTACGGCGGATGAAGTTTCCGTTCGAGGCATTCCACATCTTCTCCTGCATGAAACGATTCGTCGCAAGAAGGCGCGCTTCCCATTCTTTTTTCGTTTGTGCCTGAGTAATGTGCGAACTTTGCAGTATAAGCGTGCCTAAAAGAAGAATTAACCCGACTCTTTGTTTACTCCTCATAATGCCTCACTTCGTTTTTCCTCGTAAATATTTTGCCATAAAAAATACGACTGCATTGGTCGTTCTGCTCTTATTTGCTTTTTCAGAGATAGGATTTGCACAACCGATTGTCAAGACTGGTCTCGATCGCCTCGTCGTCGACCAGTTTAAAGAGATAGCGCAAAAAAATGTTGGACTGATAGCGAATCAGACGTCTCGCACGGCCGATGGCAAGTTTGGTCCCGCATTGTTCAAGCAAACAGCGTCCGTGAATCTCATTGCGCTCTTCGCACCTGAACACGGACTTCACGGTACACGCTCCGCAGGCGTTGCAAGCGACTCCATCGAGTACTTTTCAGGTACGCCCGTCTATTCACTCTACGGCTCGACTCGAAAGCCAACGAAGAAAATGCTCAATCGGATCAACGCGCTTGTGTTTGATCTCCAGGACATTGGCGTGCGCCCTTATACGTATCTCTCCACCATGATCTATGCGATGGAGGCCGCCGCAGAAGCACATATTCCGTTCTACGTACTTGATCGTCCAAATCCCTTATCAGGTATTCGGATCGAAGGAAATATGCTTGAGGCAGATCTCAAATCGTTTGTTGGCGTTGCCCCAGTTCCCTATCTGCACGGCATGACCTTTGGCGAACTCGCGAAGATGGCTGTTGCAGAAGGATGGTTCAAGAATGCGAGCATACTCAAACTTACGGTCATCGAAATGGTAGGATGGAAGCGTTCGATGTATTGGCCTGAGACAGGACTACAATGGGTTGCAACGAGTCCAAACATTCCGCATTTTGAAAATGCCGTTGGGGCAGCGGCGCTTGGTGCAAGCGGGCAGTTAGGAGTTCTCACGATCGGCATCGGAGGAGAACGGCCGTTTCTGGCTCTCGGGGCAACTGCCGCGAAGACGGATGCGATGTTGCGAGCAGCTCAAGCATCTTGTCCGAATCAGTTTGATCTTAAAACCGATAGCTTCTATGCTACGATCAATGGAGTCAAGAAACACTTTGCCGGTGTGACGATCAATATCCCGAAAGACCTCTCGCATCTTGACCCGCTCTATTCAGGTCAATTTCTGCTTCTCGTCCAACTCATGAAGGATTCAAGTTTCCGCGCAAGCTTCGATGGAATCTCGAACTCGCAGATACTCATGTTCGAGAAGGTGACGGGGACGAGGAAGATGTGGGACGCGCTTGATCGAGGACTTGATGTGGCACCGATCATCGAAAGTTGGCGAAGAGATGCAAGCAACTTTGCCGCGAAGAGAAAACCATACCTGCTCTACAACTGATCGCTCATCGCTCAATCTTGTGCGACCAGGTAATCTCACAGCCTGATCTTTTGATCATGATACTCACGGTGCAATAGGTATCCTGCGATAATGTGATCGCCCGTTCCAGTTCTTCGGCGCTGAGATCCGGACTCTTGACATGGAAGGCCATGTGAAGCTTGGTTATTACCTTCGGATGTTTGGCGGCTCGCTCATATTCGATCTCGACTGTAAAGTGGTCGAGTTTCTTGCGACGTTTTTCGATCATCGCAACCACGTCCATCGCCGTGCATGCAGCTGCAGACATCGCAAGTGTTTCTACGGGACTTGGAGCGGAGTTTAAGCCACCTCCCTCTTTGGTGGTATCGAAAACCGTCTCAAGTCCATGCTCGTTTTTACCAACGAACCGTAATGCTTTATCGCGAGTGACGGTAACCTTCATGCAGCTGTGGCAAGCAGGCGCTCGACACGTTCGCGATTCCGGCTGTGGACTCGGAGCGTCAGCCGAACGTGCGTTTCTGTAAACGTGCGTTCGCCGACTTCGCCAAGGTCATGAAGCCTGGAAGCGATCTCATAGTGTGTCAACGGTATCTCGACGGTGATTTCGAACGACTCTTCCGTGATGACGCGCTCGATCTCTTCTTTGAGTCGATTGATGCCGATGCCACGTCCTGCACTAATAAAGACAGCATGCGGATAGCGGGAACGAACATCTTTCAGTCCGGCTCGCTCTTCGTCCGAGATCAGATCGATCTTATTGAAGACCATGATCATCGGCTTCTCATTCGCCTTCAACTCTCGAAGTGTGAGGTCGACGACCTGCATCTGTTCTTCAAATTGCGGATTACTCACGTCGATAACGTGCAGAAGAATGTCCGCTTCCACAACTTCAGAAAGAGTTGTGCGGAATGATGCCACGAGCTTCGCTGGCAATTTGCGGATGAATCCTACCGTATCGGTTACGAGCGTCTTTCGTCCATGCGACAGCTCCATCGACCGTGTTGTGGCATCGAGTGTTGCGAAGAGACGATCTTCTACGAAGACTTCGGAATTCTTGTCAGCCGCCAGCACATTGAGCAACGACGATTTGCCGACGTTGGTGTAACCCACCAGCGCGATGCGGGAGAGCTCGTTTGAGCGACTCAGCCTGCGTGTTGTCTGCTGCTGCTCGATATCTCCGAGTTTTGTTTTGAGGTGCGCGATACGTGTCTTGATCATCCGGCGATCCGTCTCGATCTGCGTTTCACCGGGACCCTTCGTGCCAATTCCTCCAAATTGCTTCGACAAATGCGTCCATGCTCGCGTGAGTCGGGGCAGCATGTATTCAAGTTGCGCCAGTTCGATTTGCGTCTTCGCTTCGCGAGTGCGCGCGCGCGAAGCGAAGATATCCAGGATCAAACCGCTTCGATCCAGGATCTTTACGCCCAGCTCTGTTTCAAGATTGCGAAGCTGCACAGGACTCAGCTCATCGTCAAATATGACAAGCCCGACATTCTCCATCTCGACCCGCATTTTCAGCTCCTCGACCTTTCCCTTTCCGAGGTAGAGCGCGCCATCTGGTTTTGGACGTTCCTGCGTCACACGAAAAAGAATATCCGCCCCTGCCGTATCGGCCAGGAGTGCGAGTTCTTCCAGGTGTTCGCGGGATTTGTGTCGAGAGGGTTCGTCGGACTCAGTGATGATTGCAACAAGCGCAGCACGTTCGCGAGGCTTGTGGGTTTCGAAGAATTGTAGTGCTTCTTTCAATAGAGAGATCTCCTTCTGCCTTTTCTAACCGCTTACCCCTGGCAATGGTTGACGGAATATTACCCCCCAGATTGCGAAACGATTAGTTTTTCGTTTGTACGCTTTCAATCAATAAGTGTTCCATCCATCAGGACAGCTTTTCCTGTCTGAAACTGAGGCCATTGCACTACCTGCAACGCCAACCAGGCAACTGCTTCCGGTTCGATCAACTTTCCACCTTCGTTGAGTTTAGCAAGATCTCGCTCAGCTTCTTCGGCTGACTTTCCAGTTCTCGCTACGATATTTTTCACGCTCTCAAGAACGATGTCGGTTCGCACAAATCCCGGGCAGAGGGCATTCACTGCGATCTTATGTTTTTCCAATTCAACTGCCAGTGCACGGGTGAGTCCGAGCAACGCATGCTTTGAAGCTGTGTAAGCTGTAGTGTAAGCGTAGCCACGCAACGCTGCAGTGGACGCAAGTGAGAGAATCTGACCTCGGCCAAGTGAACGCATACCCGGCACAACCGCACGTGAAAGAAAGAATGCACCGCTGACGTTCGTAGCCATGGCTTTCTCCCACATTTCGTCTGTGGTAGTTTCAATCTTCGCTGAGGGAGCCACACCTGCGTTATTGATCAATATGGAGATCGGACCGAGTGATTGATTCACTTCAGAAATTAGTCGCTCGACCTGTTGCGATGAGCCAACGTCACACACGAATGCACGTGCAGTGCCGCCGTTGTTTACGATCCTGCTTGCTCCAGCTTCAACATCGATCAGGGTACGTGAAACGAGTGCGACAGCATAGCCTTTCTCCGCAAACAGCTCAGCGATTGCTTTTCCAATGCCCCGCCCGGCACCGGTGATCAACACTACTTCTTCCTTCATGAGCGCAAGTCGAGTAAATCCTTATTTTCAAGTAGCTGTTTGGGAGTACCCTGTTTTGCTATGCGCAGGATCGCCCTGGCAAGATCGGTTACTTTGATAAAATACTTTGGAAGAAAAAACCGAAAGAAAGGGTGTAGCGGATAAAGCATTCTCTCTAACCAGGGGCCATTCGGATTACCTTCGGGGCCTGGCGTGATCGCTGCTGGCCTAAGCAAGTAGAGCTTCCCGGGTTTGAACGGCAATCGTGCAAGCGAATTTTCCGTCTTTCCTTTGATCCGAGCGAAGAGCGTCCTACTTTGTTCTTTGGAATCAGCGCCAGCTCCGCTGACGAATACGAATGAAATGTCAGGGTTCGCCTCGAGCATTGCGTTTGCCGCATTCACTGCAAAATCATGCGTGATCGTCCGATACTCCTCCTCAGATTTTACTCGGGTTTGCGACACACCAAGACACCACAGGCAAGCATCCTGCCTCGCGAATAGACTTCGCAGATCTTTGTAGTCCAGAAAGTTGTCGCGAATGATGATATCGAGCTTTGGATGGCTGATTTTGACAGGCCTGCGCACCAATGCTGTGACACGCCCCACCTCCGAGTCCCCGAGTGCTGCTTGTAAGACCGCGTTCCCGACCATTCCTGTTGCACCGGTAAGAAGAACTTTCACTAAAACGAAAAAAGTAGTGTTACGCACGATTGCCAACTTGTCGGCGACTCAAACATAAGCCGACTTTTCATGATGGGTGCGTAAGACTCGATAATGGTTGTCCAGACAATTGCGAGGGAATCTTTAGCGAGATGCACTGCTTTAACTATCGCTAATAATAATTATTACTGATAATTGAATGACAAAGGCCACTCCGGAGACCACCGAACGGCGCTCAACCAGGCAGCGATCGTTGATCCTTGACGTAGTGCAACATTCGCATGCGCACCCTGACGCTGAGGAAGTATATCGCATCGCTCGTCGGAAAATTGCGTTGCTTTCTCTTGGCACCGTCTACCGTAATCTTCGGGTATTGGTAGAGGAAGGGCTGATTCGAGAGGTGCAATCCGCCGGAAAGGTTGTCCGCTATGATGGCATGCTGGAGGCTCATTCACATTTTCAATGCACCTCCTGCGGGCGGATCATTGATCTACCCCGCGTTCCGAAATTCGATGCTCCGAAGAATCCTGAACTCAAGGGCTGCGAAGTACAGGACTTCAAGCTCGATCTCTTTGGGTTATGCCCGATTTGCCGAACTGAACGTAAATCCTAAGCATGACGCAGGGTCACCTGTTTCCGGTTGGTGAACGCCGCCTGAGTTTCGTGTGGCCGCTATTGGCTGCAGCAATTGCTCGCGTTGCGATGCTCCCGTTTGCGCATATCGAGAATCCGGTTTTGTGGGAATATGGTGACATTGCGCGTCATATGATTGCCGGAAAAGGCTATAGCCTTACCTGGGTGCTCCCCATGTTCCCACCAATCGTATTACCCTCTGCGTTCATGCCTCCTGGCGAGACACTCCTTCAATACGCATTGCTTAGCGTCTTTGGTGATGGCTTACTCGCTTACATCGCAATCTTTCTTGTCCAGGTTGCGTGCGGAGTCGCATTCGTCTATGTTATTGGACGTCTACTGCGGGTACTATTCGGATCGCGCCGACTTCAACTCATCGCGATGTGGAGTGTTGCGCTCTATCCATCGTTCCTTTATGCAACTACCACGTTCGGAGTTGCCTCGGAGATCCTGCTGCTGAACTCGCTCTTCATCCTGCTTGCATGTAATCTTCATGAGGCATTGATCAATGGTAACGGGGTTACGGCAGCCACAGTTTTGTTTGGCGTCTGCGCCGGGATACTTAGCTTATTCAGATCTGAAGCTCCGCTCCCGATCATTGCTGTTCTCCTACTACTGCTTGCGAGCAGAAGGATTCCGATCAGACGTCGAGTTAGTGCGGCGATCGTGGCTGCTGCAATCGCCACAGCCATCATCGCTCCGTGGACGATTCGAAATTATGGACTCTTCCATACACTCATTCCCGGAAGCACGAGCGGAGGGTTTAATTTGTGGAAGGGTAATCACACAGCAGCATCTGGCAGCGCATGGAATTCTGCCGGAGTGCAATACGGGCCACCCTTCCAACTCTGGATCGAGGCATTGGGAAAAGGTCCAACAGACCCTATGTTCGAACTTCATTTTTCTCAGGTGCTTGCAACTAGAGCGGAAGATTGGATGAGTACGCATCCCATTGAAGCGATCGCACTGGCTGGAAAGAAGGCTGTGATGCTATGGAGCTTTGACTGGTATAACACACTCTCATCTACTCTCACCTACGCCACGTTGTCGCTAGTGACACTTGGACTCGCCATGTTCGGCCTTTTTCGATATCGTTCGCTTCGGCAATCCAATACGTTTGGCGTCAAAGTGATCGTGCTTCTGAGCGGGGTCTATACGGTGTTGGCGATGGTGTTTTTCGTTGTGCCTCGCTACCAGATCTTTCTTGTCGGTATTTATTGGCCATTCGTTGTGCTTGGAATTGATGGCGTGCTGCTTAACGTCACTGCACAGCGACGCGTGAGAACAACAAGCCAGGAGTCGATTGCCAACACGCCGCAGATGGCCGAAAGCCTTTCATGACTTTTCATTTCGATCTTCATTAACCATTCATTCGGAGAACATCAATATGGCTGATCTAAAAAATTCAAAGACATTTCATAACCTGAAGGAAGGTTTCGCAGGCGAATCGCAGGCGAATCGCCGCTATCTTTACTTTGCGCGACGTGCTGATATCGAAGGGTATCCAGACATTGCTGGCGTATTCCGCGATACGGCCGAAGGTGAGACCGGTCATGCATTCGGTCACATGGAATTCCTCGCCGAGGTCGGCGACCCTGCAACCGGCAAGCCAATCGGTGATACAGCGATCAACCTCGAAGCGGCGATCGAAGGCGAGACCTATGAGTACACGGAAATGTACCCGGGCTTTGCAAAGACAGCTCGCGAAGAAGGATTTGATGAGATCGCACAATGGTTTGAGACGCTCGCGCGTGCTGAAAAATCACACGCAGGTCGTTTCAAAAAAGCGCACGACACGATTAACGCCTAAGCGTGGCCGCAATACGTGGCACAAAGTGTGTGACACCAAAGTGTCACGCTTCAGAGATGAAGCGGCTTTACCGCTGCTCCAGACTCTACCTAATACATAACGTATGACGTCGCTGCCCTGTCTCGCCCGTGAATAGACAAGAGTATCATGGCAACATGACACTCGAAGCTACGCGAGGCAGGGTGGTGTTTCTCACCGCAACCAATCGATCGACGTATTCCTATGATGGTATTCGATCCGCATGATCCTCTCTATTGGAAGAAAGAGGATCTCGATAGTGAGTTCACGAGGGTCCTCAATGTCTGCAATGGGTGTCGGTTGTGCGATGGACTCTGTCCTCCGTTCAACGATGTTTTTGATCGCATCGATGCGATCGATGATCTTCAGACTGCCGCTGGTATTGGTCACGACAATCCTGTTGAGCAGCTCACGAAAGACGACTATACACACGTAGTCGATTATTGCTATCAATGCAAGCTCTGCTACCCCAAATGCCCGTACACACCGCCGCACGAGTACATGCTTGACTTTCCGAGGCTGCTCCTTCGTGCACAGGCGATCGAAGTAAAAGAAGATGGGAAATCACTTAAAGAAAAAGTACGAGACACATTCCTGGGCGATGCTGACCGGACAGGCAAAATAGGATCCGCATTTCCAGCCATTATCAACTGGGCGAACCACAACCCCACGGTTCGCAGTCTCATGCAGGCAACCATCGGGATCCACAAGGATAAGAAGCTGCCGGTCTTCTATGGCGAGACATTTCGCGACTGGATGGATAATCGTCCGAAAGTCCAGGTCAACGAACCAGCGGATAAAGTCGCGATCTTCTTCACCTGTATGGTGAACAACAACAAGCCCTGGATCGGAAAGCAATTTGTCGAAATTCTTGAGGCGAACAATGTGCTGGTCATTGCTCCCGAGCAGGAATGCTGCGGCATGCCTGAACTGGGAACAGGTGATGTCGCAAAGACTACTGCTACGATCGACCGCAATGTAGCACGACTCAATCCAGTAGTCAAACAAGGCTACAAGATCGTTGCGATGAGCCCAAGCTGCTCGCTCATGCTTCGCGATGAGTACGAAAACTATGCTACGAACAAAGAGGCAGCGAAGGAAATAAAGGCAGCGATCCTGGATCCGTCTGAATATTTGTTGCAGCTCAACCGCAAGAAGTTACTCAAGACAGATTTCCCTGCATCGATTGGCGGACAGATTACGTATCATCTGCCTTGCCACTTACGAGTGCAGAATATCGGCTACCCCTCGCGAGATCTCCTGAAATTGCTGCCGGGTACAAACGTCTCGATGGTGCAGCAGTGCTCGGGACATGACGGATCGTGGTCGATGAAGACAGAATTTTTTCCGATCTCGCTTGAAGTCGGCAAGAAGCTCTTTGCAGCGATCGAAAAGGAACAGCCTTCTGCCACAGTTGTAAGCGATTGCGTGCTCTCGCACCTGCATATCGAGCAAGGTACAAACACCGATCCGTTCCATCCGATCGAGGTGATGTATCACTCAATGGGATTTACGCAGCACAAGAATCCAGCGCGAACGCTCAAATCGAACATCGCGCAAGCACTTCCGTCCGTTAGTTGATTACTATTTGAAATATATGAAGCCTATTGTACTTAGTGAGATCAACAATCTTGTCGAATATGAAAAAGTCCGCAAACGAGTTCGCGAACATGTGATAGCAACAAAGAAACTGCGACGTATTTCGGTTGGACCAAACATGACCTTCGCCTTCGAGAACCGCGAGACCGTACTCTTTCAGATTCAGGAAATGGTGCGCACAGAGCGGATCGTCGAAGACGAGCGCATCCAGCATGAGATCGATGTTTACAATCAACTCATCCCGGGAGATCATGAACTCTCTGCCACACTGCTCATCGAGATCACTGACAAAGATCAGATCAAGCCTATTCTCGATTCGTTGATTGGACTTGGCTATAACTCCGTCTTTTTCAACATTGGCGACAACGAGATCACGACCCAATTCGATGAAGGCCAGGCCGCCGAGGACCGCATCAGCGCCGTGCAGTATGTAAAATGGAAACTAGGCGAAGAGGATGTCCAGGCACTGCGCTCGCCTCACACCCCAGTTGCAATCGTTGTCCGTCATCGCAACTACAATTACACGTCCCCGCTCACGGAAGATCAACGAGAAGCCCTGCTCGAGGACCTAGCCGAATCCATATGATACGGGAAGTTTTACGAGGCTATCGGAGTAATAGCGCCAGGAAATCGGTTTGATTTCAAACTAAAAACGAATATGGTTTACGTAACTCGCAAAGCACACTTTTCAGCCGCACATCGGTTGTTCAATCCAACGTTCTCGAACGAGCGTAATGATGCTACGTTCGATAAGTGCAACAATCCACACGGGCATGGCCACAACTACACGATCGAAGTTACCGTCGCCGGCATTCCAGATCCTGCCACAGGATACGTGATCGATCTGAAACGACTTGCACAACTGATGGATGAAGTCATCATCGACAAGGTGGATCACAAGCATTTGAATTACGATGTACCCGAACTCAACGGGATCATTCCGACAGCCGAGAACATTGCGCTCGTCTTTTGGCAGCTTCTTGAACCGCACATTCGCGATGGTAAACTGTATTCGCTCAAGGTGTTCGAGAGTGATAATAACTTTGCAGAGTATCGGGGAGAACCGGTGCCAGCAATCACTCGATACGCACTTGAGCATACATCCGTTCAATCTCGTTAACCTTCATTGGATCGCATGATGTCACCAGTAACAATGATGCCCAGCCGAACTCGGGATCTCGAAGAGCTTCCTGAGATTCGCCGCAAAGAAATCGAGTCTGCTCCGTGCGCCATGGGTGCTGCGGAGAACGAAGTCGATTCGAACGTTGCGGTCAGAACGCTCTTCTGCAATTTGCTCCAGCAGATCGGAGAGGATCCGCGCCGCGTCGGCCTTCTCCGAACGCCCCACCGCGCTGCCAAGGCATGGGAGCATTTGACTGCTGGGTACAAGATGAATATCGAGACCGTGCTGAACGGTGCTGTGTTCGAAGAGACATACGACGAAATGGTCGTAGTGACCGACATTGATTTCTATTCAATGTGCGAGCATCACCTGCTTCCGTTTTTTGGCAAGGCGCACATTGCTTATGTACCAAACGGCAAGATCGTTGGTTTGTCGAAGTTGCCGCGCATCGTCGATGTCTTTGCCAAGAGATTGCAAGTGCAGGAGCGTATGACACGGGAGATCGCCGACACGATCAACAAGTATCTCGATCCGCTGGGAGTCGCGGTCGTATGCGAGGCCCAGCATATGTGCATGATGATGCGGGGCGTCGAAAAGCAAAATTCATTTACGATGACCAGTGCGATGCTGGGCTCATTCAAAGAGCCCAACACTCGCGCGGAATTCATGAACCTCATCGCCAACAAACGCTCGTAAAAGAGATTGGAAACATCGGTGCCCACCGCACCGTATCCCCCCGTTGTCGTTAGTGCCTGGATTTTATTAGCCCCACCTTTATGCGCTTTCGTTTCCAACTTCTGCTGTTCGTCGTTTTTGTTTTCACAAGTTCGGTAAGCTACGGTGCCGGTCGACTCGATTACACGGTGGACCTTCGCGAAACGGGATCGCACCTTGTGCACGTAACGCTTCATCCGATCAAGCAAGGTCAAAAGGTTGTCACGTTCCAAATGCCGGTCTGGGCTCCGGGCGCATACAGCGTCACGCATTATGGTCGTTACGTCTCGAACTTTACTGCACTGGATAAATCGGGTAAACCGCTTGCGACCAAACAGCTAAATCCCGATCGTTGGGAGATCGAGAAAGCAAGCGGGCTCGCGACGATCAAGTATGACATCCTCGATTCGCACAAAGACACAACGAGTCTTTACTTTGCCATGGGGCATTTTGATTCGACGATTTTCTTTGCCAACGCAACATGCTTTTTCGGTTATCTCAATGACAAGAAGAATGTAGCTGCAACGGTCACGTACGTGAAGCCTGAGAATTGGCAGCTTACTACGGCGCTTGATCCCACGACGATTAAAGGCGTCTCGCAGCAGGCCGGAGAGTACCATCACACAACATTCTCCGCACGAGATTACGATGAGCTTGCTGATGCGCCTGTGATGGCAGCGCCGCAATTTCAGGCGCGCTCGTTTGTCGATGGATCGGCTTCGTACGATCTTGTCATCTTGAGTAATAAGCCATTTCCCATTGACTCGCTCACGCAATACGTTCACAAGATTGTCAATGCCGAAACAGCGTTCTTTCATGATACGCCGTTCAAGCATTACACATTCGTCGTATATGCTCCGACTTTCTCCAAGGTGCCATCAGCGGCACAGGGCGCTCTAGAGCATGCGAATTCGAGTGATTACCTGCTCATGAGTCTTCCGTGGTCGGCGTTCAAAGGGTTTGGCCTCGCAATCTTTTCGCACGAATTCTTCCACCTGTGGAATGTCAAACGGATTCACTCTTCACTCCTCGGGCCATTCGATTATACACAGCGCGTGAAGACCACAAGCCTCTGGCTTTCGGAAGGGATCACCGATTATTACGCTCACACACTTCTAGCGCGAGCGCACATTATCGAGCCAGCTCATTTCTATGATGACATTCAAGGATGGCAGCAAGCCTTGTCTGGCCATCAATCGAGCAGTACAGAATCACTCGAACAATTGAGCATTGCCGAAAGCGATTTTCATCTTGACGACGCCGAAATCTTTTATATCAAAGGGCCACTCGTCGGACTGATGCTCGACATCGAAATCCGTAAGAAGACGAACAACGCGCGTTCACTCGATGACGTGATGTTTGCATTGAACGCGGACGCAAAAAAGGGCATCACATTCAAAGATGAAGAGCTCATTCACAAGATGGAGCGCATCGCCGGCGTGGATCTTACAGATTTTTACAAGCGCTACATCGCCGGCACCGATTCTCTTCCGATCAATAGTTACCTTGCGGACATTGGCGTAATCCCATCGCCCACCGGTTCGGGTGGAAATAAACTCAACCTCAGTTTCGGTTCTACGGGTGGTCTTAAGATATCGGATATCGATACCACTTCAACGCTTAGCCAGGCCGGAGTGAAGAAAAATGACGAGATCATTGCAGTCAATGGCACCAAGCTTTCGATGAGCAATCTCGATATCTTTACGGAACTCCAGAATCAGACGACAGTCAAGTTCGACATCATGCGTGAAGGAAAGCCTATGACCCTCCTCGTTGACCTTCAGGCCGCTCGCTCAAGAGCCGCTCTGCTTGAGCACCATCCATTCAAGATCAGTCCCGAAGCGACACCGCTGCAGATCTCGATGCGAAGAGGAATAATGGAGCAGCTCTAATCAATGGGCTAAAACCCTTTTTCACGGTTTTTTTCGAGCATTTATTGAGTCCGTGCCCATGGCACGGGCTTTGTGCTGGCACCAGATATCATCGAGATTTTTGTTTCAAAACATTATCAAATTGTTTACGTCTTGCCCTGGTATGATTCGGAAAATCGTAGCTTACCTATTCCTACTTTTGTCGATAGTACTGAGTTCATCGGTGTTGTACGCCCAGCATATGGCCTACTCTGTCGATCTGAGAGAGACTCAGGCAACGGGGTTGATCCCGGTAATCGCGCATGTGACAGGCATCCACGACAGCACGGCTGTCTTCCAGATGTCTATCTGGTCGCCCGGCTCCTATGGGCTATGGCAAGGCAAAAATTATGTCGAGCAATTTAAAGCCGCTGATAGTACAGGCCAGGCACTGAGTGTTGACCAATCCGGTCTGTTCCAATGGACGGTATCCGATCCGTTAAAGCTTGCGACAATCAGCTATACGATCAACACGCGTGTGCTTGCCGCCTCAGATGAACTCAACGTAGCAGCGCATGTCGATTCCAACGGTCTGCTTGCTAATGGGACGGTACTCTTCGGCTGGCTTGCAAATCATAAGAACATCTCCTCATCTGTCAATGTCCTCTTTCCAGACACCTGTGAGCTTGCTACGAATCTTGATCCGGCAGCGGACCAGTTGCAAGTGAAGCCCGAGAATAAATATCGACAGACCATTTTTGCAGCACAGGATTTTGCTCAGCTTGCAGACGCGGTCATTCTTACATCGCCGGATTTAAACGTCAGTGAATTCAACATCTCCGGTGCACGTTACATCGTCGCAATTTCAAGTGACGACGAAGCGCTCCTCGATTCTATCGTTCAATCAACCAAGGCAATCGCGCGAACAACGCAACGTTTCTTTTCGCGAACGCCCTTTACAAGCTACTTTGCATTTTATCATGTCGCGCCGGGTCTGACGACAACGAATGTATTGCCGCATGCAAACGCGAGCGCCTATCTCATCGAAGATGGAGAATGGGCCGAGGTTCGACGGTCGCTGCTTCCCAATCTTGCACGATCGCTTTTTGCGGCATGGGATGGCTATGAGATCAAGTCGTATTTGCTTGCTCCACCTGATTATCGCGACACGATTCGCGCAACAAGCCTTTGGTTCGTAAACGGCACGCAGCGTTACTACGCGGCAATGATGCTGACTCGTGCAGGATTGATGCGTTCGGAGGATTTCAACGGAATGCTTGAGAATTGGGTCGCCCGCATGTACGCAAATGAGCCTCAGGACAGTACATCGCTCGAACAGCTTGCAAATAGTATTGGCCAGCTCAGTGCTCGCGAACGCAACTACTTCGAATCTCGATCGACGCTTACGGCATTAGCCATGGATCTCGAGATCCGCTCGCAGACGGACGACGAGAGTTCGCTCGATCAGGTGATGATCATCCTTGACGCCAAAGCGCATCATGGAAAGACGATTATCGATCGATCGCTTACTGATTCGCTCAGCCTTGCTGCCGGCGTGGATCTCAAAGCATTTCGTGCGCGCTATGTTGCAGGTCATGATCCACTGCCGCTCGATTCTTATGTCAAGCTAATGGGTCTGCTCATGCAACCCGCCACACAAGCCAGGTCGGTTAATTTTAGAGTGAGCGATGGAAGCACCTCGACTCAACGTCTTCGCCGCATCGCTATGCTCGCGCCGCGGAAGAACGCTACCTTTCGTTAGATACTTCAACCGCAAAGGACAGCCCCGCCATTCACATTTATAACCTCGCCGAGGATAAAGCTTGAGCGAGGACTGGCAAGAAAATAAATGGCTTCTGCGATTTCTTTTGGATCCGCAACACGTCCCAAAGGAATTTGTCTTATTGCCCTTGCTCCCTCTCGTGGATCGAGGAGTATCGCTGCGGTCATTTCTGTAGAGACCCATCCCGGTGCGACACAGTTCACACGAATCCCGAACGGGGCTAGTTCGACTGCAATCGACTTCGTAAAACTGATCTGCGCTCCTTTGCTTGCTGCGTAATGTGAATGCTCACTCTCCCCGCGCTGGCCAGCGGTTGAACTGACGATCACGATCGAACCCGAGCGCTGCGGTTTCATTTCGAATGCTCCGTATTTCGCGGCAAGGAATGTACCGGTCATGTTCACATCCATCATCTCGCGATACTCATCCATCGTCATGTCTTCGATTTGGACGCCATGCCAGATACCTGCATTTGCGACCACCACATCAAGCGATGACCAATCACGCACGATCTCGCTGCTCATTTTTTTCCACGCCGCTTCGTCGGTTACCGACATCTGAAACGTTTTACATTTTACGCCAACTGCTCGAACCTGATGAGCTAGTTCTTCCGCCGCCTGCACGTTTTTTTCGAACGCAATCGCTACATTTGCCCCGCGTTCAGCAAATAGCAAAGCAGTGGCTCGGCCAATTCCTCTTGATCCACCGGTGATCAGTGCATTTTTACCCTGGAATTCTGTGTCCATTGATTACATATCATTAATCTCGCACGGCGTTGGCGAGGGAATTGATTGCCTGATAATTGACCTTTATAAGTAGCCAGCGGCTGCTCTATCAGTTCTGGCTGCGCTGCGGTATTAGCGGCGCTACATAATGAAAGGAGATGGCTGCATTCGAAGCTCGCAAACAACGGAAACACGATAAGAAACAGTTGGGCTTCCCGTTTTCACAGGAAGGCCTCGACCGTTCTCATCCATATGCTGCACGAAAACGTGCTGACGATGGATTTATTCCCCCCGACTCTACCGGACATTTCCACGATCCCGACTTAGACGAAGATCTCCAGAGTCCAAACGATCCTACGCTTTCGGGAAAAGTATTGATCCTGAACGGTAATTATGAGCCACTCGCGATCTGCAACGTACAAAAGGCGATCATCCTGCTCTATCTCCATAAAGCCGAACTTGTGAGTGCGATACGTGAGCGAAGCGTTCGCTCGACTTCCTCTGCCATGCCATTTCCAAGCGTCGTCCGCTTGTCAAATTTTGTACGCGTACCATTCAAGAAAGTGATCCTCTCGCGAAAGAACATTCTGCGTCGCGATGGACATCGTTGCCAGTATTGCGGCTCCGCGAGTATTTCGCTAACCGTCGATCACATCATGCCACGTTCGCGTGGGGGCGAAGATAGCTGGGAGAATCTCGTGAGCGCCTGTTTACGCTGTAACAACCGTAAAGGATCTCATACGCCGGACGAGGCACACATGCCTCTGCTCAAGCGTCCGATCAGGCCGAATCACGTCACCTTCCTGCGCCAATATGCAGGCAAGATCGGAAAAGACTGGGAGCCATATCTTTTCATGTAAGTAAGGATTCTCGATAAGTTTGAAGCGCGGGTAAAAACCCGCGCTTCGCATTTCTGCCTGCGACTTCGGTATATTCGCGCAATGTCAAAATCTCTCATCGTCATCAGCGCACCCTCCGGTGCAGGTAAAACCACAATCACCAAGCGGATCCTCGAACAACATCCCTCCGATCTCATTTTTTCGATCTCCGCAACCACGCGAGCCAAGCGCCCTGGCGAGCGCGATGGAGTCGATTATTATTTCCTTAGCCGCAAGGAATTTGAAGACCTGATCAAGCACAACGGCCTCATCGAATACGAGGAGATCTTTGGTAATTACTATGGCACTCCCGTAGAAGAGATCGACCGAGCGCGGGACTTAGGCAAGCGGCTTCTGTTTGACATCGACGTCAAGGGCGGACTTTCCATTCGCAAAAAATTTCCTGAAGAGAGTCAGCTCATCTTCATTGCCCCACCAACGATGGAAATACTCCGCGAACGCCTGACATCCAGAAAAACCGAACCGCCAGAAGTAATCCAACGCCGACTCGACCGCGCATCAATGGAAATGCAAATGGCCGAACAGTATGATCATCGAGTGATCAATGACGACCTAGATCAGGCGATTGGCGAAGTTGAGAAGTTGATTTTTGAGGGAAGTACGAAATAAGAATAGGGGCCAGAAATATCGCCGTAAGGCAGCGAGAATAGGGTCAAATGTTCATTATTTTGGAACTATTTTTGCGCTATTTTGTGTTTAATTATGTTGCTAAGCTCCGCACATATCAATTCTACTTGTCAGAAAAGCATTTTATCGCCGCAACCATTCTGGGTGGCAGTCGCATTTTAAATTACTAGACATAGCAGGAGTTTAGCCAGTTTACATAGGCCTCAAAACCAAAGTGTGCAATACGACTGCCAGCGGCCCATTCTGTCCATTTTCGTCTCCAAACTTAGTCCATGGGGTAAATCGTGGAACCGAATATGTTAACTTATTAGTTAACTTATTAGGGCGAATGGGGTCCAGCCAATTAACTTTTATGTTATCTGCGTGCTCCCAAATTCAACCCAGCTCCGACTTAAATTGCAAACTAAGCGCGGTGCGATCTATGAACTGTTCCGTAGAGACAAGGTAATTTCTGAGCCTCACGAGTTTTGCAACAATTTTGAGGATCATGATGAATTCCCAATGGTTCAAAATGTTCTCTTAAGACTTGAGCAGGATACTCGGCTCCAAATCCTGCCAAACGGGCGCTTACGTGCTCAGCGGTTCAAGAAGGAGTTCTTTCGTGATGAGTCGAGCAGCACTTTGCCTCACTTGCTTGCAATTCCTGGATCGGATACCGATACTGGGTTGCGACAGCTCTGTTTTGTTTATCCGCAATGGCGCACAGTGGTCCTTCTTAATGGATTTGATAAGCAGGGCTACGAAGGGTCTTGGGAGTTTGATGATCGCCTGAGGGGCTTAGTGCTTACGAATGTGGAAATTCATCTGGCGATTGAAGCTTGTTTGGTGTTGGACTACTATTTTGATGAAGCAGGTTTAGGTTTTTTTAGTGCAGATACTAGAGAACTTGCGGACATTGTTGACTTGGAAGATTACTTGCAATGAAGCAGAAAACAACAGAAGAACTAGTTGCTGATAAGCTCAGGAAAAAGAAGCTTAGTATACTGGACTACATTATTGATCTTAAGGATGCTCTTGGGCTCTCGCAGGTGGATCTGGCAGACCGGATGGGGGTCAAGGCACCCTATTTGAGCAGAGTGCTCAATGGACTCGGAATTAATTTGACGCTCGAAACCATCGCCAAATTTGAAGTTGCATTAGATACGGACGTTTTGGTAACTCCAATTGATTACGAAGAGCAGTTGGTTCAGAACGCGGAACGGCTTCTTTATTTAGTGGACGTTGCCAAGACTTATAACCGGAATTTTAAGAATGCGCTAGACCGTAAGTCTCTCCGCGTTGAGACTTTCGGAAACATTGAGACCAATGTGGGGCTACCCGAAGTGCAAGGCAGTAAGATTGATTGGTTTCTCGGTTCGAAAATGAAAACCCCGAAAACTTTCTCCCCTTCGTCTAAACGGGAGGACCTAAAATGGGTGGGGATCGAGGACTTCATTGTAACAGAGCAAAATAACTCATGAGCGAGCAAGTAGAGGCACAAGCAGCGGGCCCGGGTTATCTTCTACAGCAGATCGAGGTTATCGAGTACGGCTACCACGACCTTGATCCGCCACCCGCCAATCCCAAGATTCAATTTGGATTCAATGTTTCAATGAAGTTCAATGCGGCAAAGGACTTTACCTTTATGCTCTGTTCAGTTTTTGTCAAGGGCGTAGCTACCGAAGAGGAGATTGGGACGCCGCAAGATGTTCTCAGCGCCCACATTCGGTTTCAGTTCCACACCGTCAACCTTGAGCCTTTCGTTGAAGGGAAGATATTTACACCACCAACGGATTTTATGAGAAGCCTGATAAATATTTCTCTGGGAACAAGCCGAGGCATTCTGTATTCAAAAAACTTTGGCACCAAGATCGGCGGCGTAATATTACCCTCGTTTCCAACCGACAAGTTCTTACCACCTCCCTTCAATATGGCAAACTTAGAAGAAGTGGCGATTACAGCCGCAGTGTGACCTGATAACCGTTTGCAGAGTCAGGTTAGACCTGCAATATTCATAAAGAAAAGTGCTAATTATGAACTCCCAATCTACCGACCCATCCAAAATGAATCAAAAAGAGCAAAGTTTATGAATAAAGTTTTCACACACTCGACTCGGCATGTTGCTCAGCCCTACCAGATCACACAGCGGTCCCCAGCTTTTCGGACCATGCGATCTGTATCTGCACAGTGGAATGCGGCGGCGAAAGGCGGAAAGTTGGAGAGCGGTCCGATTACTCGGAAGTAGTTGACCGGATGGAAATCGGTAAAGACGAGGATTCGCTGTAACTCCGGACGCAGGTTCGAACCCCAGGCGCGGGCCCAGCCGATGAAGAATCTCTGTTCGGGCGTAAAGCCGTCGATCGTTAGTCTCGGCTGCCCTTCCAGCGACTTCATATATGCATTGTATGCGAGCGTTACACCGCCTAAGTCTGCGATGCTCTCGCCAACGACTTGTTCGCCTTTTAAATGAATGGAATCTTCGATTGTGAAACCACTGAATTGCTGGACAACGCATTGTGACTTCTCCTGGAATCGCTTAAGATCTTCAGGTGCCCACCAGTTTACGAGATTGCCCTTCGCATCGAACTTGGCCCCCTCGTCGTCAAAGCCGTGCGTCATTTCGTGGCCGATGATCGCGCCGATCGCGCCATAGTTATAACCGTCATCACTCTTTGCATCAAAGAACGGAGGCTGCAGAATACCAGCCGGGAATACGATCTCATTCATCGAAGAATTGTAGTAGGCGTTGACCGTGGGTGGCGTCATTCCCCATTCGGTCCGATCGACTGGCTTGCCGATCTTCGCCAGTTGCCGCTCGAACTCAAATTTTCGTGCGCGGAATGCATTCAGCACGAACGGACCGTTATCGATCTTGAGCTTAGTATAATCACGCCAATGATCGGGATAGCCGATCTTCTGCACGAACGCGTTCAACTTGTCCAACGCCTTTTTGCGAGTTGCTTCGCCGATCCAATCGAGAGTTGTGAGATCGGCGCGGAGGGCCTCTCGCAGGTTTGCGATCATTCTCAGCATATTCGATTTCGCTTCTGGCGGGAATGCGACCTTAACATATTCCTGGCCAAGTGCTTCACCCAATGCGCGATCCGTCGCGCGAACTCTTCGCTTCCACAATGGTAGCTGCACCTTCTCGCCGTAGAGCATTTGCTCGAACCTGAAGTTCTCGCGATCGAAGCGAGCGTCGAGCTTATCGGCGACACTCTTGAGAAGATGCCATTTGAAATAGGCTCTCCAGTCATCCATCGATCGAGCCGCAAGAAGCGAATCCATGGAGTGCATAAACTGCGGCTGGCCAACGAGGGCTTCACCAAGTCCCGGCGAGCCGATCTCCTTGAAATAGTCCGGCCAGGAGAAATGCGGGGTAAGCGCTACGAGATCATTGATCTTGAAATCATGATAGGTGGAATCGGGATCGCGTTGCTCCGGGAGTGCCATCGAAGCGCGTGCAAGCGAGGTCTCGATATCCAGGACAATACGTGCGTGCGCGAAACTCCAGATGGAATCACGTCCTGAGAGCATGAACAGGTGAGCGACATGAGTAAGATAACCATCGCGCAACGCTTTTGAAACTGAGTCCTGCTTGAAATAATATTCGCGATCCGGCAATCCAAGACCACCCTGCCAAGATGATGCTACGACGCGGCTGCTGTTCTTCGCATCGATATCGGATCCAAATTCGAAGAGCACCATCACGCCGATCGGATGCAAATGCGAAACTACCTTTCTGAGATCGGTAAGCGTCACGATCTGATCGATCCGGTCGAGTTCAGCCTTGAGCGGCCACACTCCAGCTCGTTCGCGTCCCAAGGTGTCCATCGCGCTCGAGTAATAATCTCCAAGTTTTTGCTGGATCGATCCTTTTTGTGCAAGACCCTTCCGAACATTCGCACTTGCGTTGTCGAGGATTTGATGCAGAATATCCAAGTTACGGTCGATGATCTCGTCCCAGTGTCCCCACTCCGAATGGTCGTCGGGTATCGGGTGCTGGGCAAGCCAGCCTTCATTGGCGTATTGATAAAAATCGTCACACGCTTTGCACGAACTGCACAAATCTTTACGATCGAAGTTCTGTGCGACTGCAGTATCAATTCGTGTAAGCAGAAGAGCGAGCAGAGCGGAGAGACAAAAGATCAGCTTCATATGAGTCAGGTAAGCACAATGAACTCGCAAGAAGGATACGGAGCATTTTGCGAATTTCAAAAGTACGGACAAAACTAAGGAGCGAATGGATCTGAGATCCATTCGCTCCAAACTGAGTGATCGTTGCTTCGCCTACTTGATCACGGTCGTGCGCGTCGTGCTCTTACTTGATGCACGCACCATTACGACGATCAGGATGAGCAACACGACTGCGGCAATGCCGATCAGAAGTCCGGTGTTCGTGTCACCTGTCGACGGCACATCGGTAGTCGTGGTTGTACTGCTCGTAGTATGCTGCACGCTTGTACCCGAGCCTGTCCCTGAGCTACCTGTCTGCGCAACGACTGGAAGCGAACCCGCCATAAGCAAGATTACGATATTGATCGTATACCAGAATCCTCGTTTCAAATTGAATATTGTCAGCATAGTTTTGAGTTGATTACCGACGGAATTGAGCCGCCAGAGTGTAAATTCGTGAGCCACCGCCTAGTGTCGCCCGCCTTCTGACTTGGAAAATCCATGCCATTCCTTCGTATTTGGTCGTCAACGCTGAGCTTTGCGCACTCTAGAACTGGAAGAACCTCTCCTGAACGGACGGTGTTGTTTGGCTCCTACGACGAATTCGCGTTCGCCGACCCGTTTCATATATTCTCTGGGAAGATCTATGGCAGTAGTCGATAAACAGAAAAAAAGTGTTCAGCCGGTCGAGTTGCAGGAAATGGTTGATCGCGGTGGCTCGATCTATCAGGCGATCGCGATCACCGCGCGTCGTGCCCGCCAGATCAATGATGAAATCAAGCAGGAATACCAGCAGCGGATTTCAACGCTCGTACCTGTCGATATGGACGAGGACGATGAGATGGAAGCGACCAATTTTGACCAAATGAAGATCTCTCTCGAGATCGACAAGATGGGAAAGCCGACGCTTGAAGCACTCGAGGAGTTCAATAACGACAAGCTCGAATGGCGCTATCGCGAGCGCGACTAAGGTTTTAGCTCTTTGGCAGAATCCCGCACCACTGGCTGCGGGTTTTTTTGGTCCCAAATCTTTTATTGCCCTACGGACAACCTTTGTCTGTAGACAAATTTTTATTATATTTGCAGTCCGTCTTTCGAGCCACTCGATTGTCAGAGTAGCGATGATGGACCAACGCCGGGAGGACTCCTTATCGGCCGGGTTCAAAATTATCGCGTGCTCATCATCGGCCTGGGCGCCACAACCGTTGGGCAAAGTCGAAATTTGCTCTGATCTAGTGTGAAAGTCAAAAGATTTGATTGCACATACTTCCCAATATTTCCCATGAGACGATTTGTATTTCTCCTTGCAGCGACCGTCATCATCTTTGGAGCCTCACGAACGGTAACAGGCCAGAACCGTATCATCGGAGCACAGAGCTTCATCCTCGACGACGGTTTGCCTGGACACATCTTCATGATCCGGCCTCCAGCAGGAATGACAGGACCGTTGACCTATTCATTTCCAACACCGCCTCCCGGCAATCCGATTGCAGGATTTGTTGGAGTTGGCACTTCAGGACAAACACTCTTCTGGAATGGAGCGGCAGGCCATAATGCCTGGGAAGCTTCAAACGTAATCCAGAACAACGGAAGTGGTGCTGGCATTGGTGGACTGCCTTACTCCGGCTCGATGCTTGAGGTCATCGATGGTCCAAAATCGAGCAACGGCTCGCCGCTGATACTTGAATCGAACGACGGTCCGCTCAGCGGAATGATGCTCTCGATCTCAAGAATTGTTAACGATCATTATGAGATCAACGCGATCGAGCAGGGCGGGGGTTGGAAGAATATTGTCCTTGCAAATAGTGGGGGCAATATCGGCATTGGTTCAAGCTCCCCAGCTTCGCTACTCAGCGTGGGATCTGGCAACGAGTTTCAGGTCAACTCGAGCGGTGACATTACGGCAATCCGTGGGATCAGCTATGCATGGCCCATCGGTCAGGCAAGCGGTGCGAATCAAGTGCTGACCAACGATGGGACGGGTGCCCTGTTCTGGGGTGGCCCGTTCCTGCCTACCTCAGGCGGAACGGTGTTGGGCAATCTCAGCATGGGAGATAATAACATTACAAATGTGAATGATGCTACCATCAACGGGACTACAACACTAACGACGCTTAGCGCAAACGGCGCAAATCCTTTTGCTGGGCAAGTTGCGACCACCAACTCACTGACTCAGACGATCAACAATAGCAACGTCTCCGCAACTGGCTCTATTATTCTGACATACGATCAAGGAACAGCCACGGCAGGATACTACCCTATGTATATCACCTCACGTGTACCCGGCGTGAGCTTTACCGTGGCGTTCACCTCCGCACCACCCGCCGGCTCGTTCCTCAATTACATAATAGTCAAATAGGACGTTTGGCAAATAGTGTTTCAGACGCCGGGGGGTTCTGGATGATTTGCCGACACGGCCTTCACTTCTTTGGAGTGAAGGCTTATTTGTGGGCACAGCTTGAATTATGGTCCTTCGCTGACTATCTTTGTCAGAGAGCATGAGCACGTGTTCTGATTCTTCCACCTTTGCAACCCCTCAAAACTATGATCAAACAATTCAAGCAATTTCTCACTACAACGAACGCACTTGCACTGGCGGTCGGTGTGATCATCGGTGCGGCAGTCGGCAAAGTGGTCGCTGCGGTTGTTGGTGATCTTCTCATGCCGATCATCAGTCTCTTCTTACCTGCTGGAGATTGGAGAACTGCGAAGCTGGTACTCAAAACATCCACAGATGCCGCCGGGAAGATCAGCGAAACCGCAATTTCATATGGCGATCTCTTCGGTACGATCATCGATTTCCTGATCATTTCATACGTCGTCTTCTTGATCGCAAAGGCATTCATTCCAAAGAAGGGAGAAGCACCAGTCCTGCCAACGAAAACCTGTCCCGAGTGTATTGAGACGATACCAATTGCTGCACACAAGTGCAAGTTCTGCGGATCGGTCGTTTAGTCTTTACTTGACAGCTATTCGGTAGGCGCTTCGCCTGTATGTCTCGGCGAGCCTCCGAGAGGGATGTTATAGGACAGCGTTAGATCGAACGACCAAAGTTTCACCTGCGCGACTTTTGAATTGTCGTAGTCATCCTGTGTGACTCCAAAGTATAGTTGCGAGAGCGGAAAGTGAGCATTGATGCCAACAGCAAAGATGTTTTGTCCGCTTAGTGGCACTAGGAATCCGCCGCCCAACGTGAAGGCATAGCGCTGTGGATTGTAAGAGTACCTGCTCGTTTGCTCTGGGATATCAATACTGATCGTCGCTACGTGCCTGTAGCCCGAAAAATAATCCTGCAGATAGTAACTCGAAGCAAAGCCCGCTTGAACATAAAAACTCTCTGTCACTGATCGGCGGATCGCGAACTCAACTGCCGCTGACCAAAGTGTTAATGCATAGCCTCGCACATCGTTTACAGCATTCTCGTTTTGGACTGGTTCAGATTCTGCGTGGCGAACTGATTCATAACGGACTCCGACGTTTGCTAGAAATTTGTATTCTTTCCAGGCTGGCAGATCGATTCCAGCTCCAAACGAAAATCCTGGACCGAAGCCCTGCGAATTGATTAGCATGTGATCGAGATGAACCCCTGGTCCAGCTGGCGAGACGTAGGCAAAATAAAAACCATCGGGCGCAGGAAGGATTGAGAGTATCAGCGAGCCATCAACACTCAGATATGTACGATCATAGTAGCGGTCCTCACGCAAGCTGGGCACAGACATAGCGGGCTGCGGAGTTTGCGCGCGAACGATGGCGATGCGTAGTATTATCGGGAAGCCGACCAAGCAGAGAAGTCGAATTGTCATCCTTGTTGAGTTTTCGTTGACGAGACGAACCAGAAGGAATCATCAATATACGAGGATGTGCAGACTTGCCCACTACTTAGGCTTGTGCATAAACAGCCTCGTCTGCTTGAGACGAGGCTGTTTATGCCTGGACCGGCGCCCTATGTCCTATGATCTGAGGTGTACCACCTCACTTGGGCAGCTCTCTACCGTATTTTTTCTCGCTTCTGCTCCTATTTGTGTTTGGCTGCCAGATATTTCGTTACTGATTTATCTTATTTGATTGGCCCCATACCGTTTGCAGAAATAGCTCTGCGCTCAGATACTTATTTTCTCCATTCTATTCACCATTTTGGTCCTTCGATTTCGAAGGCGCCTTCATCTATTTATGGTTGTTACAAAAGGCTTGCCAAAACCCGCGATCGGGTTCTTGGGTGAAAGCCCTGCTGAATTCACCATATTTGTTGGCCAATGCACCATTTGCTTACAGGAAAACAGATCATTCTAGGAGTCACCGGCTCAATCGCCGCTGTGAAAGCGCCGATGATTGCTCGTGAATTAATGCGCGCTGGAGCCACGGTCACAACCGCGCTAACGGGCAGTGCGCAACGCTTTGCGACTCCGCTAGCTTTCAGCGCATTGACACATGAAGAGGTCATTACGTCAGTTTTGCCAAGAGAAGGTTCGAAGAAGGACAGTGGCACATGGCACATCAGGCTCGGTCGTTCGGCAAGTGCGATGCTTATCGCACCTTGTTCCGCGACGACGATTGGAAAACTTCGCGCTGGTATCTACGACAATCCGGTAACGCTCCTCGCGTCTGCACTCCCTCGCGAGACGCCACTTGTGCTTGCACCTGCGATGGACGAAGAGATGTGGCTTCAGCCAATGGTGCAGGAGAATCTTGAGGTGCTGCGCAGGTCCGGTGTTTATGTGATCGATCCAACATCCGGTTTGCTTGCCAGCGGGCTCATCGGTCAGGGCAGAATGCTCGAACCGGAGGCGCTGGTCATTCGATTCCAGCAAATCCTCGAGCGCGCGAGCGAGCATCTTCCACTATTTGGAAAGACTGTTCTGATCACGGGTGGACCTACATTTGAAGCAATCGATCCAGTGCGCTTCATAGGCAATCGCTCGAGTGGCAAGATGGCCGCAGCACTGGCTGAAGTTGCCGAGCGACTCGGTGCCAACGTCGTGCTCATCATGGGACCATCGCCCATTCGCACGAACGGCAATAAACGTCGGATCGATATCGAGACCGCTGACGAAATGATGGCAGCAGTCTTCAATGAAATCGAAGATGCTGACATCATCATCATGAATGCCGCAGTCAGCGATTTCAGCGCTGCGCATGAGAGCAAGACAAAACTTAAAAAGCGCGACATTTCAGACGAAAACGGTAAGCTCAAGATCGAACTTCAGAACACACCCGACATCTTACGCGAGATCGCGAAGATCAAGCGTCCCGATCAGCGCGTGATCGGTTTCGCGCTGGAGACCGGCAATAGCGCAGAGTCATACGCCGAAAGCAAGCTGCTTGAAAAGGATCTTGACATGATCGTTCTCAATCGCGCCGACGAGATCGGTGCAGGTTTTGGTGTCGATACGAACAAAGTGACGATCTTTCAGCGCGCGGGGACGAAGATAGAACTGCCATTAATGTCGAAGGAAGATAGCGCTCGCGAAATTTTCGCCAGTATCATGCGCCTGCCATAATTGCTTTTGCCGAGATCATAACCATGCCTGAGAAACCCTTGTCATTAGCTGACGAACTCGAGATCTTTGTTCGCGAACAAGCTTCGCAATTCGGTGAGGTCATCAGCTACGTACCTGCAAAACGGAATCAACCGATCACCACAGCAAGCGTGACCGAAACTACAAAGGAGGTTTTGGCACCCGTCAGTTCGACGCTCAGAATTGCAGAACTTGAAGAGAAGCTTGCTCCCTACAATTCAGAGGCGTGGCGACAAGCTACTTCTCTCGACGTGATGAAGGAGATTATCCATGATTGCACGAAGTGCGCTCTTGGCGCAACGCGGACCAAGCTTGTCTTTGGCACTGGATCTGCAAAGGCAAAAGTGATGGTCATCGGAGAAGCTCCAGGCGCCGACGAAGACGCTGCCGGCGAGCCTTTTATTGGACGCGCCGGACAGTTGCTTACGAAGATGCTCGAAGCTGTTAACTTTTCGCGCGACGAAGTATTCATCACCAACATTCTCAAATCGCGTCCCCCGAACAATCGCGATCCAAAACCAGAAGAGGTAGCTGCCTGCGAACCTTACCTCTGGAAGCAGATCGAACTCATTCAGCCGAAGTTCATCATCTGTTTTGGTCGGGTGGCTGGAATGAATTTATTGAAGCTCGAGACAGCGACATTAGCGAAGATGCGCGGGAATGTGTATGATCTTCATGGGATCAGCGTGATGGTGACCTATCACCCGGCCGCACTGCTTCGCAACCCTGATTGGAAAAAAGGCGCTTGGGAAGATCTTCAAAAATTTAGACAGCTCTACGACGCCGCAGTTTGATGCGGGTTATTCATCGTTCGAACAAAATAGGAATCTCACGGGGGAAATGTTCTAATTTTTCCTCCCGACTAACGATACCGATTAAGTCAAGCTTCGGTGCAGCTTAGGCGCTCACTACTCGCCCAGGCAACATTAATTAGCAGGAATCTGAGGCCGGCTCTCGACTTTGCTTGCTTCACTTCTCGGCAAGAACTGGATATCATAACCCAGACTGTCAAGAAGCTTCTGCAAAGCATCCATCGATAAATTACGCCGTTTGTGCATCACATTCGACAGCGTCTGCTCGCTGATGCCCGAAAGCTTAGCTATGCGATAACGCGTAGTACCTTCGCGTCCATGAATATCATCTAGGACTTCACGGAGTTTGTCCCGGTAATCTCGCATCATGTTTATTCTCCTCTTGTCCCAGATTCCCAGTGGAAGTGCTGAGTCAAGACTCGAATATAAGCATAAACCGTTAGGATTCTACCAGCATATTAGTAGAATCTTTATTAAATCTGTCACGGGTCCAGTGAACAGGGAATTGGGTACAGGGAAAGGAAAAAGCTCGGGAAGCAGCATCCCGGGGCAAGGAAAAATTGGGTCTGTGGTTGAGGTGTGAAAACTTTATTCATAATTCTTAGCCTGGCACCATCGATTCCGAGCCAAATTCCACTGTTCCCTGTCCATCATTCCCGTTCACGCCAAAAGTGTGAAAACTTTATTCATAATT